>NZ_JAFLQX010000002.1:0-412250 GCF_017579965.1 Salegentibacter sp. BDJ18
CTTCAAAAATTCATCGTTAAATAAATCCTCTTTTTTCATACTGTGTAAAATTTAAAATTAGACAAAAAAATAACAGGGGTCGCGACCCCTGTTATTTTTCTATTTACACAGTTTATGAGATAGTCCTGAATCAAAAAAAGTATACCTACACGAGGCTATCTACTTATAGCCGAAAACCGTTAAATTTTTAAGGCTCCTTCTCTTCTCAAGGGAAGGTGGCATTCCGTAGGAATGACGGAAGGGTTCAACCTCAACGGCTTAACCACCCCGGCCTACCGGCCACCCCTCCTTAAAAAGGAGGGGAGCTTAATAAGCTTAAAAAAACATTTATTTTATTCCCCCTTCGGGGTTATCCAATACTCTGCACCACTTCTTTTTTGGCTTCTTTTTTACTACCGTCAAATCCGGTTACGCCGCCAACGGTGGTGTATTTAAGCACATACTTTTTATCGGGAAAAATACGGCTGTAAGCACTTTGGCACATAATCGCAGCTTCGTGAAACCCGGAAAGGATCAGTTTTAATTTTCCTTTATAGGTATTTACATCGCCGATGGCGTAAACGCCGGGAATATTGGTTTGATAATCGTAAGAGTTATCAACCTTGATCGCGTTTTTCTCGATTTCAAGTCCCCAGCTTCCAATTGGGCCAAGTTTAGGCGATAATCCGAATAATGGAATAAAATCGTCCACATCTTTAAATTCTTCCCCACGAGCTTCATCTTTATGTCGAATCACCACTTGTTCAAGATTATCTTCACCTCTTAAACCAACCACCTCAGCATTAGTGATCATCTCGATCTTACCGAGTTTTGCCAGTTCTGAAACCCTTTCTACAGAATCCAAAGCACCACGGAATTCAGCTCTACGGTGTACCAAAGCAACTTCAGAAGCAACATCGGCCAGGTAAATAGCCCAGTCTAAAGCTGAGTCTCCACCACCGGCAATCACTACTTTTTTATCGCGATATACTTCAGGATCTTTAATAAAATAAGAAACGCCTTTATCTTCAAAATCGGTAATATTAGCGATTGGGGGTTTTCTTGGCTCAAAAGAACCCAAGCCACCGGCAATTGCTACCACCGGCGCGTGGTGTTTTGTGCCTTTATTGGTAGTTACTATAAAAGTACCGTCGTCCAGTTTTTCCAAAGTTTCTGCGCGTTCGCCCAAAGTGAAGCCTGGTTCAAAAGGTTTTATTTGTTCCATTAAATTTCCAACCAAATCTCCCGCTAAAATTTCAGGAAATGCCGGAATATCATAAATTGGTTTTTTAGGATATATCTCAGAACATTGCCCGCCGGGTTGTGGCAGCGCGTCTATTAAATGCGTTTTTAGTTTTAATAATCCCGCTTCAAAAACGGTAAACAAACCGGTTGGGCCAGCCCCAATTATCAGGATATCTGTTTTAATCATCACTCTTGTTTTTAACTTTTAAAGATTCGGTTATAGAATTCATTTGATCAACTTTCGCCTCAAAATCACCTTTTATATTACTTCGGTATTCATTTAAATTTTCTACCATTTGGTTTACATTTTCGGGTATTACCTCCTCAAAAAATTCACGTAAACGCTTTGCCGCGGTAGGCGATTTTCCGTTGGTGGAAATCGCGATTTTTACGTGGCCTTTATTTACAATGCCGCCCATATAAAAATCGCAGAGTTCAGGTGTATCAGCTATATTCGCAAGCAAATAGCGCTTTTTGGCGTGTTTATAAACTCGTTTATTCAATTTTGCATCGTTGGTAGCAGCAATTACAAAATGACGGTTTTTAAGGTATTTTTTTCTATACCTGCCCTTAGTCAATTTTGCGCCGTGTTTTTTTGCCAGTTCTTCTGTTTCCGGTAAAAACCATTTTGCGACCACTTCTACATTAGCATTCGGACTCGATTTAAACAGGAAATGCAATTTTTCGTGACCCACCTGTCCGCCTCCAACTACCAGAATATTCAGTTTATTGACCTTTAAAAAGACCGGATATAATTCGTTTCTTTCTTCCATAGGCCCCCTAGTCCCCAATGGGGGAATTTTTAAATTCAAACTCCTTGACGTTTTCAAAAACTGCTTTAAGCTGTCCGCTTTCTTTTACTACTTCGCCAATCACGATAATTGCCGGGGCGGTAAGTTGTTTTTCGGCAACTACTTTTTCTATACTTTTAATGGTTCCAAAACCTGATTTTTCATTATTGGTAGTTCCATTCTGAATAATCCCCACCGGAGTATCTTCTTTGCCGTAGTGACTAAAAATGTCCACGATTTCGGCGAGTTTCGCCATTCCCATCAGGATCACCACCGTAGCGGTAGATTGCGCCGCCAGCCTAACATCTTCTGAAAGTTTCTTTTGAGTTGTGGTTCCTGTGATTACCCAAAAACTCTCGGAAGTACCACGTTGCGTAAGCGGAATTCCAACATTGGCAGGTACCGCAATAGAAGAAGTAATTCCCGATACCACCGCGGTTTCCAAACCTTTACTTTTGGCATAATTAATTTCTTCAGATCCTCTTCCGAAGATAAAAGGATCTCCTCCTTTTAAACGAACCACGTGACCTCTTTCCAGGGCATATTTTACAATAAGCTCATTTATTTCGTCTTGAGAATATCTATGCTTATCCTTTCGTTTTCCAACAAAAATATGCTCGGCTTGAGGTGCATATTCCAGTAATTCGCGATTAATAAGGGCATCAAAAAGCACTACTTTCGCATCTTTTAAAGTATTTAGTGCTTTAATTGTTATCAATTCCGGGTCTCCGGGACCAGCGCCTACCACGCTTAGTTTTGGTGAATTATACATTTTGTACCTCCTTTGTTCTAAATGCATCCACTCTTTTTAAGAACAAATGCGCGTCTTCTAAATATTTATTGGCAAAAGCTTCGGTGGGCTCGTGCTTGTTCATTTGATAAACGAATTCTTTAAAGGAAGTCGATAATTCAATTTTACCGGTATCTACAAACAACTCATCAAACTGAGAAATAATTCCCGCCTGGGTATTGGTTTTTACATCCTCAGCAAGTAATAAAGCCTTAGCAGAATTTACGATTGAGGTATAGGAATGATAAATACTATCGGCCCAGGCTTTTCTTTCCAATGCGCTTTTTGCGTTATCAATTTTCTCTTCACTTTCAAATAAAAGTGTTGCGATAAGATCTATAACCACGCCGGCACATTCGCCTACTCCTACAGCTTTTATATATGGCTCTTCGTGTCCCCAATCTACAAATTCGTTTTCTGTAAGGTTTGAGGTATCGGCCAGTTCTTTCAATAAATCGTAGAAATATGTTTTTCCCTGCCGGTCGTAATACTCTGCAAATTTTTCTTCGGAAGTTGAATTTGCTTCAAAGTCATTTAGCAAGAAACGTAGGGCTTCCGGACCTCGTTTACTGGGTATCTTCACCACTTTATCGGCAAATCGGCCCTGGCCATCTCCCAGGGTTCCACCGCCCAATAACACCTGAAGTGCCGGTGCCACTGTTTTACCAACTTTAACCGACATTCCCTGGAAGCCAATCTCAGCCATATTATGCTGCCCGCAGGCATTCATACAACCGCTTATTTTTATGGTAATATCTTTTCCGTTTATAAACTGCGGATATTCTTCTTTTAAAACATCTTCCAGTACATCGGCAATTCCTGTACTGCTGGCAATCCCCAGGTTACAGGTGTCGGTACCAGGGCAGGCTGTGATATCTACGGTTTTATCATAACCGGTATCAGCATATCCCAGTTTCTTTAATTCTGAATAGAAAAATGGCAAAATTTCTTCCCGAACGTGACGAATTAAGATATCCTGTCTTAAACTCAGCCTGATCTCATTTCCGGCATATTTTTTCACCAAATCGGCAAGTTTTCTCGCACCACCGGTATAAAAATCGCCTAGCGGAACACGAATTCCAACTGCAAATAAGCCTTCCTGTTTCTGCGGAATTACATTTGTGCTTTTCCAGGTATTAAAATCTTTCTGATCTTCAATTGTTACTGCGGGAACTTCAACATCCTGAAGCGGCGGTGCAGTTTCAAATTTTTCAACTTCAAATTCTGGATGATTTTTAGAAAGTGCGGTATCTTGTTCGGAAACTAATTCCATAAAGGCATCTTTTCCTATATCCTTTACAAGAAATTTCATCCTGGCTTTTAAACGTTTTGCTCGTTCGCCATACCGATCAAAAACCCGTAGTACACCTTCAATTAATGGAAGGGTTTCTTCCACCGGTAGAAAATCATACAATTCATCAGCGTGTCTTGGTTGAGAACCGAGTCCGCCACCAAGCATTACTTTAAATCCGCGCTTTCCGTCTTTTAATTTTGCGATAAACCCAAGATCGTGAATGTAACTTAAGGCCGTATCCTCATCTGAAGAAGAAAAAGAAATTTTAAATTTTCTTCCCATTTCCTGGCAAATTGGATTTCGAAGAAAAAACTGAAAAGTTCCGTGTGCGTAAGGCGAAACATCAAAAGGTTCGTTTTTATCGATTCCCGCGATTGGGGAAGCAGTTACATTTCTTACTGTGTTTCCGCAGGCTTCACGCAAAGTAATATCGTCTTTTTCTAACTGCGCCCAAAGCTCCGGGGTTCTATCTAAACTCACATGGTGAATTTGGATATCCTGGCGCGTTGTAATATGCAAACGGCCTTTGGAATATTCATCGGAAACATCGGCTATTCTGTGAAGCTGTTCTGAAGTTACTTTTCCAAACGGAAGTTTTATTCGAACCATTTGTACTCCCGCCTGTCTTTGCCCATAAACTCCACGCGCTAAACGCAGACTTCGGAATTTCTCTTCATCGGCTTTTCCCTCACGAAACAACCTGATTTTCTTTTCTAAATCAAGAATATCCTGCTCTACGATTGGGTTTTCTATTTCGGTTCTAAAACTTTGCATTATCGATAATTTTTAAATTGAAACCTGAAAAACAGGTATTAATAAAAAAGTCCTTTTTTGATTTTTTCATTTAAAAGGACTTCCTATATTTTTTTATAAAAAGTTTCCTTTAAGGGCAGCGAATACACATTTTTGAACGGTACATCTCGGTATAGCTCTGCTCTTTTTTCATTGGAATTCATTAAGCGTGGAGACCACATTCACGGTTTTCCAAAACTTTGGTGGGATCAAAATATTTAAACTCGTTTGGCAGTTCATGTTGCTCTAAATAAGTATCCAGTTTTTCATCACTCCAGTGGTAAAAGGGACTTACCTTTAAAATTCCGTCTTTGCTATAGCTTAAAATATCTATACTATCCCTAAAACTGGTTTGGCCCTTTCTAAGATTTGTAAACCAAACATCTGGATTTTGCTGACGCATAGCGCGTAAAAAAGGTTCCAGTTTTACCTGTTTGGTAAATTCGGCGTGCTGCGGATTATTAATATCTGGGATTCCTCCAAAAAGCGCATCTCGGTAAGCAGCAGTTTGCTTTGGGGTGTAAAGCTTAACATTAAGTGATAGCTGGTCTATCACCTGCTTTGCGTGTTTATAAGTTTGCGGGGTATTGTAACCGGTATCGCACCAAATTACTTTTATTACCGGGTCTATCTCTGAAACTGCGTGTAAAATTGCAGCTTCATAAGGTCTAAAATTAGTGGTAATCACCGGCCTGGCCGAATTGGATACTACCCACTGTACAATCTCAGCCGGCGTAATTCCCTTAAACTGCTGGTTGAGGATCTTTAATTCTTTTTCGCTGTACCGTTTCATCTTTTACAAATTTTTTGGCCCTGCCCGAGCCTAACTTTACTCTATATACTTTTCTAAAAAATATTCTTATTCTTTTCCAAAACTTATCATATTCCAAAGCCGCTCGTGGCCAAAATACAGGATCATTTTAGTGACTAATTCTACCGACCCAATGGCCAGTGCAGTTTCAATTTCTCCTGTTAGGACCCACGAAATAACTATGGTATCTACGGTTCCTACAATTCTCCAACTCACTGTTTTTAAAATACTGCGCAAGGGTTTTTCTGAAGTCCTGTCTTTTTTATAAGTGGTTTTAGATTTTGCCTGATCCAGTATCATACTCTCTTTGTTTAAATTCCATTAACCTATCGGATTAGTAGGTTATAAAACAAAAGTAACTTTGTTTTTTTATCAGACCAACTATTAAAGGCCTAAATTTCAGTATTTAACATTTAATTTTTGAATTCTTATTTTTTCGCAGAAATATCAGCTAAAGTGTTATCGCCCAGCACTTTTAATGTGCTATCCCTAACCTGGATCATTAAACTATGAACAGAACAGGCTTCTTCACTGGGGCAATCGTCGCACTTTTCGTAATAATTTAGGCTCACACAGGGCACCATCGCTATAGGACCTTCCAGTACTCTAATTACCGAAGTCATTCGGATATCTTCCGGTTCTTTTATTAAATAATAGCCGCCGCCTTTGCCTTTTTTAGACCCCAAAAATCCCGATTTTCGCAATTCCAGAAGTATGCTTTCAAGGAATTTTTGCGAAATATTCTCACTTTTAGAGATTTCTGAAGTTTGTACCGGTTTTCTATCCCCTTTTTTTGCGATAAACGCCAGGGCTTTAATACCGTATTTAGTCTTTTTAGAAAGCATACTGCGAATATACTTAAATATTGACTTTTTCGCATTTATAATTGAATTCTCTATGGAAAAATCAAAAAGCCCTACGTCTGCTGAAATTACCATAACTAAATTGAGTTTAGAGCCTGTTTTAAATCTGCTATTACATCCTCTGCGTGTTCCAATCCTACTGAAACTCTTACCAGACCTGGCTTTATCCCGGCTTCTAACCTGTCTTCTTCACTTAATTTACTATGCGTTGTAGATGCCGGATGCGTAACAATACTGCGTGTATCGCCAAGATTTGCCGATCTTGAACAAAGTTTTATAGCATCTATAAACTTTCTACCCGCTTCAATCCCTCCTTTAATCTCAAATGAAACAATATTCCCACCTTTTTTCATCTGTTTTTTAGCAATTTCGTATTGCGGATGCGACTTTAAAAAAGGGTATTTCACATTTTCAGCATTGGCTTCGGTTTCCAGAAATAGAGCAACTTTTTCTGCATTTTCACAATGTTTATCTAAACGTACCGCTAAAGTTTCCAAACTTTTAGAAAGTACCCAGGCATTAAAAGGTGACAAAGCCGGTCCTGTATTTCTTGAAAACAGGTATATTTCCCTTATTAAATCGGCATTTCCTACTGTTACACCGCCCAGAACTCGGCCCTGACCGTCAATTAATTTTGTAGCCGAATGTATCACCAAATGCGCCCCAAATTTTATAGGATTCTGAAGCCAGGGCGTGGCAAAACAATTATCTATAATTAATATAAGATTGTGTTTTTTAGCTATTTCACCCAAAACTTCTAAATCCAATACATCTACACCTGGATTAGTAGGTGTTTCAGCAAAAATAATTTTGGTTTCGGGCTTTATTAAACTTTCAATTTTATCAACTTCATTCACATTAAAATAGGAATGCGAAATATTCCATTTTGGAAAAAACTTGGTAAACAAACTATGCGTAGAACCAAAAACCGATCTAGCCGAAATAATATGATCTCCACTATTTAAAAGAGCCGCCAAACTTGAAAAAACAGCACTCATTCCCGTTGCAAAAGCAAAACCCGCTTCTGCTCCTTCCATCTTCGCTATTTTCTCAGTAAATTCTGAAGTATTGGGATTGGTAAATCGGCTGTAAATATTGCGTTCCTTTTCTTCAGAAAATGAAGCTCTCATATCTTCGGCATCATCAAAAACATAACTGGACGTTAGGTACAGGGGTGTAGAATGCTCCTGGAACTGTGTACGTTCGTTTTGTGTTCTAATGGCTTCGGTTTCAAAATGCATAATTGTTGGTTTTGTTGGATTTTTAATTAAGTCTTTGCGATAATTTAAGCACATCGCTAACTACACCGCGCGCGGTTACCGCTGCTCCTGCGCCAGCTCCCTGGATTACCAGTGGCTGGTCGCCATAAGACTCGGTATAAATTTCAAAAATATTATCGGCCCCTTTAATTTGGCCCAGTGCGGTATTCTTAGGTTCAGAAATAAGTTTTGCCTCCAGGTTGGCGCTTCCTACTTCAATTTCCCCAATGTATCGTAGCACATGATCTTTGTTTTGTTCCTTTTTATGCTGAAAAAATATCTCATCCAGCTCCCCTATTCTTCGCTGAAATTCTTCTGCGGAAGTTTGTCCGTTTAATTTTTCGGGAATTAAAGATTGAATTTTAATCTCCTGGAATTCCTTTTCTAACTGAAGCTCACGAGCCAGGATCAATAATTTTCTTCCCACATCGTTTCCTGATAGATCTTCGCGGGCATCAGGCTCGGTATATCCTAATCGTCCGGCTTTTCGCAATACATCAGAAAACTTCTCTTTATTTTCAGAATAAGTATTAAAAATGAAGCTCAACGAACCGGAAAAGACCCCTCGAATTTTGGTTACCTTTTCTCCCGCCTGGTGCAAGCCCTGTACGGTTTGTACAATTGGCAAACCTGCGCCCACATTGGTTTCATAATAAAAATACTTGCCGTGGTAATCTAATTCTTTTCGTAGTTTGTTGTAGAAATCGGCAGAAAGTGTATTCGCAACTTTATTGGCGGCTACCAGGTTAAAGCCATTTTGAATTAACCGAATATAAATTTCAACAAATTCCTTGCTGGCCGTGGCATCTATTGCTATAAGATGTTCCAGGTCGTTTTCTTTTGTAAAATCCAGGATATCTTCCAGTTTATATTTTTCGGAAGATTTTTTAAAATCTTTTTTCCAATTTTCTGAAATTCCTTCAGCATTAAAAAGCGCTTTTTTTGAATTAGCAATCACAGGAATATTTACAGAAACCCCCGAATGCTTTTCCCATTGTTCTTTTGCGTTGAGTAATTGCTGAATTAGGGTACTTCCTACATTACCTATTCCAAACAAGATGATGTTCACTTTTTTCATTTTTTTTATTGTTGGTTTTAAATACGGGTTTTAAAAATCTGGACAGTTGTGAGGCTTCTATTAAAAAAGCATCGTGCCCGTGAATTGATCTTATTTCGTGAATACTTACATTATTTTTAATCAGGGAAAGGTTTACATAAGTTTCCCAATTCTCATCGGCCAGGAAAAACCAGTCAGAATTCACTGTTACAATATGAATATTCCCCTCAATTTTCTTTGCGGCTTCCAGGTAATTACCGCTGCCCTTGCTAATGTCTATGGTAGTTAGCAAGTGGTTCATAAATTTATAGGAAGCCAGTTGAAAACGTTCTTCCAGTTTAACACCATGATACTGCAACCAGCCTTCTACTTTATAACAAGGTTTTATTTCTTCTTTTGTTCTGTTAAATTTCTTACTTAAAGATTGCGGAGTACGATAAAAGGTCATTGCATGCATTCTTGCATCTTTCACGGGCTCTTTAGAATTATTCAGAATTTGCTCCTGCACTTTACAGTTTGCCAAAACCCAATCTGTGGCTTTATAATCTGTGGCAATAGGGATAATATTTTCAGCTAGATCAGGTTTTAAAGCGGCCAGTTCCCAGGCGAGTGCGCCGCCTATTGAACCTCCAATTATGGCAAAAAGTTTTTCAATTTTTAATTGCTGAAGTGCTAAATCCTGGATTCTTGCAATATCTCTAAGCGTAAATTCTTTATAATTTTCAATTAAATGTTCTTTTTTTCCGTTGAAACCATTTCCCGGAATATTAAAAGCCAGAATGCTGAATTTTTCGGTATCAATACATTTTTGAGGTCCCACAATTTTGGTCCACCAGCCAAGCTTTCCCGTAATTTGAGAGTTACCCGTAAGCGCGTGATTTATTAAAACCACCGGCGCCGTTTCCGGGTTTTCACCAAATTGCTGAAAGCTCAAATAAATATCCTGAACCGTTCCCGCGGAATTTTCAAAATCTTTTAAACAGAGTTCCTGAAGCATTTTTTTCGTTTTTTGATTTAGAAAGAGCAAAAGGAAAAAGACTTAACCTGGCTGCTTTTTCCTTTGCCTTTCCACCAACAATAAATTATACCAGAGCTTTTTTCTCAATTTTAGCAAAAGCTTCTTTTAAATCTGTTTTTAAATCTTCAACATCTTCCAGCCCAACCGATATACGAATAAGGTCTTGTGTAACTCCAGCAGTTGCCTGTTGTTTTTCGTCCAGTTGCTGGTGTGTAGTACTTGCCGGATGAATAATTAGCGATTTCGTATCTCCAATATTGGCAACGAGGGAGAAAAGTTTGGTTTCATCGGCTACAACTTTAGCCGATTCAAAGCCTCCTTCAACTCCAAAAGTCACTACACCACTTTGCCCTTTAGAAAGATACTCTTTAGCGAGTTTATTGTATTTACTGCTCTCCAGCCCAGGGTAGTTTACCCATTTTACTTCTTTTTGCTGCTCCAGCCAGGTGGCCAGTTCCAAAGCATTTTGACTATGCTGTTTTATTCTTATTTCAAGAGTTTCTAAACCCTGTAAAATCTGGAAAGCATTGTACGGACTCAATGCCGCGCCGTGATCTCGAAGCCCTTCAATTCTCACTTTTGCAATAAATGCGGCTTCTTTTAAGGCTTCGTGGTAAACAAGCCCGTGATAACCCGGTGAAGGTTCAGTGAATTCGGGGAATTTCCCATTTGCCCAGTTAAAATTACCGGCATCTATAATGGCTCCTCCAAGCGAAGTTCCGTTACCGCTAATATATTTAGTAAGCGATTCAATAACAATATCGGCGCCGTGTTCTATAGGTTTTAGCAAAGAAGGTGTAGCCACCGTATTATCTACTATAAATGGAACTTTAAGCGCGTTTGCTTCAGCAGAAATTGCTTTAAGGTCCAGAACATCAAGCTTCGGGTTCCCAAGCGATTCTACAAAAATGGCACGCGTGTTTTCTTTTGCGGCCTTTTTAAAATTCTCTGGATATTCAGGGTCTACAAAGGTTGTTGTAATTCCAAATCTGGGTAAAGTTACACTTAGTAGATTATAAGTTCCTCCATATAAACTGCTAGATGCTACAATATGATCTCCAGATTTTAAAAGCGTTAAAAGGGTGGTATTAATTGCAGCTGTGCCTGAAGCTGTAACTACAGCTGCTATCCCGCCTTCCAATGCGGCAAGACGTTGTTCTAAAATATCGTTAGTAGGATTATTTAATCGGGTGTAGATATAACCGGGTTCTGCAAGGGAAAAGAGATTGGCAGCGTGATCTGAATTATTAAAAACATAAGAAGTTGTTTGGTAAATTGGTACTGCCCTTGTTCCTCCGTTTTCTTTTGTATCGTGACCTGCGTGTAATGCGTTTGTTGAAAATTTTTGAGTACTCATAATTTCTAATTTTTTAAAGTTTTGCTCCTATTTTGGAAGCTTGATTTGTTGTATTTTGATTTCCGCCTTCGCGGAAATGACAATGTTTTAAATAAAAAAAGTCCCCTTAAGTAGCTATTACCAAGGGGACCTTTTAATTGAACTCTAAACAAACTAAGTTACATTCGGTTTTGGCAATAGCATTTCATGTGTTGCATACACATACACATCATCATAGTGCGCATCATCATTTTATTTATTGCCTTAATCATCATATTTGTTTTTGTAATTCCCGTACGGACGGGAATCTAATTTTTACTAACCTATTTTCTTATTCTGTATTTCCGCCTAGGCGGAAATGACTAAGTTTTAAACAAAAAAAAACCGCTGCGAGTTGGCAGCGGCTTTTTGCAATTTATATCTTTTCAGAATTAAGCAATTGAGCGCGCTGCGGAGGTTTTCCACATCATCATACGCATCATATTGCAAATTATCTGGTACATTTCGTTGTTTTGTTGGTTACAAAGATAAGGGCAGAAATTTTTAATAACCAAATCAAAACTTCACTTTTACGAAAAATAAATTTTTATTCCTTTAAATTGATTAATCAATAATTTAATAGCTGTAAAATTATTTATAATTTATTTTTATCTAAAACACAAACCTAATTAGCTATTTTTCAGAGGTATAAAACTATAATTTTATACGCTACAAATTGAAGTCGATATTTTAAAGTCTTCAACCCTATAAAAAAGAAAGTTAAAGAAAGTATGAGTTTGGGTTATTTTTATACATTTGTAACCGAATTATTAAAGGGAAGGATTTGACTGATTGCAACCCTTTTATGCTTTTTAAAGTATAAGAAAAATGCTAAAGCAGTATCACTACTCCCTTAGCTTTTCGTCAAATTCAACCCGTATTTTTTAAAACAAATTAAAAATATGGCTTATTTATTTACTTCAGAAAGTGTTTCTGAAGGACACCCCGATAAAATCGCCGATCAGATTAGCGATACCTTACTCGATAATTTCCTTGCTTTTGATGAAAACTCTAAAGTCGCCTGCGAAACCTTAGTAACTACCGGCCAGGTGGTACTTGCCGGTGAAGTAAGAAGCGACACTTATTTAGATGTACAAAACATTGCGCGGGAAGTTATTAATGATATTGGTTATACTAAAGGAGCATACAAATTTAGTGGTGATTCATGTGGCGTTATTTCTTTAATTCACGAACAATCCCAGGAAATTTACCAGGGTGTAGATCGTGAAAATAAAGAAGAACAGGGCGCGGGAGACCAGGGAATGATGTTTGGTTATGCCACCAACGAGACCGAGAATTATATGCCGCTGGCTTTAGATATTTCTCACAAAATACTTATTGAGCTGGCCAAATTAAGACGCGAAGGCAAAGATATCCCCTACTTACGTCCCGATTCTAAAAGCCAGGTTACCATAGAATATAGTGACGATAATGTGCCGCAGAAAATTGTGGCCATTGTGGTTTCTACCCAGCACGACGATTTTGATGAAGATGATGATGCTATGCTGAAAAAGATCAAGAAAGATATTCTTGAAATCCTTATTCCGCGGGTAAAAGAACAATTGCCAGAATATGTTCAGAAACTTTTTAATGATGATATTACTTATCATATAAACCCTACCGGGAAATTTGTTATTGGTGGGCCTCACGGCGATGCCGGACTTACCGGAAGAAAAATTATCGTAGATACCTACGGCGGAAAAGGCGCTCACGGTGGTGGTGCTTTTTCCGGAAAAGATCCTAGTAAAGTTGATCGCTCGGCAGCCTACGCATCACGTCACGTTGCCAAAAACCTTGTTGCTGCAGGCCTTGCAGATGAAGTTTTAGTGCAGGTTTCATATGCGATTGGGGTGGTAGAACCTACTTCAATTTCAGTAGAAACTTATGGTACTTCTAAAGTTGACATGAAAGATGGAGAAATTGCAAAAAAAGTAGCACAGATATTTGATATGCGTCCCTGGGCCATAGAAAATCGTCTAAAACTTAGGAGTCCTATCTATCGTGAAACTGCTGCTTACGGGCACATGGGAAAAGAACCAAGAACCGTGACTAAAATCTTTAAAAGTCCATATTCCGGGGAAGTAAAAAAAGAAGTAGAACTTTTTACCTGGGAAAAACTGGACTATGTAGATAAGGTTAAAGAAGCCTTTAATCTCTAAATTTTTAAGCCATAATTACTATTTAAAATACCGCTGTTCTTCAGCGGTATTTTTTTTTGACGTTTTCTTCGGAAAGCTTTAACAACCGGACGCAGTTTTAATTCCTAATTTTAGAATTCCACCAATCAAACACCGTATGTCCGTTTTTAGAAAAGTAAGAAACACCATCAACCTATTAAAGTCGGTTGATATGGATCAATTAGCGAAAATTAATGAGCAGATAGACCTTTCGGAAGCGATGAAAAGTTTAGGCCAGTTAGATGAGCGTCAACTCAAGGGTTTGATGAAAATGTTAAAAACCAAACAGAAAAAAGGCCAAAGTGATCTGCCTCCCATTACCGGCGATTTTTACAATTTAGATCTTAAACTTACAGAGGAGCAGCGCAAGCTTCAAATGGAGGTGAGAAATTTTATGGAAGATGAAGTTCGCCCTTTGGTAAACGACCATTGGAATCGTGCTAAATTTCCTCACGAAATTATTGAGAAATTCAAGAAACTAAATATTACCGGTGTGCCTTACGAAGGTTATGGCTGCCCAAATCTTCCTTTTTTAATGGAAGGTATTATAGCACAGGAAATTGCACGTGTAGATGTTTCTATTTCAACTTTTTTCGGCGTACATAGCGGCCTGGCAATGGGATCTATCTACCTATGCGGAAGTGAAGAACAAAAGCAGGAATGGCTTCCGAAGATGCAAAAATTAGATGCTATTGGTGCCTTTGGATTAACAGAACCCAATGTTGGCTCTGGTGTGGCCGGCGGACTTGAAACTACATGCAAGTTTGACGGTGAAAACTGGATTTTAAACGGACAGAAAAAATGGATTGGGAACGCCACTTTTGCTGATGTAATTATTATTTGGGCGCGGGATGTAGACAGCAACCAGGTTAAAGGATTCCTGGTAAGAAAAGGAAATCCTGGTTATAAAGCAGAAAAAATGGAAGATAAAATGGCCTTGCGAATTGTGCAGAATGCCATTATAACTTTAACCGATTGTGTAATACCCGAAAGTGACAGGTTACAAAAAGCAGATTCCTTTAAAGATACTGCAAAAGTACTTAGAATGACTCGTGCTGGAGTAGCCTGGCAGGCGGTTGGTTGTGCCCGGGGCGCGTATGAAAGCGCTTTAAAATACACCAGGAAAAGAGAACAGTTTGGGAGACCAATTGCTTCTTACCAGTTAATTCAAAATCATTTAGTAGAAATGGTTTCCAATCTTACCGCAATGCAAACACTGGTTTTTAGGCTTTCTGAAATGCAGGATGCCGACTTACTAACAGATGAACACGCATCTTTGGCGAAGGTTTTTTGTAGTATGCGTACCAGGGATGTGGTAAGCCGTGCCCGCGAAGTTATGGGCGGCAATGGTATTCTACTAGAACACGATGTTGCCCGTTTTGTAGCCGATGCCGAAGCCATTTATAGTTACGAAGGAACAAAAGAAATTAATTCGCTAATTGTAGGCCGTGCCATTACGGGATACAGTGCTTTTGTAAGTTAAATATTAACCATTCAAAAATAAAGAATAGAATGTCATTATTAATTGTTAGTCCGGGTAAAGACCCGAAAGCTTGGGTTGAAGCTTTAAAAAATCAACATCCGGGTTTAAATATTTACGTGTATCCAGAAGATCACGATAAAGAAGAGGTAGAATTTGCCTTAACCTGGAATCATCCCCGTGGAATCTTTCAAAATTATCCCAATTTAAAAGTCGTTGCTTCTATGGGCGCCGGGGTAGATCATATTACCAGCGATCAGGAACTTCCCGAAAATATAAAAATCACTAAAGTGGTAGACGATCGGCTGGAACAAGATATGGGAACCTTTGTACTTACCCTTATTCTTGCGCACCAAAGAAATTTACTCCATTACAGGGAAAGCCAAATAAACGAAAAATGGGAACCTGTTTCTTATACTCGCAATAACGATGTAAAAGTTGGGATCTTGGGGATAGGTAACCTTGGGCAAAGCGTGGCCAATAATTTACTAAAAAATGGCTTCCAGGTAATAGGATTTTCCAGGCATAAAAAAGAATTTGAAAACGTAGAAAGCTTTGCCGGAGAAGATGAATTTGATGAGTTTTTGGAGCAGTCTGATATCTTGGTAAATATGCTTCCTTTAACTCCCGATACCGAAAAAATACTCAATAAAGAATTATTCGAAAAATTACCCAAAGGCGCATACGTAATTAATGTTGCCCGTGGTGAACATTTAGTGGAGCAGGATTTACTGGCAAAAGTAGACGATGGCCATCTTTCTGGTGCGGCATTAGATGTATTTTGGGAAGAGCCAATAAGAGACGAGCATCCATTTTGGAAACATCCAAAAATAAGGATAACACCACATATTGCCAGCGTTACTCATCCAAACTCTGTAGTGCCGCAAATTATTGAGAATTATGAAAGATTGCAGGATGAAGAAGAACTTAAGAACGTGGTAGAACGAGATAGAGGTTATTAATTAAAATATCAGCGTATGAAAACTTTCAAAAACATTTTGGTTGCAGTAGATTTTAATGATGCCGTTGGAGAACTTATGGCATACGCTGAAAGTATAGCAGAAAAATTCGGGGCTAAGATCTGGGTGGTTCACGTAGCCGCCCCAGATCCCGATTTTGCCGGTTTTGATGCCGGCCCGCAATATATTAGAGATATGCGAGCCGATGAATTAAGAGACGAGCACAAAGAATTACAGCAAATTCGCGATATGTTTATTGATAAAAATATAGAATCTGATGCGCTTTTAATTCAGGGCTCTACTGTGGAAACCGTATTGCAGGAAGCCAAAAAGCTTAAAGCCGATATTTTAATTGTAGGTACCCACAAACACAGTTTCTTCTATAATCTTTTTGCCGAAAGTGTTTCGGTAGAATTGTTTAAAAATGCCGAAATCCCTGTGCTGTCCATTCCTATTGAAGAAGAAAAATAATTTTCTCTATAATTCAAAATCTTGCTTCTGAAATTAAGCACTAAATTTTTTATTAAATCACTTCAGGATAGATTACTCAGCTGGATTATACTTTTTTACTGAATTAATTTCTTTTAATTTTATTGATTGAAATAAGTCACAATGATCAGTAAAGAAGATTTTACCAAACTACATTTAGAAATTTCACCATACATACACCGCACCCCGGTATTAACTTCAGATTTATTAAACAAATTAGCCAAAACTGAAATTTATTTTAAGTGTGAGAATTTTCAGAAAATGGGTGCTTTTAAAATGCGAGGTGCAACCGCTGCAATCCTGGCTTTAAGCAAAAAGGAACGAGCGAAAGGCGTGGTAACACATTCGTCTGGTAACTTTGCGCAGGCAGTTTCGTTATCGGCTAAAAATTTGGGAATCCCGGCTTATATCGTGATGCCTTCTTCTGCTACACAGGTTAAAAAAGACGCGGTAAAAACTTACGGCGGACAAATTACCGAGTGTGAACCCAACATAAAAGCTCGCGAAACCGCGGCCGAAAAGATTCAAAAAGAAACCGGTGCTACTTTTCTTCATCCTTCAAATGACCTGAATGTAATTTATGGCCAGGGAACCGGGGCAAAAGAACTCCTTGAAGATTTTCCTGATCTGGATATAATTATTACACCCGTTGGTGGCGGTGGACTTATAGCCGGAACCGCGCTGGCAGTAGATTTTTATACTAAAAAATGCAAAACCATTGGTGCCGAACCTTTTGAAGTTGACGATGCTTATCGATCTCTGAAAACTGGAAAAATCGAAACCAATTCCAGCACCAATACAATTGCCGATGGATTAAAAACCCAGCTTGGAGATAAGAATTTCCCTATAATTCAAAAGTTTGTTTCTGAAATTATACGAGTTGAAGAGGAGGAAATTATCAATGCTATGAAACTCATCTGGGAACGTATGAAAATTGTAGTAGAACCTTCCAGTGCGGTGGCTTTTGCTGCGATTTTACGCGAAAAAGAGAAATTTCGAAATAAAAAAGTTGGAATTATTATCTCCGGTGGGAATGTAGATTTAAGTAATTTGCCTTTTTAATCATCATTGAATTGCTTTTTCTGCGAGTTTTTTATACCTCGCAGGTATAATTTCTAATTAACCAAAGACCTACAAGGCTTGCTAAACCTTGTAGAAAATTAAAATGCCGAATCAATAGCGGCATACCGAAAATTTATCGTGAAATTTGAAGTGATGGCACCGTAAAATTTTAGGCTGTTTGAGCTAAATGAATTCCTTAATTTACTTTAATTCCTCTTGCGAGTTCCTAAAATTTAGGTGACGAACGATAAATTTAGATACAGTTTCGTAAGCCTAGATTTTTTGGTTCTTTTTTATCAATGGAAAAAGAACAAGTATATATTATTTAGGACTGTAACGAATCTGAACTATCTTTCAAAACACTCACCGTTACCAAAAGTTGCCCCACGTGTCGCTGACTATGTTCTGCAGCGTGAAAAAGCAATCCGATTATCGTTGAAGGCAGTTCCTTTCTTCCTACCGGTCTATATTCGGTTAAAATATTTTCAGGTGTAATTTTAAGAAAATCGATTGCTTCATTTACTTTTTCCTGAAATTTCTGAACAAGAAATTCTACAGAAATATCGTCATTTGGTTTTCCTTCATCTTTTAAATACCGAAATTGAGATTCAGATAATTTTTTGGCTTTAGCATAGGTTAGCATTCTATCGGTTACTCCGGTTAAATGCTGTAAATGAAATCCAACTGAAGCTCTTCCTGCAGGCTTTTTCCATAGCAATTCTTCAGAAAAATCGATCATATATTTCTTTACTTCTTCGCTAGATTGTAATAAAGCGTGGGCAGCAGGTTGTAGTAAATCTGGAATATCAGGAATTTTTCCCCGTAACCAAACTTCAGGTCTATTTTTATTCATTTTTCAAAAATTAAATTTCAGACAATCTTAAATCAAACTTACTTTAAAAGACGCAATTAGATAAAATAATCTCCAAATATTAAATCCCTTAATGCAATTAGAGCTTTTGAGCTTTTCATAGTATATTTAGCCTCGTTAAAAAATCACACTATGTTTAAAAAATTCCTCCCGGCCTTATTTATTTTATTGGCCGCTCCAAACCTATTTTCACAAGAAAAAGAAGAAGAAAAGAAATGGGACGTAAATGATCCTTATTCTGATGACTGGAACATTAAAGAAGTTCCGCTTAAAACTGATGAAGGCACCTGGATGAATCTTGATGTCTCTCCCGACGGAAAAACCATAGTTTTCGATCTTTTAGGTGATATCTATAAAATGCCAGTTAGTGGTGGAAAAGCAACACTTTTAAGAAGCGGAATGGCTTATGAAGTTCAGCCGCGATTTAGCCCAAATGGTTCTAAGATCTCTTTTACCAGCGATGCCGGTGGAGGCGATAACATTTGGATTATGGATGCCGATGGAGAAAATGCCAGCCAACTTACTAAAGAAAATTTTAGATTGCTAAACAATGCGGTTTGGACTCCAGACGGAAATGCCATTGTAGCCAGGAAACATTTTACTTCTGGCCGTTCTCTTGGGGCCGGAGAAATGTGGCTATACCACATTGGTGGCGAAGGAGGTTTACAACTTACCGAACGTAAAAACGACCAACAGGATGTAAACGAACCCAGCATTTCTCCAGATGGGCGCTACCTTTATTACAGCGAAGATATGTACCCTGGCGGAATGTTTCAGTACAATAAAGATCCTAACAAGCAAATCTATGTTATAAAAAGATACGATTTTGAAACCGGTGAAAACACTACTATTACAGGTGGTCCCGGCGGAGCAGCAAGACCACAAGTTTCACCTGATGGGAAGAAGCTTGCTTTTATAAAAAGAGTGAGAACAGAATCGGTTTTATTTATTCACGACCTGGAAACCGGCGAAGAATGGCCGGTTTATGATAAATTGAGTAAAGACCAACAGGAGGCCTGGGCGATTTTTGGGGTTTATCCCGGATTTAGCTGGATGCCTTCGGGAGAAGAAATCGTTTTTTGGAGTGAAGGAAAGATCAATAAAGTAAATATTGAAGATTATTCCTCTGAAATTATTCCTTTTGAAGTTGAAAACACCATAGAGATTGCAGAAACCCATAGAAGCGAACACCAGGTATTTTCGGAAGAATTCAATCCTAAAGTGATTCGTCACGCGGTAACTTCGCCAGATGGGAAAACCCTTGTTTTTAACGCGGTAGGTTATTTATGGAAAAAATCCTTACCAAACGGAAAACCTCAGCGAATCACCAACGGCGAAAATTTTGAATTTGAGCCCGCTTTTTCTCCTGACGGAAAAGAGATCGTTTACGTTACCTGGAGTGACTCCAAAATGGGCGCTTTAATGAAAGTAGGTTTGAGTGGTAGAAATCCGCAAAAACTCACTTCAGAAAAAGGTATTTATAGAAACCCTGCTTTTTCCAACGATGGCGAACAAATCGTTTTTGTAAAGGAGCGCGGTAACAGTGACCAGGGACAAACTTTTAGTAAAGAACCGGGTATTTATACGATTAGTGCTTCCGGAGAAAATAAAAAGAAGATCTATGATTCCGGAGATTTCCCAATATTCAGTAAAGACGATTCCCGAATTTTCTTTCAAACCGGTGGCGCGCTTATGGGCAGTCTGGAAAAAAGTTTAAAAAGTATTGATCTAAGCGGAAACGACGAGCGTACGCATATCAATTCAAAACACGCCAATAGATTAGTGCCAAGCCCAGATAATAAATGGGTTGTTTTTAGTCATTTGCACCAGGCTTATTTGGCACCGCTTACTATGACGGGGCGACCATTGGATTTAGACAATAACACCAAAACTATCCCGGTAACACAAATCACTAAAGATGCGGGGATGAACCTGCACTGGTCGAACAACAGCCAAAATGTACACTGGACTTTAGGTGACGAATATTTCACTAATAAAGTTTCAGAGCGTTTTACTTTCCTGGAGAGTTCTCCTGATTCTATTCCTGATATTACCGAGGAAGGAACCAAAATCGGACTTAAACTAAAAACCGATATTCCGGAAGGGCAAATTGCTTTTACCAACGCCAGGATTATTACTATGAATGGTGATAAGGTTATTGAAAATGGAAGCATTGTAATTAAAGAAAATAAAATTGTTTCTGTAGGTGAAACTTCCGAAGTAAATATTCCGAATAATGCGAAAGTTTATGACCTGGAAGGAAAAACAATAATGCCTGGAATTGTTGATGCCCACGCGCATATTGGCGCTTTTAGATATGGCTTAACGCCAGAAAAGCACTGGCCTTTATATGCAAATATGGCATTTGGAGTTACCACCGTGCACGATCCTTCGGCTTTAAGTGAAAGCATTTTTAGTATGGCTGAAATGGTAAAAGCCGGTGAAATGGTAGGCCCACGAATTTATTCAACAGGAATTATTCTTTACGGTGCTGAAGGCGATTTTAAAGCAGTAATTAATAGCCTGGAAGATGCTAAATCGGCTTTAAGGAGAACGAAAGCCTTTGGTGCGACTTCGGTAAAAAGTTATAACCAACCTCGCCGTGAACAGCGCCAGCAAATAATGCAGGCGGCAAAAGAACTGGAGATGAATGTGGTTCCCGAAGGCGGAAGCACCTTCTTACATAATATGAATATGATTGTAGACGGGCATACCGGGATAGAACATAATATTCCCGTGGTTCCGGTTTATAAAGATGTAAAAACGCTTTGGGGAAACAGCAATACTGGCTATACGCCAACACTGATTGTAAATTATGGCGGAATAAACGGTGAGTATTACTTCTATCAAAAAGATAACGTTTGGGAAAATGAACGTTTGCTCAATTTCACACCGCGACAAATTGTAGATTCCAGATCAAGACATCGTACCAAACTTCCTGAAGAAGAATATAAAAACGGACCTATTTTGGTTTCAGAAACCGCCAAAGAACTTTCTGATATTGGCGTAAAGGTAAACCTTGGTGCACACGGACAGCTACAGGGACTTGGCGCTCACTGGGAACTTTGGTTACTGCAAATGGGCGGAATGACCAATATGGAAGCTTTACAGGCAGCTACAATTAACGGTGCCGAATATATTGGAATGGGTAGCGAAATTGGATCTTTAGAAGAAGGAAAACTAGCGGACCTGATTGTTTTGGAAGAAAACCCATTAGAAGATATTCGTAATTCTGAATCGGTTATTCACACGATGGTAAACGGCAGATTATATGATGCTGAAACGATGAACGAAATTGGAAATAACCCGAAAGAACGCGGTGAATTCTATTGGGAAGACAACAAATACAATGCAGCTTTCCCGTGGCACGAAAGCACCCAGAGCTTTACCGCTCCCGGTTGTACTTGCCATAGGTTGACTAATTAAAAAACCAAAAAACACAAACTGGATAGTTAAATTTAAGTCTTGCTTAAACAAACCGAATTTGGTAACTTTTAAAGCAAATTAACTATCCAGTTTCTATGCTGAAATATGAAATTTTATGAGAAGGGTTAAATTTGGAAAGCTTTTCACTCACAGAAAGATAGATGAAAGCATCATTCGTGAACATCTGGCGCTGGAAAGAACTAAGCTTGCCAATGAACGTACGTTGTTATCCTATACCCAAGCGGCTATGTATTTTCTTTTGGGTGGTTTGGCATTAATTCAGCTAAAGGAATACGAAGAGATGCATTATATTGGCTATCTGGCCCTGGTCATTTCTGTATTGTTTCTTACTATCGGTATATGGCGATTCATCGTACTAAAAAATAAGATGAAGGATCTTTTAAAGGGCAAAATAGAGTCTTCAGCTGAAGAGGAAGAAGAGCCTGAAAATAATTAATAATTTTACTGAGGTCCAGGGTTTGATATTTTTTTAGAAGCTTCAATTTTTTAAAAACTTCAATTGCAAACATTCACCCATTATTTTCTTCATTTTATAGCTATTGCCGCTATTGCCTGGTTTTACGACAAAAAGAACTGGAAAAGGAACTGGCTTATCTTACTCGCCACTATGGCCGTAGATCTGGACCATGTTTTTGCCAATCCTCTATTTGACCCCATGCGCTGTGGAATTGGCTATCATCCTTTACATTCTCATTTTGCAATTATCGGCTATGTTTTAGGGGTTCTTTTTATTAAAAATAAGCTTCTGAAGTTAATATTCATCGGTTTGCTCTTTCATATGCTTACCGATTTTATAGACTGCCTGTGGATGTTTTCTAAATGCAATGAATGCTATACTTCTTCTGAAATTTATAAGTGGTTTAATTAAATTTTTCAGAAAAATTAAGACATCAAATTTTAGAGTCAAGCCTCGGAGCATTAAATCTCGATTATCGAGTAAAAAAACCTGAAAAACTGAATATTTAGGGTATAAACAGTTTTCAGGCATTGCTTAAGCAACAATTTAAGGGTTTAAATTCTTGTTTTCTTCATCATTCAGCATTCTTGATTTTATTAGAAAACGATAACCGGTAGGAATATCAAGCGAAAAACTGCCACCTCTACCTTTTACAATATCTACAGTTAAATGGGTATGTTTCCAATATTCAAATTGGTCGTGGCTCATATAAAAATTTACACCGCCAACTTCCCCCAGTAGAAAATCATTATCATCAATATAAAAATCCTCTTTTGGCAGTAACATAGGTGAAGACCCGTCGCAACAGCCACCGCTTTGGTGAAAAATCACCTCACCGTGCTGTTGCTTAAGTTCTTGCAGTAGTTTTTCTGCTTCAGGAGTTATTTCTACTCTTTTATAGTCCATTTCTAAAAGAATCCTAATTTATTCTTATCATAAGAAATTAGCATATTCTTGCTTTGTCTATAATGATTCAGCATCATCAAATGATTTTCCCTTCCGAAACCAGATTTTTTGTAACCTCCAAATGGCGCGTGTGCGGGATAATCGTGATAACAATTTACCCAAACCCGCCCGGCTTTTATAGCGCGCGGAATTTGATATAATTGATGCGCATCTCGGGTCCAAACTCCGGCACCCAAACCATACATCGTATCATTTGCAATTTCAATGGCTTCGGCTTCATCTTTAAAGGTGCAAACCGCTACCACAGGTCCAAAAATTTCTTCCTGAAAAACCCTCATTTTATTATGGCCTTTTAAAATAGTCGGCTGAATATAAAATCCGTTGGCTAAATTTCCCTCAAGTTTTGCTGCATCACCACCGGCTAAAACCTCAGCGCCTTCATCCTTACCTATCTTAATATATTCCAGGATTTTCTGATGCTGATCACTGGAAGCCTGTGCGCCCATCATCGTAGACTCCTCAAACGGATTACCCATTTTTATAGCTTTGGTGCGCTCTATCACCCTTTTAATGAATTCATCATAAATATCTTCCTGGATTAAAATCCTGGATGGTGCGGTACAAACTTCACCCTGGTTAAACGCGAAAAGCACAGCGCCTTCAATACATTTATCAAGGAAAGCATCGTCGTGATCCATAATACTATTGAAAAAGACATTAGGCGATTTCCCTCCAAGCTCCATGGTTACCGGGTGCAGGTTTTTTGAAGCATATTGCATAATTAACTGCCCGGTAGTGGTTTCTCCTGTAAAGGCCACTTTATCTACATTTGGGCTGGAAGCCAAAGGTTTCCCTGCTTCAGGACCAAAACCGTGAATAACATTAAAAACTCCCGGAGGTAAAAGATCTGCAATTTTTTCAGCTAAAAATGTTGCAGAAGCAGGCGTTTGTTCTGCAGGTTTTAAAACTACGCAGTTTCCAGAAGCTAATGCGGGTGCCACTTTCCAGGCAAGCATTAATAGTGGAAAATTCCAGGGAATAATTTGAGCAACCACGCCAAGTGGCTCGTTGATAATTAAGGAAAGGGTATTTTCGTTAAGTTCTGTAGCCGATCCTTCTTCTGCTCTAATAGCTGAAGCAAAATATCTAAAATGATCTACCGCCAGGGGAACATCAGCATTCATTGTTTCGCGTATAGACTTCCCGTTATCGGCGGTTTCCATTTGCGCGAAAGTTTCCAGGTTTTCCTGTATCACATCGGCTATTTTATGCAAAATCGCAGCCCGTTCTGAGGCCGAAGTTTTGCCCCATTCATCTTTAGCATTGTTAGCAGCTTCTATCGCGCTTTTTACATCCTTATCGTTAGATCTTGGATATTTGGCTAGTAATTTATTATCTACCGGCGAATGGTTCTCAAAGTATTTCCCATCTATGGGATCCTGAAATTTCCCGTTAATAAAATTGCCATATTTTTCTTTAAATTTTGGTGCTGAATAGCTCATAGAAATATTTTTTAAATTACATTCCTAATATCCCTAATTTTAAGAGTAAATAATTGAACTTTTCTACAAATAAGTATTACATTACTATTAACTTATTAAATTAAACGGGTTTTGAATACCAATATATCAAACTATAATCGCAATTTAAAGCTGAATACTTCTATTGAAAACAGGACGATTTACAGTGCTGATTATGCTGAACTAAACGTTTTTGAAACGCGGCAGGTAGCAGAAAGTGTGAACCTTCAGTTTAGCTTTCCAATTATTGCAAGTATGCTTACGGGAAAAAAAATAATGCACCTGGAAGGAATGAAATCTTTTGATTTTTTCCCGGGAGAATCTGTAGTGTTACCTTCAGATAAAAAGATGGTCATTGATTTTCCCCTGGCCAATTCAAAAAATCCTACGCGATGTCTCGCCCTGGGAATTGATCCCGATAAAATAAAAGAAACGGTAGAAATCTTTAATGAAAACACACGTATAGATTTCGAAAACGATCAACATAGCTTTGATGCCAGCGCGGTACACCTGGCTAATAACCAGCAGGTACAA
This sequence comes from Salegentibacter sp. BDJ18, assembly GCF_017579965.1. NCBI lineage: Bacteria > Pseudomonadati > Bacteroidota > Flavobacteriia > Flavobacteriales > Flavobacteriaceae > Salegentibacter > Salegentibacter sp. BDJ18. The sequence continues at coordinate 25,177 of NZ_JAFLQX010000002.1, forward strand.
TTTGTGTTAGATCGTATTTTTAGCACTTTCCTGGAAGATGGTAAAGCTAAAGATGCTTTGTTAGATTTAATGGTAAAGGAACTAATTATCAGGTTACTTCAAACTAAAGCAAAAGTAATGCTCCTGGATAATGAAACGCTTTTTGATAATAATAGAATGGCGTTTATCGTAAAATATATGCGAGAACATCTTACCGAAAACATTCAGGTAGATAAGCTGGCAGATAAAGCCTGTATGAGTACTTCAAATTTTTACCGAAGTTTTAAAAATACGCTTGGTGAAAGTCCTATAGATTATCTAAACGGGGAACGAATTAAATTTGCGAAGAAACTAATCCAAAGAACAAATAGCAAGTTTGCCGACATCGCTTATAAGAGCGGATTTAACAATACCAGCTATTTTAACCGTCAATTTAAACGTTTCGAGAAAATAACACCAAATCAATACAGAAAACTGGTTAAAGATAATCTCACTTAATATTTCGCTGCATTTTTACTCAAATTCTCTAAAGCATTTTTCATAGTTTCCAATTGCGAAATATTTTGAGTTAGTTTAAACCTTTTGGCTAAAAAAGCAGGATCGTTATAAGAAATCTTTACTATCCCGGCCTCGTCCCGCCAAACCAGAAATTTAACCGGAAACTCCAGTGCAATTCGGGAGTTCTCCTGCATAATTGGTGTACCAACTTTAGGATTGCCAAAAATGATTAACCTGGTAGAACGTAATCCCACACCCACCTGCTCTGCATTTTTAAAATGATCTATTTCTGAAAAAATTTTTAGATTAGGATTTTCTTCAATAGCAGTGATCAGTCGGTCGTAAGTAGTTTTAAAATCAAATTCGCTTATTTCTGAAATAATGCCTTCATGGGTATCTACTTTAAATTTTCCCGATTTTTTAACCTTTCCTCCTGAAGCTTTTGAAGCCATATCTTTAAGCCCCTTTTTCACCTTAGACAGGTTCCTGACTCCTTTAAATTCAAACCTTGATTTCAGGTAATTTACACTACTGTATGTGACTTCGGTTATATCACCATTTTTATACACCAACATTTTAAGCGGAAGATCCAAACCGGCAAGCTGATCTTTTTGTATAAGTAAACTTCCCTGCTTAGGGTTTCCAAAAATTAGAACACTGGCTTTGTTAAGTTCTAAATTCGCATCTTCGGCATTTGCAGAATGATCTATTTTAGCAAAAAGTGAAAGGGCTTCATTTTGCTTCACCACCGATTCTAATCTGGATACGGTACTTTCAAAACCATACTTACTTTCAGTAATCATAAGATGGTCGTTTTGCTTTTCCTGCGCCGAACCGATAAAAATTCCGAAGAAAAATAAAAAGAAAATAAATTTTAACATTGATGTCATAAGCCGTAATTCTTGTTTTAATTTAATCAAATTTAGGGAGATATAGATTCAATTCCTTTAGCTTTTCAAGATTTATGAGTATTTTGACAGGGTGTAAAATACAGGCCGCCTTAATTCTTGTATCTTTACACCCGCGCTTTTTTAGCGCCCCAAATAACTATCTAATTTAATGAATTTATGCACGTAGCGATTGCAGGGAATATAGGAGCAGGTAAAACCACGCTTACTAAATTATTGGCAAAACATTACAACTGGGAAGCGCAGTATGAAGATGTATTGGAGAATCCCTATCTCGAAGATTTTTATAATAAAATGGAACGCTGGTCTTTTAACCTGCAGATCTATTTTTTAAATAGCAGGTTTAGGCAAATCTTACAAATTCGTGAAAGCGGAAAAAAGATAATACAGGACAGAACTATTTATGAGGATGCCCATATTTTTGCACCAAACCTACATGCTATGGGTTTAATGACCAATAGGGATTTTAAAAATTACAGTTCGCTTTTTGACCTTATGGAAAGCGTGGTGCAGGGACCCGATCTACTTATCTATTTAAGAAGTAGTATTCCTAATTTGGTGTCTCAGATACATAAACGAGGTCGGGACTACGAAAACTCGATTTCAATAGATTATTTAAGCAGGTTAAATGAAAGATATGAAGCCTGGGTACACAATTATACCAAAGGAAATTTGTTAATAATAGACGTCGATAATATTAATTTTGTAGATAACCCCGAAGATTTGGGAGATATTATCAACCGTATTGACGCTGAAATTCATGGTTTATTTTAAATCTATTAAAAATGGAATCAACAAAACTTAAAAGACCAAAACATAAGGGTTCTCCAAAGTTATTTGACAACCCAATTTTAGAAAAACTTACGCACACGCATATTTCTTTTCCGTTGATTATTTTTGGAGTAATTGCTGTGGCATTAATTTACTATGGAATTATTGAAAAAGGGTTTGAAACACCAATAATGGTAGGCCTCTTCGTATCCGGACTTTTCTTTTTCACTTTTGTAGAATATATTATGCACCGGTATTTGTATCATATTCCCGCAACGAGTGAACGTAAAAAGAAGATTTCTTATACTATGCACGGGGTGCACCACGATTATCCTAAAGATAAATCACGATTGGCAATGCCTCCGGTTTTAAGCCTTATAATTGCTACTGTACTCTTTATAATTTACCGGGCAGTTTTAGGCGATTATGTATTCGGATTTTTGGCCGGATTTCTAATAGGATATGCAGGTTACCTGGCGGTGCATTATTCGGTACACGCTTTTAAAGTGCCCAATAATTTCCTAAAAACTTTATGGCACCATCACAGTATTCACCATTATCGTGAATCAGATAGGGCCTTTGGGGTTTCCTCTCCGTTATGGGATCATATATTTAGAACTATGCCAAGAAAAGCGCCTGCAAGTAGAAAAACAGCAGTTGGGCAAAGTATAGATGATTAAATTTTCAGTTTTCTAAATAAAACCATGTTCCCTGACATGTTCTACGGCTTCCTGCGAAGTCTCAACCATTAGCACCGGCGTGGTTTCAAAATTATCTATGATACTGCGTACGCGGCTCATTTGTTTTTTATGCTTTACGCTTCTTAAATAAATTGCCAGAATTCTATCTGGGTACTGGGCAGCGATTTCGGTGTAAATAGATGCATCGTGCTCGCCACTATCACCAATAAGAATAAAATTCATTTCAGGATAAGTCTTTAAAATATTGGCGATCTCTTTTTGTTTATGAGGTTTTTCAGGTTTTATACTTCCATCAAAAGGCGTTCTGAATTTTCGAAGCAAAATTGGTCCCTTCGGGAAAGCATTATGATCTAAAAATAGTTTGAGGTATTCGTATAAATTCCACGGACTGTTACTTAAATAAAAAATAGGATTATTAGGCGTCCCATCTCTACCGGTGTGCAGTTTTTGGTAAAATTCAGCCGCACCCTTTAATGGAATTCTATTATAAGCATTGGTAAGCAGTGAATTTTTTAGCAACCGCAGTTTTAAAAATGAAGTTACGCCGGTGTGCAAAATAGTATCGTCTATATCGCTAATTACTCCATATTCAGCATTTGGATCGGGAATTAAAAAATCTCCTTTAAAAGGATCTTCCAATAATTCTGTCTTTTTTCCTAACGGACCTTTATAAAAAATATCATAATCCAGCCAGCCCTCTTCGTCGGCGTGTTCTGCCAGGTTTTGTTCTATGGTATTATCAAATAAAAAGAAACCTTCGTCATCACTTTGTGTGGTGGCCTGTACTTTTTCCGGAAGACTTAAATCTACCTGCGCATCAGGAATTTCAAACGTATCAAATTGTTTATAAGTGGTTTTTATCGTTTTAAAAATATTCGCATCCTGGGTAATTTTTAAGGGTTCATTATCCAACACGCGCCCTTTTATATAAAGGTGTGAATGGGTTCCATAGCTTCTATAGGGCGTAATTAAAACCTGGTCTATGAGCTTATACCGGCCAGCAAGTTTGCGTAATCTTTTCTTCATTAATTTGCACTTTAAATAAATTTGCCCCCGAGCAACCTCAAGAAGTATTTATAGAAAATATATTTTAATTTCGAGGTAAGCCTGGGAGCTTTCAAGACTCGATTATCCAGTCAATTTAAAAATTATAAAGAAGCCCTGCCCTGCTTTTAAATAAACTTTAGGAAGATTCCAGGTTTTGCATGGCCTTTTCCATATCAATCTCCTCTTCTAGTACTTTGGTAAACAAATCTCCTTTTTTCTGAATTCGCTGCGGCATATCTTTAATGGTAAAATCAAGAATTTTAAGTCCGCTTTTCACTTCTTTCCATTCTAAAGGAGCTGAAACCGGCGCACCGGGTTTTGGGCGTGCGCAATAGGCAGAAGCTAAAGTTTGGCCTCTTCGGTTTTGTAAATAATCCAGGTAGATCTTGTCTTTTCGCTTCTTTTTAGCGCGATCCATACTGGTTATTTTCGGGACTTTATCTGCGATATAATAACACAGCAATTTGGTAAAATCCCGTGCTTCATCATAAGAATAATTTCCGCCCAGCGGAATATAAATATGAAGTCCGCTGGAACCTGAAGTCTTGCAGTAACCTTCTATTTTTGCTAGGTCCATGACTTCTTTTGCGGCCTGGGCAACTTCAATAACCTCTTCAAAAGTATTTTTATCTGAAGGGTCTAAATCTATCACCGTATAATCGGGAAAATCTAGATTTTCCACCCTGGAATTCCACGGATTGATCTCTATACAACCCAAATTAGCCATATATAAAAGCGTGGGCTCATTCTGGCAAAGCAAATACTCAATATCTTTTTCAGAAGATTCCGAATAAATTTCTGTGGTTGCTATCCAATCGGGTAAATTTCCTTCGTTATCTTTCTGGTAAAAGCCTTGTTTTTTAATGCCGTTAGGATGCCGGTGCAAATTTTGCGGGCGATCTTTTAAGTAGGGCAACATGACTTCTGAAACCTGGATATAATAATCTATTAAATCATATTTTCTAAACCCGGAATCAGGCCAGTATACTTTGTCCAGATTAGTAAACGGAACATCTATCCCATCTATTTCCAGGCTTTCTCCAGACTTTCTTTTAGAAGTTGATTTCTTAGATTTATTTTCTTCGGAAGCTTTATTTTCAATAATTTCTTCAGCTGAAATTTCTTCCGGGTCCTTATCTTTTCGCAAAGTCTTAAAAACCGGATGCCTTAATTTACCGGTTTTTGTAATTTCTGAAAACTTTACTTCAGCAATCAAATCGGGGCGCATCCAAACCGGTTCTCTTCCTTTTAAATTTATTTTTCCTGAAAAAGGAGAGGTTTTTCGTTCCCGGCTTTTAAACTTTTTCAACAATGCTTTCTGTTCGTCGTTCGAAAAACCGGTACCGCAATTTCCTATATATTTTAAATCTTCATCTTCATAAGCGCCCATAATCAATGAACCAAAAACAGCACCTTCTGAAGTAGTATATCCGCAAATAAGCACTTCCCGGGTGTTTTCACCTTTTAATTTCAGCCATTTTTCAGTTCTATACCCGGGAGAATAGGTAGCATCGGCTTTTTTGGCGATCACACCTTCCAATCCCAGGTCTATAGCTTTATTATAAAATGCGGTACCCATTCCTTCTATATGATCGCAATATTGGACCAAATCCAAATTTTCCACCACCTCCGGAATTAAACTTTTGCGCTCTAAAAGTGGTAAATTCAGCATAGAATGCCCATTGAGAAAAAGCATATCAAAAACATAAAAACGCAAGGCTCCCGGGGTGTTTTCATTATAATTTTGCAAAGCCTGGAACTGTGGAATTCCCTCTTTATTCAATACCACGATTTCACCATCTAAAATCACATCGTGCTCAATCTGTTCTAAATCTTTAACCAATTTTGAGAACTTAGAATTAAAGGAAATCCCATTGCGGGAATAAAGATCTACCTTGCCGTCTTCAATATTGGCCAGCGCTCTGTAACCGTCCCATTTTAACTCGTAAATCCAATCGGGATCGTTAAATATTTTTTTGCCGGTGGTGGCCAGCATAGGCTTTATAAATTCTGAAGGTTTTATTTTCCTGACTTTCCCTTTAGATTTATCGGAGCTCTTACTTTTAGAAGATTTTTCAGAAAAAACTTCCGCATCATAATCCAGATCGGTAGAAAAATCGTCTTTCTTTTTAATAAGCAGCCACTGATTTTTCTTATCACCGCGTTTGGTTTTTACCAGGGCAAATTCTCCTTTTATCTTTTTTCCGCTAAAAACGATTTTTAGGTTGCCATCTTCCCATTGTTCTTCAAGATTATCATTGGTTTTTGAAGCGGCTTTAAAAGTTCCTTTATCCCAAATTTGCATTTCCCCGGCACCATAATTTCCTTTAGGAATTGTGCCTTCAAAATGTAGATATTTTACGGGATGATCTTCGGTTTCTATGGCAAGACGTTTGTCTTTCGGGTTCATGGAGGGACCTTTAGGAACGGCCCAACTTTTTAAAACGCCTTCCATTTCCAGGCGTAGGTCGTAGTGCAGGCGCGTAGCCTCGTGCCGCTGAATAACAAACCTTCCCCGGTTTTCGGTAGAAAAATCGGCACCGGGTTCTGGTGTGTTATTAAAGTCACGTTTCTTTTTATAATCTTCTAAACCCATCGCTTAGGATGCTTTAGATTTTTTCTTTTTATCTAAACTGGCTTTTAGTTTAGCCATAAGATCTTTGGCCTGGGTAGGTTCATCTTTAAATTTTTGCGGCTTCGGCTTTTTACCGGTGCTCTTTGATTCAATGATCTTCATTAATTGATCGTTATAAACATCTTTAAACTTATCTGGATCAAATTCTGTAGTGTACTGTTCTATAAGGGAAATAGCCATATCTACCTCTTTTTTGGCGACTTTAGTTTTTGGCAACTTCAGGTCTTTGGTTTCCCTAATTTCATCTGAAAATCTTATTACGTGAAGTACCAAAGCTTTATCGTAAACACCAACCAGGCTTAAGTACTCTTTTTGGCGCATTACAAAAGTAGCCACGCCCAGTTTCCCGGTTTTTTTCAAAGCATCGCGGAGTAAATTATAAGATTTACCGCCTTCTTTTTGAGGTTCCAGAAAATAGGGCTTTTTATAAAGAACTTCGGCCACATCATCTTCGGCCACAAATTCTTCAATATCTATAGTTTTACTCTTTTTAAGGTTCGCATTTTCAAAATCCTCTTTCTCGAGTACAATATAATCTTCATCCTTTTTAAAACCCTTTACAATATCTTTCCACTCCACTTCTTTCCCGGTATCTTCATTCACACGTTTATACCTTATGCGGGCATTATCGTGCTTATCCAGCATATCCAAATCCAGTTTTCTACTTTCTGAAGCAGAATATAATTTTACCGGTATAGAAACCAGTCCGAAGCTAATAGAGCCATTCCATATAGATCTCATTCTAGTGGTTTCTAAGGGCTTTAATTAACTCATCTTTACTCATATCACTTCTACCTTCAATTCCAATCTCCTGGGCTTTCTCATAAAGTTCCTCTTTAGTACGTTCTTCGTATTTATCGGCTTTTCCTCCTTTTTCACCAGAGTTAGAATCGTTTGCAATTCTCGCGGCTTTAGATTTGCTCATTCCTTTATCGCGAAGTTCCTCATACTGTTCATCATTCTTAATTGATGGTCCATGATCTTTAGCCATAATATTCAATTTTTGGTTAATAAAAAAGTTTCCAATTAAAATTAAGGGAATTACCGCGTAAGCTTAGTTGTAGCTTTGTTAAAATTAAAATGAAGATTACTTGCTTAAAAAATTTAAGGAATAAACAACAAAGCTTTATCACTCATTTAACTTGCTCCAGTTCAGTTTGCTTATAAATTTATCTAACAATTTTAACCATTAAATATTTAATTATGAAAAAGTTAGAAGATCTATTTGAGCACCAATTAAAAGACCTTTACAGTGCCGAAAGCCAGTTAGTAAAAGCTTTACCGAAAATGGCAAAAGCTGCAAATGATGAAAAACTGAAAAAGGCTTTTGAAAATCATTTGGAAGAAACCAAAGAGCACAAAAAACGATTGGAAGAAGTTAGTAAAGATTTAGGGTTTAAACCAACTGGCGAAGAATGTAAAGCTATGAAAGGCCTTATTGAAGAGGCAGAGTCTTTTCTAAAAGAAGATGCGGAAGATGATGTGAGGGACGCCGGTCTTATCGCAGATGCCCAGCGGGTTGAGCATTATGAAATTTCAGGCTACGGTACCCTGGTGAGATACGCCAAAGAATTAGGCCATAAGGATGCAGCAAAAACATTGCAGAAAACCCTTGATGAAGAATACACTGCAGATGAAGACTTAAACAAGCTCGCTGAAAAACGCGTAAATAAAAAGGCTAAATAGGTCTATTTAAAAGAAAAGAGGCTGTTTGATTTTCTCTGTTTTCGCCAAGCGTCCCGACGCTTCGGGATTGTTTCAGCTTCTAACATGAAGTAAATTATAATCATGTTAGATCCTGAAATAAATTCAGGATGACGTTTTATAAGGATTTCAAACAACCTCTTTTTATTCTATAATCCGAAAAACGATCAGACTTTATCTTTTAAATCCTGTACTTGTTTTTCAACTTCAGCTTTAGTACCTGTAAAGGTTTTTTGCTGAACTGTGGTTTTCCCTTTTATCGTGGTGGTTATCCTCACTTTTGCAATGGTTTTATTTCCTTCCGAAGTCATATTTACCTGAATTTCTTCTGAAAGATTTTCAGCTACATCTTCGGCATTTATATTTTGTTCCATCTCTATAGAAGCCCCTTCGTTAGGAATATCGCCTTCGGTATGGCCTCCAAGAATTGGTGCGATCACCAAACCAATTAAACAGGTTAATTTTATTAAAATATTCATCGAAGGTCCTGAAGTATCTTTAAAAGGATCACCAACGGTGTCTCCGGTTACTGCCGCTTTATGTGCCTCAGAACCTTTGTACGTCATTTCCCCATTAATCATTACTCCTGCTTCAAAAGACTTTTTAGCATTATCCCAGGCACCGCCTGCATTATTCTGAAAAATTGCCCAAAGCACTCCGCTTACCGTAACCCCGGCCATATAACCTCCAAGCATTTCAGCGATCAATACATTTTCATATCCAAAAAGCATTGGGATAAGGGCGATCGCGATAGGGAAACCAATGGTTAAAACTCCTGGAAGCAGCATTTCTTTTAAAGCCGCTTCAGTAGAAATCGCCACACATTTATCATATTCAGGTTTCGCGGTTCCTTCCATAATTCCGGGAATAGTTTTAAACTGTCGTCTAACTTCTTCCACCATTTTCATCGCTGCTTTCCCAACAGATTTCATTGCTAATGCCGAAAATACGACCGGCACCATTCCGCCGATAAACAACATCGCTAAAACTGGAGCTTTAAAAATATTGATCCCGTCTATTCCTGTAAAAGTCACATATGCAGCAAAAAGCGCAAGCGAAGTAAGTGCTGCTGAAGCAATCGCAAAACCTTTCCCTGTAGCCGCGGTAGTATTTCCTACGGAATCCAGGATATCTGTACGTTCTCTAACCTCAGCGGGAAGTTCACTCATTTCAGCAATTCCACCGGCATTATCGGCTATAGGGCCAAAAGCGTCAATTGCCAATTGCATTGCCGTAGTCGCCATCATTGCAGAGGCTGCTAGCGCAACACCGTAGAAGCCGGCAAAAGCGTAAGATGCCCAAATTGCAATTGCAAATAATAAGACGGAAAGAAATGTTGAGATCATCCCGGTAGCTAAACCGGCAATAATATTGGTTCCGGCACCCGTACTTGAGTTTTGTACGATAGAAAGCACCGGTTTTTTACCAAGACCTGTATAATATTCTGTTACTGCTGAAATTACACCCCCAACAACAATTCCTACTAAACAGGCGTAAAACACCCTGATGGATGAAATATCCATATATTCAAAACCTTCGGCTCCGCCAACAAAAAAGCCCATAGTTAGGGTTTCTTTAGGAAGCATCCAGGTTACCAGAAAATAACTGGCCACGGCTACAAGAATTATAGCTGTCCAGTTTCCAATATTTAAAGCTTTCTGAACCTCAGCTTCTTTAGCCGAGTTACTGCTAATTTTCACTAATAAAGTTCCGATTATAGAAATGATAATTCCCGCACCTGCAATAGCCATAGGTAATAAAATAGGGCCAATTCCACCAAATCCGGAATCAACGATATTTCCACCCATATCTTCAATAATGTAGTTTCCTAAAACCATCGCCGCAAGAACGGTGGCTACATAACTTCCAAAAAGATCGGCACCCATTCCGGCTACATCTCCAACGTTATCGCCCACGTTATCGGCAATGGTGGCAGGGTTACGAGGGTCGTCTTCAGGAATTCCTGCTTCAACTTTACCTACTAAATCGGCTCCAACATCGGCCGCTTTAGTGTAAATACCGCCACCCACACGGGCAAACAAGGCTATAGATTCGGCACCCAAAGAGAAACCGGCAAGGGTTTCCAGGACTACCGTCATTTGTGTAGTATTTGTCCATTCGCCTCCCATGAAATAATGAAAGAAAAGAATAAAAAAACCAGTAAGTCCCAATACGGCAAGACCGGCAACGCCAAGTCCCATGACGGTACCGCCACCAAAAGAAACTTTTAATGCTTGCGGCAAACTTGTTCTGGCCGCCTGGGTGGTTCTAACATTGGTTTTGGTAGCGATTTTCATTCCCATGTTTCCGGCAAGGGCAGAGAAAAACGCACCAAAGATAAAAGCAACGATAATCAGGTAATGCGTGGTTGGCACTACATAAGCAATAGCAGCTAGTGCAATACTGGCTCCTACTACAAAAAAACTAAGTAATTTATATTCTGCATTTAAAAAGGCGAGCGCCCCTTCGTAGATGTGTGAAGAAATATCTTTCATCTTGCCGTCTCCGGCATCCTGTTTTAAGACCCACGAACGTTTGGCCCACATAAAAACAAGGCCAACGACTGCAAGTATTGCAGGCATATAAATCATCATTGATTCCATATTAATTGTTAAGTTTTAGTTAATATGGCTAATGTAGTAAATCAATGATAATTAAAAAAGCAATAACTTTTTAAGGTTATTGCTTTTAAATTATCAAAATTATATGATTGAAATTAAGGTTGTATTCCAAACTGGCCTTTATCACCATCAAAATTCTCAAAACGCTCTACACATTGTTTTATAATTTCTCGAGCTTCTTTTGCATCGCCCCAACCACCAACATCTACTTTTTTCTTCTCAAGATCCTTATAAACTTTAAAGAAATGTTCAATTTCTTTAACCATGTGACCGTTCAATTCATTTAGATCATTCAATCTATTCCAAATAGGATCTGAAACCGGCACACAAATAATTTTCTCATCGGGTCCTTTTTCATCGGCCATGTGGAAAACGCCAATTGGCTTAACTTCCATTACTACTCCAGGGAAAGTTGGTTCACTTACCAACACCAGGACGTCTAATGGATCACTATCCTGCGCAAGGGTATTTGGTATAAAACCGTAATCGGCCGGGTACATCATAGAAGAAAAGATCATCCTGTCGTAACGGACTTTCTTTAGCTCAAAATCGTACTCATATTTGTTTCTACTCCCCTTTGGGATCTCTATTAATACATCAAAACTTTCTGACATTTTTCTTTCTTTTTTCTCATTTAAGGGCGGCAAATATAGTGAAAATCAATATTAATTCGGCGTATTTAGAAGTGAAAACCAAAGGAAGCTGTTACCGCAAAAGACCGCGACTCTGGAACATCAAAATAATTTCCTCTAAAATGAGCTTCAATACTTAGAAATTTAAGAATATTTCCTACTCCAACGCTATATTCATAATAAGGTGCTTTATTTGGTGCTCGCAGCGGAATTCCGGACGCATTTAAAGCTTTATTTTCTTCTGAAATTTCTCCCCAAACCGCTCTGGCGCCTATCAATTCCCGTAAATTTAATTCTCGTAAAACCGGAATTCGGGCAAATAACCGTCCATTGAAATTATGATCAAAATGCGCGGAGACATAAGTATCGGTTACAAATTCATAGAAATTAAGCACGGGAAACGAATTATACATAGCGAAATAAGTTTGGTTTCCCGGCACCACGTTTAAAAGTCCCAACGGAACTTTCCCAAAGGTTTTTCCGGCTTCCAAACTGGCATTTGCCCTCCCAAACCCTCCAATCTTAAGTGGCTGATCGTAAAAAAACTGTACTTTCTTGTAATTGAAATCGCTATTTAATACGTTTTTTAAACCCAATGTGTAATTAAGGAAAAAGGTAGGGAATTCCTCTTCGTTCACTACATTTCGTTCAACCCCAAATCCTGAAGTTTGCCTGCCGGGAGTATACGTGAACGTGGAAGAAATTTCGGTTTGTTTTATGATTGAAGCAGTTTCGGTTCGAGCTTCATTAGTATAATAATCTAAACTAAACGCCGGCGAGGCCGAACTTAACTCGCGGTAAGAAGCACCAAACCGAACATTAAAATTATACCAGGGCTCAATTTCAAGATTTACGGTACTTAAATCTATATTACTCAATTTATCGTTATCGCCCACGCTTACCAAACCAGATGATGCCAAACTGCGACCCAAAACATCTGTTGTATTATTGGTTAAGCTTGCGCCCAGTTGTTCTATATCGCGTCTTTTTCCGCCAGATATAATTAGGCATGACTTTGAATCTAAAAGCCATTTTCCGGAAATTCCATATTTAAATTTATCATCTTTAAAACCATAGGCTAAATAACCTTCAATTCGCCAGGGATCGTGCTGTCCAAAATAAGTTCTACCACCCACCCGGGTTCTAAAGCCTTCTACCTGATTATAATCGAACAAAGAATAAACAGGACCAAAATCCCAGCCGTTAAATTCTACATAACCAGATTCTGCGATGGTGGCGATATCGTAAATTCTATTAAAGGCGGGAACATTGGTTAAGCTATCCAGCATCACATAAATATCTTCCTCTTCCTTATTTAGCTCTTCCAGACGGTTTTCTTTCCAAAATTCCTGATCCCGTTTATAGACCTCTGCGTTGAATTTATAAGCTCGCTTATCGTAAAAATCTTCTGCTTTCTTTATGTTGAATTGATATTCCCCAAAAACCCGGGTACGTTTTGCGTAAACTCCTTTTGAACTTTCTTTTTTTGTTAATGAGAAATTAGCCTGGAAATAATCTTTAGAAATCAGAAAAACAGAATCGTTTAGCACTTCAAATTCCTGTTCTATATACAGTTCTTTTACCCAGTTTATATTGGCATCACGCGAAGCTTCAAGATTAATTTTCTTTACCGCCCAGGTAGTATCGTTTACCCAAAAATCTCCTTTAAAAGTAAGCTCGCTCTCGCGCCGTGGATAATAAATAATATTGTAACACCATTTATCTTCTATATAAGTACTATCGTTCAATACATAATTATAGTTGTTGATACCGGTTGTGGAAAGCGGACTTACAAAACTCTTATCAAAAACCTTGATATAATTGTTGTAGACATTATATTCATCATACACATCTTTTACCGCAGCAATTAGGTTTTGATTTTGCTCAAATCCGGAATTCTTATTTCCTAAAAGATCTTCGCGTTTTTCATTTTCAATATTATCGCCATAAACCTTGGAAACCGATTCATTAATAAAAACAGGAAGAATGGTTTTCCCCGAAATTCTATTGGTATCAGAATAGTCAAAAATGAATTCCATACCATTAAAAACCGGGTTTTTCACTACAGAGCTATCAATCCCATCTAAATCGAATTCCAGCTTTTCGTATTTTTTATACTCATATTGTTTAAAAGCAGAAACCCCATTATCGCGTTTATTTTCCCAGATCTTCTTTAGAATATCTATAGCGGGATTATTCTTTTTTGAAGTTTTTCCCCTAACTATTTTTACTTCACCAAGACTGGAAGCCTCTTCATGTAATTCAATTTCAAGAGATAGATTGGTTTTGTGCTGAAGCGGGATTATTTCAGTTTTATAACCGATAAAAGAAATTTTGAGTTCGGTATGGTTATTTTCACTTTGCAAATAGAACTTCCCGTTTTCACTAGAAGTGGTTCCTTCCGAAGAATTATTAAAGATCACATTTACAAATGGAAGTGCTTCGCCGTTTTGGTCTTTAACCACACCGCCAACTTTGGTTTGTGCCATAAGCATGGTACAGCACATTAATAAGAATAGGGAAAGAAAATTTGCTTTCGTCATCTTCATTCTTCAGGGCAAAAAAAAACTTCATCGAATCAGCATCCGATGAAGTTTCAAATTTATAAGGATTTTCTATCTATTTGTAAGTTTGTTCCAATAATGGAATTACTCACAGACTTATAATTAGCTGACTGTTTATTACTAATTTTTGCGTCCAGCATCATGCTGGTTTAGTCAATATACATAACCTGTTTCACTGCTTTAATTACATCGTCGCTGTTTGGCAACCATTCTTTAAGCAATACAGGAGAATAAGGTGCCGGAGTATCGGCAGTGTTTATTTTTACAATTGGCGCATCTAAATAATCAAAAGCCTTGGATTGCACCTGGTAAGTAATTTCAGTAGCAATATTTCCAAAAGGCCAGGCTTCTTCTAAAATCACCAAACGATTGGTTTTCTTAACCGACTCTAAAATGGTCTCGTGATCCATTGGACGAATTGTTCTAAGATCTATGATCTCACAAGAGATATCGTCTTCCGCTAATTTATCAGCTGCTTTGTAAGCTTCTTTTATAATTTTTCCGAAAGAAACAATTGTTACATCGCTACCTTCTCTTTTAATATCGGCTTTACCAATTTCAATTACATACTCATCTTCAGGAACTTCTCCTTTATCACCATACATTTGCTCGCTTTCCATAAAGATCACAGGATCGTCATCTCTAATTGCAGCTTTAAGCAAACCTTTAGCATCGTAAGGGTTTGAAGGAACAATAACTTTTAAACCCGGGCAGTTAGCAAACCAGCTTTCAAAAGCCTGCGAGTGCGTTGCACCTAATTGACCTGCAGAAGCGGTTGGCCCTCTAAAAACGATGGGAATATTAAACTGCCCACCACTCATTTGCCGCATTTTGGCCGCATTGTTTATTATCTGGTCAATTCCAACTAAAGAGAAGTTAAAGGTCATAAATTCAATGATTGGCCTGTTACCATTCATTGCTGAACCTACTCCAATTCCCGAAAATCCAAGTTCAGCAATTGGGGTATCTATTACGCGCTCAGGGCCAAACTCGTCCAACATACCTTTAGAGGCTTTGTAAGCACCATTATATTCTGCTACTTCCTCGCCCATTAAATAAATAGACTCGTCTTTTCGCATCTCTTCGCTCATCGCTTGCTGAACGGCTTCCCTAAATTGAATTGTCTTCATTATATGCTATACTATTTATATATCTTGAAAGAACAAAAATAGTAATTCAATAAAGTTTTCACCACTAATAATCCACAAAAATTTGCAAGCAGGCTATATCAATTAAAAATACACGCCTTTCAATTAATAAATAAGGAATTTTACTATTATTTTATGCTGTTAAATTATATTATTTGCTGTTTATTTAAGAATTCAATAAAATTTCAAGAATTAAAATTCCTGAATTTTATTATGCGTGCATAGCATTTTCTGAATTAAATTATGTAACTTCGTAAACGAAATCGTTATAAATTTAAAAAACTCGCTATAATGAAAATATTAGTATGTATTAGTCATGTTCCTGATACTACCTCAAAAATCAATTTTACCGACGGCGATTCGAAATTCGAT
Organism: Salegentibacter sp. BDJ18; assembly: GCF_017579965.1. Classification (NCBI taxonomy): domain Bacteria; kingdom Pseudomonadati; phylum Bacteroidota; class Flavobacteriia; order Flavobacteriales; family Flavobacteriaceae; genus Salegentibacter; species Salegentibacter sp. BDJ18. The sequence goes on from NZ_JAFLQX010000002.1 coordinate 40,757, forward strand.
ACCAACGGAGTGAATTTTGTAATTAACCCAAATGATGAATTTGGACTTACCCGTGCCATGTGGTTTAAAGAAAAACAAGGCGCAAGTGTAGATGTAGTAAATGTAGGTGGCGCTGAAACTGAACCAACTTTAAGAAAAGCCCTGGCTATTGGAGCCGATAATGCTATAAGAGTAAATACTCCTGCAACCGATGGTTTCCAGGTAGCAAAACAATTGGCAAAAGTTGCTAAAGAAGGTGGTTACGACCTTATAATTGCTGGCCGCGAATCTATTGACTATAATGGTGGAATGGTACCGGGAATGCTTGCCGCAATTCTTGACGCTAACTTCATTAATACCTGTATTAGTTTAGAGGTTGAAGGTGATAAAGCTACAGCAATTAGAGAAATAGATGGTGGTAAAGAAACCTTAACCGCTTCCCTTCCATTAGTTATTGGAGGACAAAAAGGTTTGGTTGAAGAGAGCGATCTTAAGATTCCAAATATGCGTGGAATTATGCAAGCCCGTAAAAAGCCGCTTAATGTTGTAGAACCCGATGAGGCAACTACTCATACCGAAGCTGTGAAGTTTGAAAAACCAGCTCCAAAAGGAGATGTAAAACTGGTAGATCCTGAAAATCTTGATGAATTGATAGATTTACTTCATAACGAAGCCAAAGCGATATAAATTAGAAAATAAAATTTCCGCTTTTATTAAAATAAATGTGGAAAGGAGTATAAAATAGATTTCCGCATGCGCGGAAATGACAAAAAAATAAATAATATGTCAGTTTTAGTATATACAGAAACCGAAGATGGCAAGTTTAAAAAAGCTGCTTTTGAAGTTGCTTCTTACGCAAAAGAAGTAGCCGGTGGCGATGATGTAGTAGCGGTAAGCTTCAATGCAACCGATGCTTCTGAACTTGGCCAATATGGTGTTAGCAAAGTGCTGAACATCCAAAATGATAAATTAAGCAAATTCAACGCTGAAGCTTATGCCGATGCCTTGAAACAGGCTGCAAAAAAAGAAGGAAGTAAAATAGTTGTAGTAAGCCAAAGTGCGAACAGCAAATATGTGGCTCCACTTTTAGCGGTACACTTAAATGCCGGTTATGCCTCTAACGTAATGGCAGTACCAGAAAGCACAGATCCTTTTACAGTAAAAAGAAGCGCTTTTACCAATAAAGCTTTCAACTTTACCAAAATCACTACAGATGTTAAGATCGTGGGATTATCTCAAAATGCTTTCGGCTTAAAAGAAAATGCAGGAGATGCTACTGTTGAAGATTTTTCACCAGAATTAAAAGAAGGTGATTTTACTGTAAATGTAGAATCGGTAGATAAAGCAAAAGACAAGGTAACAATCGCCGATGCTGAGATCGTAGTTTCTGGTGGCCGCGGACTTAAAGGTCCGGAAAACTGGGGAATGATTGAAGAAATGGCCGATATACTTGGTGCAGCTACTGCTTGTTCTAAACCCGTAAGTGATATGGGCTGGAGACCACATAGCGAACACGTTGGGCAAACAGGAAAACCTGTAGCTTCTAACCTTTATATTGCTGTGGGAATTTCTGGCGCTATTCAGCATTTAGCCGGAATTAACGCTGCCAAGACTAAAGTAGTGATTAACAATGATCCTGAAGCACCTTTCTTTAAGGCCGCAGATTACGGTGTTGTTGGTGATGCTTTTGAGATCGTACCTAAGCTAAACGAAAAACTAAAGGAATTTAAAGCGAAAAACGCATAATTTTTATAACTTGCACCCCTTAAAAGGGCTGTCTAAATACGGTGAAAGTCCTGCTTTAGACAGCCCTTTTTAATTGATGATATATGAGTTTAGTGCGCCTTAATATTAAAGGAATTTCTTATAGTCAAACCCAGAACGGAGCTTACGCTTTAATCTTAAGCGAGGTAGAGGGAGAACGTAAACTTCCCATAGTTATTGGAGCTTTTGAAGCGCAATCTATTGCGATTGCCCTGGAAAAAGAAATTAAACCTCCACGCCCGTTAACCCACGACCTTTTTAAAAATTTTGCCGACAGGTTTGAGATCACCGTTAAACAGGTAATTATTCATAAACTGGTAGATGGAGTTTTTTACTCCAGCCTTATTTGCGAACGCGATAAGATTGAAGAAATTATAGATGCGCGTACCAGCGATGCTATTGCTCTAGCGCTAAGGTTTGATGCTCCTATTTTTACTTATAAAAATATTCTTGATAAAGCTGGAATTTTCCTAAAAGGAGATGAAGCAGAACAGGAAGCCGCAGAAAAGCAGGAAGAGGAAATAATTTCTGAAGAATTACTTCCAGATGATATTGATATAAAATCTGACGATACCAATTACAAAAAATTATCTTTAGACGAACTAAAAACTTTGCTCTCCCAGGCCGTAAATAATGAAGATTACGAAAAAGCGGCACGTATACGGGACGAAATCTCCAAACGCAAATAATGCCCGACTTTATGAATAAAACCTGGTTTTGCCTGATTTTAGTTCTATTTAGTGTGACCAGCACTTTTTCTCAAGACATTTCAAAAACCTGGACTTTAGACCAAAACCAGCAGGAAGCTTCACAGGAAAACTTTATTAATGGCAACACCTTAAACTTAGACGAGGGAATATTTAGCTTCATTAAAACCGATGATACGCTTGCCAGGGGAAATTATATTTTTCAAAATAAACTGCTCGTATTATTTTACAACACCCCTAAGGATAGTATTGTAAATTACCGCGTTTCTACGCTTACAGATTCTAGCCTGGCAATTAACCACGCCAATAGAGAATTTCATTTTAAGGATACCTCATTTAATGATCCAAAAGAGGTAATCCCGGCACCAATGGTAAAAGAAATGATTCCCAGTGCGGGACTTTCAGTTAGCAGTATTGCCCGTGGAGCTTTAGGAATGCTCACCTTGCTTATTATCGCTTTCTTATTCAGTAATAATCGTAAAGCCATAAACTGGAAAACAATTGGTATTGGTCTTGGAGCCCAATTATTATTAGCAATTGGAGTTCTAAAAATTACTTTTATCCAGAATATATTTGAATTCGTAGGAAATATCTTCGTGCTAATCCTTGATTTTACCGCCGCAGGAAGTGAATTCCTCCTGGGGGGAATGATGGATGTCGATAGTTTCGGCTTTATTTTCCTTTTCCAGGTTTTACCCACCATTATTTTCTTTTCAGCATTAACCTCGGTGCTATTTTACCTGGGCGTTATCCAAATTGTAGTAAAGGGAATGGCGATGATTCTTACCCGGTTATTAGGAATTTCGGGAGCCGAAAGTTTAAGTGTAGCTGGTAATATCTTCCTGGGACAAACCGAAGCACCCCTCATGATTAAAGCTTACCTGGAACGAATGAACCGTTCTGAAATTTTACTGGTAATGATTGGTGGTATGGCAACGGTGGCCGGTGGTGTACTCGCCGCGTATATTGGTTTTTTAGGTGGTGACGATCCCGAACTTAGACTTCAATTTGCAAAACACTTATTGGCAGCATCGGTAATGGCGGCGCCGGGAGCGATTGTAGTTTCCAAAATATTATATCCACAGCAGAATAAAATTAATACTAACGTTGATGTTTCTTCAGATAAAATCGGCTCCAATATTCTTGATGCCATTGCCAATGGAACTACAGAAGGTTTAAAACTTGCCGCCAATGTAGCAGCAATGCTTTTAGTATTTATTGCATTTATCGCGATGATTAATTATATATTGAACTGGACAGGTTCCTGGACGGGTATAAATGCATTTTTAGCTGAAAACACCCCTTATTCAGGATTTTCCCTGGAAGCTATTTTAGGAACCATTTTCGCTCCTTTAATGTGGCTTATTGGCGTTGCAAAAGAAGATATGATGCTTATGGGGCAATTGCTGGGAATTAAACTGGCCGCAAGTGAATTTGTGGGCTACGTTCAGCTGGCCGATCTTAAAAATACCGCAAACGCGCTTAGCCTTACCTACGAAAAATCGGTAATTATGGCGACATATATGCTATGCGGATTTGCAAACTTTGCATCAATAGGAATCCAAATTGGAGGAATTGGCTCGCTAGCACCGGGGCAAAGAAAAACTTTATCTGAATTTGGGATGAAAGCTTTAATTGGCGGAACTATTGCATCGCTACTTTCGGCAACAATCGCCGGAATGATCATTGGATAATTTATAAAAATACCTTTCAGAATTTTATTTAAGAAGCTTTTGCTATTTTTGCAAAACTAATCTTCTGCACCCTAAACTTATGAAACAATATCACGAGCTTTTACAACATATTTTAGATAACGGAACCGATAAAGGCGATAGAACCGGCACGGGCACAAGGAGTATTTTTGGGCATCAGTTACGGTTTGACCTTAGTGAAGGTTTCCCAATGGTTACCACCAAAAAACTACATCTTAAATCTATTATTTATGAATTACTGTGGTTTTTAAAAGGTGATACCAACGTTGAATATTTGCAGGAAAACGGGGTAAGAATTTGGAATGAATGGGCCGATGAAAATGGTGATCTGGGCCCTGTTTACGGTAAGCAATGGCGTAACTGGAATGGCGAAGAAATAGACCAGATTAAAGAAATTATTGAAACCCTGAAAAAGAATCCCAATAGCAGGAGAATGTTGATTTCTGCCTGGAACCCTTCTGTTTTACCAGATTCTTCTAAATCTTTTTCAGAAAATGTAGCGAACGGTAAAGCTGCCCTTCCGCCCTGCCACGCTTTCTTTCAGTTCTACGTGGCCGATGGAAAACTATCCCTTCAGCTTTATCAAAGAAGCGCCGATGTTTTCCTTGGGGTACCTTTCAATATAGCTTCCTACGCGCTTTTAACAATGATGATGGCGCAGGTTTGCGGTTACGAAGCAGGAGATTTTATTCACACCTTTGGTGATGTTCATATTTACAGCAACCATATGAATCAGGTAAAATTGCAGCTTTCCAGGGAGCCAAGAGCCTTACCAATAATGAAAATAAATCCTGAAATAAAAAATATTTTTGATTTCGACTATAAAGATTTTAAATTAGAAGATTATAATCCGCATCCCGGCATTAAAGCAAAGGTGGCGGTGTAACCCAAAATAATTTAATTAAAATTTTAAAGTTTATGAAAAAGTTAATGCTTATCGCATGTTTTGTAATTGGAGGCTTAACCAGTGCCCATGCACAACAAACTTCGCCGGTTTGGCCGGGTTGTGAAGATGCCGAAGACGTAAAAGCCTGTTTTAATCAACAACTCTCACAACACGTAAGAGAAAATTACGAATACCCGCAAACCGAAGACGGTGATTATATTCGCGGCAAAGTAAAAATCTCTTTTACAATTACAGAAGAAGGAAAAGCAGTAGTAAATTCGGTTGACGGTCCTGAACCTAAAGTAAACGCTGCCGCTAAGAAAATGATAGAGAAAATTCCTGATATGGAACCTGGAACTTTAGAAGGCGAACCAGACGACCGTAATTTTACCGTGCCTTTTAATTTCTAGAGAACCAGTAAGGAAACCCACATCCCCCAAGCTATGAAAAAATTAATGTTTTGCTTCTTTCTTTTAACCGGCAGTTTTGCATTTGCTCAAGACGATATAAATGTAGAAGGAAATACGGTTACCGTACGAGAAAAAGCACCGGTATGGCCTGGGTGTGAAAGTAGTGAAGACCTAAAAAACTGTTTCAACCAAAAATTAATGGAACACGTTAAAAACAATTATAAATACCCAAGAAATGATAAAGGGGAATTTATAAGAGGAAAGGTTGTAGTAAAAATGCACGTAGACGAAGAAGGGAAAACGGTGGTAAATTCGGTAAAAGGTGATCAAAAACCGGTAATCGCAGCTGTAGAAAATATGCTGAAAAAGATTCCCGAAATGAAACCGGGAACCCGTGGCGGAAAACCTACAAAAATAAGTTACACCCTTCCATTAAATCTTTAGCAAGCAAGTTATACTTTAACTTGGCCTTAACTAGCGTTGGTTTCAGACCGCAAGAAAAAATTGTAAATTTGAGTGGTACCCAAAAAAGTACCACTCTTTTTTATGCAGTCACAAGAACAATTACTCGATTTTTTTAAGAAAACCAGGGCACATTCTGAATTGATTTGTTCCTTTCTGGAAACCGAAGATTATGTGGTACAATCCATAGAAGATGTTTCTCCTCCAAAATGGCACCTTGGCCATACCACCTGGTTTTTTGAAGAATTTGTTTTAAAACCCAATGCTAAGAATTATAAACTTTTTGATAAGAATTCAGCTTACGTTTTTAATAGTTATTACGAAAGTGTTGGCGATAAGGTAATTCGCACCAATCGGGGAAATTTATCGCGTCCCACCGTTGCCTGGGTTTATGAGTACCGAAACTATGTATCAAAGGCAATGCAGAAATTTCTAAAAGAAGAGAAAATTTCAGAAGAACTTTGCGGGGTAGTAGAAATTGGTTGCCACCACGAGAAACAACACCAGGAACTTTTATTAACCGATATTAAATATATTCTTGGAAATAATCCTTTATTTCCTGAATATAACGATCAATTTAAAGAGAATCCTATCCAGGATTTTAAACAGGAATGGATCTCTATTTCTGAAGGCGTTTACGAAGTTGGCCATAAAACCGATGATTTCTGCTACGACAATGAACAAGGGGTTCACAAGGTTTACTTAAACGATTACCAAATTTCAAACAAACTGGTTACCAATGCCGAGTTTATAGAATTTATAGAAGCCGGAGCTTATAAAGATGTTTTGCTTTGGCACGCCGAAGGTTGGGATTGGGTAAACAATAACAATATTGAAGCGCCTTTTTACTGGCATAAAATAGATGGAGAGTGGCATCAATATACATTAAACGGACTTACAAAACTAGTGCCTGAAGCCCCATTAAGTCATATTTCCTATTTTGAAGCTTTTGCATTTGCCCAATGGAAAAACTTAAGATTATCCACCGAATTTGAATGGGAAACCGCACAGCAATATTTTAACTGGGGCGCCCGCTGGGAATGGACAGAAAGCGCCTATTCCCCCTACCCTAATTACACTAAACCCGAAGGTGCACTTGGCGAATACAATGGTAAATTCATGGTAAGTCAAAAAGTGCTTCGCGGTTCCTCAGTTGCCACATCACCAAATCATTCCCGCCCTACTTATCGCAATTTTTTTCATCCACATTTACGCTGGCAATTCACCGGCTTAAGATTGGCTAAATAACCAACAAATTTAAATGAAAACCACACCAACCACATTTCAGTCGGCTTTTGAAGAAGACGTGTATAAAGGCTTAACCAGCTTTCCGAAATATTTACTTTCAAAATATATTTATGATGAAAAAGGAGATAAACTTTTTCAGCAAATAATGGCGATGCCAGAATATTATCTCACCAATTGCGAGTTAAATATTCTGGAAAAACATAAATCGGCTATTGCTGAAATCATCAATAAAAAAGGCGGATTTGACCTTATCGAACTCGGCGCCGGAGACGGGAAGAAAACCAAAGTTTTATTGAAAGAACTGGTAGAAAAGGAATACGATTTTAATTATTTACCTATAGATATTAGTCAGAGTGTTTTGGAAGAATTGGAAAATTCTTTAAAAAACGAAATCCCCGAAGTGAATGTTAAAATCCAACAGGGCACCTATTTTAAAACCCTGGAAAACCTGGCCGATTATAGTAGCCGCAGGAAGGTAATTTTAGTTTTAGGCTCTAATATTGGAAATCTTTTACACGAAAACGCCATTGAATTTCTTCGGAATATTCAGGAAGCAATGTCATCAGAAGATATGCTTTTTATGGGCTTTGATCAGAAAAAAAATCCTCAGAAGATTTTAGATGCTTATAACGACGCAGCCGGTATTACGGAAGCTTTTAATAAAAATTTATTGAGCCGAATCAATAAAGAATTAGATGCAAATTTTAATCCCGATAATTTTATTCACTGGGAAACCTACGATCCCGAAAGCGGAACTGCAAAGAGCTTTCTTGTAAGTAAGGAAAATCAAAAAGTGGCTATCAATAAAATGGATTTAGAAGTGAGTTTTGATGCCTGGGAAAGTATTCATACCGAAATCTCTCAAAAATATGATGATGCAGTGGTAGAATGGTTAGCCAAAGAAGCCGGATTAGAAATTCAAACCAGTTTTGAGGATAGTAATAAATATTATAAAAATTATATTTTCAGGAAAAAAGTATGAAAATTTCAGATCCCAAAATTCCTCAATTCCTTTAAAAGCACATTCAGCTCTTTTTCAGTATTAAAATAATGAAAACTCACGCGTATTCCTTCTCCGCGTTGTGAGACAATAATTTGTTTGCTTCTTAGGTATTCAAACAATTTATTGTTGCCTTTTATATTAAAGATAGATGAATGTTCAGCGCGATTTACCACGCTTTCTTCCAGGAGATTCATTTTGGTAAATTCAGATTTAGCTTTGCTACTTAAAGCCTTAATTCTCGATGAAATTTCAGCTATTCCTATCTTTTTAATCAGTTTTAAAGCTTCGGCCAAACTTCCATAATTCAGCGTATCCTGGTGGCCGGGCTCAAACTTTCCTATAAAATTTCCCTCGTGAGCTTTATATTTTCCCTGTAAAGAACCAAAACCTAAAGCCTTTGGAGCAATCTTTCCTTCCACTTCTTTTTTAAAGAGCATAAATGCATTTCCATACCCGGCGTTTAGCCATTTATAGGTGCTGCAAATTAGAATATCAATAGCACTCTCATTAAAATTATAAGCTTCAGTGCCGCAAAACTGGGTTCCATCGGCTATAAATAATGTTTCAGGATATTCCTTTTTTAGGTTTTGAAGAAATTCCAGGTTTATTTTAATTCCGTTGATGTATTGCACAATACTGAAGGCAAAAAAATCTGGTTGTTGGTTTTTAAAAGCTTCAGTGATATTCTTCTCTAAATTTTCATTAATTTCAGCATAAGAAATTTCAAAATTCCTGGACTCTACCGCCCAGTTCAGTGAAGGATAATCATTTTTTAGCAGTAATGCTTTTTGAGGTTTTTCAAGCCCTTCCATTAAAGTATTAAATCCGTAAGAGAAATTGGGCACTAACGCTACCTGAGCAGGCGGGCAACCAAAAGTTTCGCCAACAAGCTCCCGGGTTTTGCTTAAAATCCCGTCTTGCTTCTCTTTAAAAACGCTTGCTCCAAGAAGAAAATCTAAATCGTGATTTTGCCTGAATTCCCAAACTGCCTCCGGCAATAACCCAGAAGCCGCGGTATTTAAATAGGTGTACTGTTCTAAAACTGGAAAGCCTTTTCTTAAAATCTCCATAATCCGCTGCTAATTGTTAACAAAAACTGTAAATTTGGAATAGACACTAAAGTACTTCTAATTATGTTTTCTAAAAAGAAAAACACTTCCAAACTCGATGCAGAACAGCGTGAACTCTATGAGTACGCCCGCAAACGTACGTTACAAAAAAAGAGGTTGTTTCAACATTTTATTATATTTCTCATCGGCGCCGTTTTTCTCATCGTTTTAAATGTTGGGATTGGCTACAAGGAGAATTTTATGCCGCTTGGCTATAATTGGTTTGTTTGGGCCATTTTACTTTGGGCATTTATCTTATTAGCGCACGTTTTTAATGTGTTTATCACCAATAAATTCCTGGGCAAAGAATGGCAGGATAAGCAAATGGCGAAATTAGTACAGAAACAGAAAGAAAAAATTGCCAAAATGCAAACGCAGGTTGAGAAAGATTTTCCTGCAAATCCGCCGCAAAAAGAAACTACCCAAAAACCAGAAAATACGCCGGAATTAAAAAGCGGAAACGAGCGTTTTAAACCAAAGACTAACGATCCCGAAAAGCCAGATCAACCATACAATACTTAAAATATGATAACAATGATTGCCGCTGCCGCGGAAAATAATGCGCTGGGAAAAGATCAGGATTTGGTGTGGCACCTGCCAGACGATTTTAAGCGTTTTAAAAGACTTACTACCGGGCATCACATTATTATGGGAAGAAAAACTTTTGAAACTTTCCCTAAACCACTTCCTAATCGCACCCATATTGTAATTACCCGAAAAGATAATTATCTAAACAAAGATGCCACCGTGGTTTCTTCTTTAGAAAAAGGGCTGGAATTTGCCAGAAAAGATGATCAGCCTTTTATAATTGGCGGAGGTGAAATTTATGAATTAGGAATGGATGTGGCCGATAAAATTGAGCTCACAAGAGTGCACGGTACTTTTGAAGCCGATACTTTTTTTCCGGAAATAGATGAAGAAAAATGGAAGTTAATAGCTGAAGAATTTCACCCAAAAGACGAAAATCACGATTACGCATTCACTTATCTTACCTATGTTAGAAAATGAAGCGCTGCATAAACTAGCAGAAAAAAATAATCTTAAAAATCCAAAATTCAACCGACTTACAGGCGGTGATATTAATGATGTTTTTCTTATTACTGCTGAAGGAAAAAAGCAAGTTGTAAAAATAAATAATGCTGAAAAATTCCCTGGAATGTTCGCGGCCGAAAAAGCGGGACTGGAAGCACTACAGCAACCAAATGTAATTGATGTTCCCAGCGTATTAGGACTTGGCAAAATTGGAAATACCGCATATTTACTTTTAGAATACAAGGAAAGTACCGCGAAATCCTCCACATTCTGGACTGATTTTGGGAAGCAAATGGCTGCTTTACACAAGACCACTTCCAAAGAATTTGGATTTCATCAGGATAATTATATTGGGAGTTTACCCCAACAAAATAATAAATCAACTTCAGCTGCAGATTTTTATATTTCAGAACGCCTGGAACCTCAATTGAAACTAGCAAAAGACAAAGGCTATGAGCTTGGTGTCACTAATTCATTTTTCAGAAATATTTCAGCAATAATTCCAGATGAAAAACCTTCGTTAATTCACGGTGACCTTTGGGGAGGCAATTATTTGGTTAATGAAGAAGGAAATCCCTGCCTTATAGATCCAGCCACAGCTTTTGCTCCAAGGGAAATGGATCTTGCAATGATGAAACTATTTGGCGGATTTGATAATCAACTTTTTGAAGTTTATAACCAGGAATTTCCGCTAGAACCCGGTTTTATAGAGCGAATTCCGCTTTGGCAACTTTACTATTTACTGGTTCATCTCAATCTTTTTGGCGTAGGTTATAAAGCTCAGGTTACCAGCATACTTAAGCAATTCGGTTAATTTCACAATTCTTAACAGCCCCTGTTATTCTTTTAGGAGTTTATTAGCGCAGATAGGCACAGATACTCATTAAATTCAATTTCCAACTTAAACTTAAAAAAATGAGTACTGAAAATTTAAATAAGAATGAGGCTTTAGACAAAATGAAGTCTATGGTGAAAGATATTAAAACCTGTATGTTTGTTACAGATTTTGGCAACAAACCCTTAAGCGCGGTGCCAATGACGACCAAAGAAGTAGATAAGGAAGGAAATCTTTGGTTTTTTAGCAGGTTAGATAGCGATCACAACGGTGATATTGCGAAAGATAATGACGTACAATTGTTATTTAGTGATACCTCAGATATGGAATTTATAAGCATTTACGGGAAAGCCACTATAGAAACCAATAAAAATGTTTTAGAAGAATTCTACGGAAAAATGGATGACGCCTGGTTTAATGGGGTAGATGATCCTAATTTAACCGCAATAAAAGTAGTTCCAAAAGAAGCTTATTTTTGGGATAACAAGCAAAATAAATTTGTAACCTTTTTAAAAATAGGAGCGGCAGCAGTAACCGGTGACAAAAAAGGAGATATTGGAGAAAAAGGAAAATTGAATCTTTAGATTTAGAAATTCTCAAGGAAAGACCTCGTAACAGCGCATTTGTTATGAGGTCTTTTTTATTATTTCTATTTTAGCCGAATCTAAATTGAATATTATGAACGCATATATTTTTCCCGGGCAGGGAGCCCAGTTTTCAGGAATGGGATTAGACCTTTTTGAAAAATCTACCAAAGCACAGGATCTATTTAAAAAAGCCAACGCAATTTTAGGTTTTTCAATTACCGATATTATGTTTGAAGGTACTGCTGAAGACCTCAAACAAACCAGGGTTACACAACCAGCCGTATTTTTACACTCAGTTATTTTAAGTAAGGTTTTAGGCGAAGATTTTAAACCAGATATGGTTGCCGGACATTCCCTGGGTGAACTTTCTGCACTCGTGGCCAATAACACCCTTTCTTTTGAAGACGGATTAAAGTTGGTTTATAAACGTGCTATGGCAATGCAGCAAGCCTGCGAATTAGAACCTTCTACTATGGCCGCTGTTTTAGGCCTAGAAGATGAAGTTGTTGAAGCTGTTTGCGCCGAAACAGAAGGAATTGTAGTAGCTGCCAATTATAACTGCCCGGGCCAATTAGTGATTTCGGGAGATATAAAAGCGGTTGAAGCTGCTTGTGAAACTTTAAAAGAACGCGGTGCCAAAAGAGCAATGATCTTACCTGTAGGCGGTGCTTTCCACTCCCCATTAATGGAACCAGCCCGACAAGAACTTGCTGCTGCAATAGAAAATACAAGCTTCAATACCCCAACTTGCCCAATTTATCAAAACGTTAGTACCTTTGCGGTAACCGATCCCGAAGAGATTAAGAAAAACCTGGTTTTTCAATTAACCGCACCGGTAAAATGGACGCAAAGTGTTCAAAATATGATAAAAGATGGCGCCACTAATTTTACAGAAGTAGGTCCCGGAAAAGTTTTACAGGGCCTTGTGAAGAAAATAGACCGACAAATGGAAACTGCTTCAGCTTCTATATAGGACTGATAAATTTCATAAATAAAAAAGGAATTTTTTAGAATTACTCGTCATCCTGAAACAAGTTCAGGATGACGGTCGAAACTTGGATTTCAAGAGACCGGAGAAAATTCCTGAAAATAAAAAATCCTGAAGTTGTGAACTTCAGGATTTTTTATTCCTATGTAGCTACAGACAAACCTTCTCGACTCCGCTCAAAGTGATAAAGGAATTTACTTTTTATAGATCTTCCCTTCTTTCATTACAAATTTCACTTCTTTTAAAGTCTCAATATTTTCGGTGGGATCTTCGTCTACTGCAATAATATCGGCATAAAAGCCTTCAGCAATCTGACCAATTTCATCCTCCATTTTTAAAATTTTAGCTGCCGTAATTGTAGCACTTTGAATTGCTTCTATTGCCGGCATTCCGGCTTCCGTCATATAAACAAACTCCCGTGCATTTTCACCGTGTTTAAAAACTCCGGCATCAGTACCAAAAGCAATACCTACTCCCCTTTTATAGGCGCGCGCAAACATATCCTGAATTTGAGGTCCAATTTCCTTTGCTTTTGGTACTACGAGCTCAGGATAGTAATTTTCAATTTCGGCATTTTGAGTCACCTCTTTCCCAGCTGTAATTGTTGGTACCAGGTAAGCATCGTGTTCTTTCAATAAATCCATTGTTTCGTCGCTCATCTTTGTACCATGTTCAATGGTTTTTACACCGGCTCTAATGGCGCGCTGCATTCCCTCATCACCATGGGCGTGTGCTGCTACGTGAAAATCATAATCATTGGCAGTTTCTACGATTGCTCGTATTTCGTCTTCGGTAAACTGCGGATTTGAACTGCTTTTAGCTACACTTAGAACTCCGCCGGTAGCTGTAATTTTAATTAAATCGGCGCCATTTTTGTAACGTTGCCGAACAGCTTTTGCAGCATCTTCAGGACCGTTAACCACACCTTCTTTTGGCCCGGGGTCTCCGGTTAGTTCCTTATTCATTCCGTTGCTGGGATCGGCGTGACCTCCTGTAGTTGCTAAAGATTTTCCGGCGGTAAAAATTCTAGGACCTTCAATTTTTCCTTTATTTATAGCATCGCGAAGCGCTATATTTACCCCGCTGCCGCCTAATTCCCTAACTGTAGTAAAACCGGCCATTAGCGTGGTTTTAGCAAAACCAACCGAGTTAAATGCCGCATCTTCTGGATCGTTTATAAAACGCTCCATATATTTTTGCGGATTTGTTTCACTTTCCAGATGCACATGCAAATCGGTTAGCCCCGGAAGCACGGTTTTATCACGTAGATCTATTAGCGAATCATTCTCGCTCTCGGGATTTACAAATCCGTTTTCTATACTTTTAATCCTTTTTTCAGAAACAATTATTGTTTTTTCAGTTAGTACTTTTCCTGATTTTATATCTACCAATTTCCCGGCCTGTATGTAGAAATCCTGCGCCTGAAGCCCTGCAGATAAGAATATTCCGAAGCAAAAAATTAAAAGTTTTTTCATATTAAAATTTTAAGTGTTTAAAAAATCCTTGATGGTAGCGGTAATATACTCAATTTGCTCATCATCCAATTCGGTATGCATTGGTAAGGAAAGTACTTCCTGAACCAATTGATTGGTTACCGGGAAATCGGCTTCATTATATCTTGAATCTGTGTAGGCTTTTTGCTTATGTAGGGGTATTGGATAATAAATTCCGAATGGAATTCCCTTCTCTTGCAGGTGCTTTGCCAGGGCATCACGTTTTCCGTTTTTAATTTTCAAGGTATATTGGTGATAAACGTGAGTATCTTCTTTGTCTAGTAGTACCGGTGTAATTATATCTTCATGGTCTTTAAAAGCTTCAGAATATTTATTGGCAGATTTTCTTCTGGCTTCATTATAAGAATCCAGTTTTGGAAGTTTTGCTCGTAAAACCGCCGCCTGCAAACTATCTAACCGGGAATTAACTCCCACTACATCGTGATGATAACGCTCGTACATACCGTGATTTACAATTCCTCGAATAGTGTGCGCCAAATCATCATCGTTGGTAAAAATAGCCCCACCGTCACCGTAGCAACCTAAGTTTTTAGAAGGAAAAAAAGAAGTAGCACCAATATGGCCAATTGCACCGGTTTTTTGAGTTTCGCCGTTTATAAAATGATAATTCCCTCCAATGGCCTGCGCGTTATCTTCAATTACATAAAGATTGTGCTCTTTGGCAATTTCCATAATCGCATCCATATTGGCAGCCTGACCAAAAAGATGAACCGGAACAATAGCTTTGGTTTTTGGAGTGATTGCCTTTTTTATGGCTTCGGGGTCTATATTAAAACTATCGGGTTCAACATCTACAAGCACGGGGGTTAACTGAAGAAGCGCTATCACCTCAACGGTAGCCGCAAAAGTGAAATCGGCAGTAATTACTTCGTCTCCCGGTTTTAGATCAAGACCCATCATCGCAATCTGTAGGGCATCGGTCCCATTGGCACAGGGAATTACGTGCTTAACCTGGAGATATTCTTCTAAATCTTTTTGAAATTGCTGAACTTCAGGACCGTTAATAAATGCCGCATTTTCTATCACTTCCTGAAAAGAAGAATTTACCTGATCTTTTATTCCATCATATTGACCTTTAAGGTCAACCATCTGTATCTTTCTCATCTATCTATATTTTTTCTTCCCAATTTTAAATTAGCAGAGACTAAAAATTCTATTCATATTACTGCCAATATTTGGGACCCGCATAATGCCGGTTTCATGTATTTTTTTAGAGTCACGAAAATACGAAATAAGCTCCCTATTGCCAATCAATTTTAATTAAAGACCTATTTTCGCATAAGAAACAAGTTATTTTGAAGTCACTTTACAACTTAGCTACGAAAATTGCCGAAAATGCATTACCGCTGGCCGGCAGGTTTAATCATAAACTCAAATTGTTTACCGAGGGCAGAAAATCGGTTTTTGATAAATTAGAGGCTGAAATAGATCCTGCTTCCCAATACTTATGGTTTCATGCGGCTTCCCTTGGCGAATTTGAACAGGCTTTGCCCATTATTGAAGAGGTAAAAAAGGAATTTCCGAAGTATAAAGTATTGATTACTTTTTTTTCTCCTTCGGGTTACGAAAACAAAAAAAACCATCCGCTGGCAGATGTAATTACCTATCTGCCGCTGGATACCCCGGGCAACGCAAAACGATTTCTTGAGCTAGTTAAGCCAAAAATTGCATTTTTTATTAAATATGAGATCTGGCCAAATTTCTTAACCGAATTGGGTAACCGAAATATTAAAAGTTTACTGGTTTCCGGAGCTTTTAGAGAAAACCAAATATATTTTAAACCTTATGGCGGACTTATGCGGAAAGCCCTCTCAAGATTTGATCATTTTTTTGTGCAAAATGAAGCTTCAGTAGAATTACTTAAATCTATTGGTTTTAATAATATTACCCTAAGCGGTGATACGCGATTTGATCGCGTATCAAGGCAAATACAATATGATAATAAGCTCGATTTTGCCGAAGAATTTATAAATAATGAAACCTGCCTCGTTGCTGGAAGTACCTGGCCTGAAGATGAAGAAATCTTGCTTCCATTTATCAATAAAACCTTAGCCGAAATAAAGATAATAATCGCACCTCACGAGATTAAGGAAGAAAAAATCAAGGTGCTGGAGCAAAAAATTAAGAAGAGAACTATTCGATATTCAAAAAAGGAAAACCACGACCTGGCAAATTTTGAGGTACTAATTTTAGACACTATAGGTTTGTTAGGCAAGGTTTACAGTTATGCCAATATTGCATATGTAGGCGGCGCCGCGGGAACTTCGGGACTTCATAATATTTTAGAACCTGCAACCTTCGGAATTCCTGTTATTATAGGGAAGAATTATAAAAACTTCCCGGAAGCTATTCGGTTAAGACAGCTTGCCGGTTTATTTTCAGTAGAAAATTCTTCAGAATTTAACGAGGTATTAGTAAAGTTAGTTGCCAATAAAGACTACAGAGAAAAAACCGGAATGATTGCCGGACACTTTATTAATAGTAATACCGGGGCTACCCAAACCGTGATTAATTACCTAAAGCGCTTACCCGGGTTTAGCTAAAGTTTCCTAAAAAATAAATACAGCTAACATTTATATTGTAATTTCGACATATAAATTAATAAACTAAACATTATGAAACGAGTACTTATTACTGGAGTAATTTTACTGTTTACCGCTGTGAGCTTTACCTCCTGCCGTGAAACTACAGAAAAAGAAACCGTGGTTAGGGAAGTTGAAGTTGAAAAAGAGGAAACAGCAGAGCCTGAAGAAGAACGTAAAGGAATTTTGGAACGTGCCGGCGAAAAAGTAGACGGGAAGGTAAATGAAGAAATAGACGAAGAGTTAGATAAAATTGACGATAATTAAACAAAAGCAATAAAACAAGCTTAAAGGAAGTGTTTTCGTGATTTTTTATGAAAATTTTAATATTATTTCTGTTAAAATCCACTTTTACATTTCTAATTTTGCTTTAACAAACTAGAAACAACCAAATTTATGAAACGATCAATTTTAATGCTCGCTATGTTTTTTACCCTTAGTACAGCTTTTACTTCCTGCCGTGAGGTTAATGAAGAAGAGAACGAAATGGAAATGGAGGGTGAAGAAATGGAAAGAGAGATGGAAGGCGAAATGCACGATATGGAGGATGATATGGATCATGTTGGAAACGACATTGAAGACGCCGCCAACGATGCCGGTGATGCTGTAGAAAATGCGGCCAACGAAACCGGTGAAGCAGTGGAAGATGCTGCCAACGAAGTTGAGGATGAAGTTGAAGGTAACGACGACTATTAATTCTATTAATAATTAACTAAACTTAGAACTATGAAAAAATTAATTTTAATGTTCGCTATTACCTTTAGTACCGCTGCGGTTTTTACTTCTTGTAGAGAAGAAAAATCTGGTGTGGAACAAGCTGCAGACGATGTTGAAGACGCTGCAGAAGATGTAGGAGATGAAGTAGAAGATGCTACAGACGACATGTAGGATCTAACAAATTAACCAACCAAAGAAAAAATCCTTTTTGATTAAATTCAAAAAGGATTTTTTTTATGCTTGTTTTTTAAACGATTTTAGTTCCCGTTTAAGATCTTCCATAGATTGCTTTAATTCTCTAAAAAGTCCGCTTTCTGAAGGGTTATCTAAGTTAAAGGTAAGTTTAGAATTTACCTGCCAGAGTTCCTGGATTTCATTAATATTTACTTCTATAGGAAGATATTCTTCATTTAATGAAATTAAAAGGACTTTAGAAGCATCGGGTAGTTTTTGAAGTTTTTTAACCAGCACAGAATCCTGTAAAACCACCACATAAATTTTATTATTACTCGCCTGGTCTAAATCTGGTACCGCTTTAGCCAAAACCCATTCTTTGGGATAATAATTGGGTAACATACTATCTCCTTCAATTTGAAACCCACGATAGGTGGCGTTTCTAAATTCCGGCAGAGGAATATCAAATGCCGGTAATTGCTGGTACCATTCTACATCCTGAACGTTATGAGGATAACCGGCAGCCGCTTTTTGGTTTACCATTACCATATTTTCATTATCTGAAGAATCTACGGTAACAACCTTAGGGCTTACATCGCCTTTGCTTAACTGTAAATACTTTTGACCACTCTGCCCAAACAGCCATAAAGGGTTTATTCCAAACTGACTTAAAAGCTCGGCGACCACTTTTCCAGAAAGTTTGGTACGCCCGCGTTCAATATCGGCTGTTGAGTTTTTTATCCCTAAAAGTTCGGCAAATTCAGATTGGGTAAAGTTATTTTCTTCCCTTACTTCTTTAAAATGTTTGATGTCTATAGATGGAGGCTGGCCCATAATTTCTAATGTTTAGGAATTTATCCAATATTAATCAAATATATTGGATAAATTCCATATTTACAAAAGAAATGTATTCTATTCGTTTTGTGCGGCAAGTATTTTTTCTATCTTTTCGGTAAGGTCTTCTACTTCAAAAGGTTTTGCTATAAAATCGTTAGCTCCTGCATCTTTACATTTTGGGCCGGCATCGTGCAAGGCCGACATCATAAGAACAGGAGTTTTTTCAATCTCGGGATTTTTTCTTATTCCGGCGCAAACATCGGTGCCATCAACGCCAGAAATTAACATATCTAAAAGTACGATATCTATATTCTCCCGCTGGATTAATTCTTCAGCCAATAATGGCTTTTCGGTTACAATTACTTCATAACCGTAAAATTCCAGTAATGTTTTTAACATTTCACCAATTCCCGAATCATCATCTACAACCAGAATCTTTGTATTTTTCTGCATATTTATATATTAAGAGGTAATTTGCGCAGCGTCCAGAATGAATGAAAATTCTGAACCTTCGCCTAATTTACTTTTCACTTTTATTTCTCCATTATGTCTTTCCATAATTTCATTCGCCAAATATAATCCTATACCAAAACCTGAATATGTCTCTTCACTTTTAACCCCTACTCTATAAAATCTTTTAAAGATTTTTTTATGGTTTTCGGTACTAATTCCAATACCGTAATCTTTTATAATTACTTTTATTTTATCGCTGGCTTTCTTTACGATCTTTACATTAATATTGAGGCTGCCAGGTGAATATTTTATGGCATTTATTATTAAATTAATAATTACCTGCCCAATACGATCCCTATCTGCCACTACCATAGCCTGCACTTCACTTTCCAGGTCTATTTTATGCTGTGTATTGGTATAATTTATATCCTGAATAGTTTCGGCAACCAGTTCATTTAAATTGAATTCTTCCTTCTTTAATTCCAACTGATTTTCCCGTATCCTGGAGAGATCCAGTATTTCTGAAATTAATCTTGTTAATCTTGAAACCTGGTGATTTATACGTTCTAAGGAAGGTTTTAGTGGCAGGTTGGAAGCTTCTGCTTCCTCCTGTTTTTTAAGTAAACTTAATAATAATTGTACATAACCTTTTATAGAAGTAACCGGTGTTTTTAACTCGTGACTAACCATTTTAAGGAATTCTTCTTTGCGTTTTTCCTCTTCCTTAATTTTATCGATTTCGGTATTTGCGGCAATCCACATCTTTATGGAACCATCGTCTTCCTTAACCGCTTCACACCTGCTTAGATGCCAAATATATTTTCCTTCTTTATTTTTTAAACGCAGTTGCATTTCAAGATCGCAGCCGGTGTCAAGGCAATTTTCCCAGGCTTCTAAATACGTTTGTTTTTCATCGGGATGAATAAATTCTACCCAGCCAATTTTCTTAAGGCTTTCACTCGCCTGGCCTGTAAAATCTAACCAGTTTTTATTGAAATAAATATCATTTCCACGGGCATCGGTTTTTGAAACCATTCCCGGCATTAAATCGGCCATTTGCCTAAAATGAAATTCACTTTCTTTTAATAGCATTTTAGACTTCACAGATTCGGTTACATCTATTGCCATATTTAAAATCCCATAGATCTCCCCGTTTTTATCCCGAAGAGGTTTATAAGTAAAGTTGTAAAAACCTGTTTGCATTTCACCATCTATAAGAAGATCTACTTTATCTTCTTTTCCCCAATAGGTTTCGCCGGTTCTATAAACATTTCTAAGTAATTCTAAAAAAGGTTGTCCGTCTAACTCGGGAAGAGCCTGGGCTAAGCGCTTTCCTATAACCGAAGTATCTTTTCCCCAAAGTTTAAGCATGGCATCGTTAGCCAGCTCAATATTCATATCTATCCCGGTATAAATAGCGGTTGCTACCGTAGCTTCTTTTACAATTCCCTGCATGCGGTGTTCTTTTTCCCGCACCAGGTTTTCTTTTATTTTTTCGTCGTGTACATCTATTACCGTACCTATCATCCCCTCATATTCCCCGTTTGCGTCAAATCTGGGGCTTCCTTTATCTATAACCCAACGGTAATCCCCTTTTGCGCTTTGAAGCCTAAAGGTAGAGCTGTATGGTTTTCTTTCTTTTTGCGCTTCAAGAAAACTTTCTTTAGCTCCATCACAATCTTCAGGGTGAATTGTTTCCAACCAACCAAAAACCTTTGCAGCTTCCACTTTTTGACCAGTATAGGAATACCAATTTTTATTTAAAAAGGTACTTTCTCCCTGATCATTGGTAATCCAAATAATTGCAGGAACAGCATCAATAACTTCTTTTAACCGGTCTTCATTTTCTTCAATCTTTTTACGAGCCAGGACCTGCTCGGTCACATCAATAGCATGGACAAAAACGCCATCTATTTTACCTTTTTTATTCCGGGTGGGTTCATACACAAAATTGAGGAATGAATTTTTAAACTCTCCCTTTTTGTCCTGAAGATTAATTGCAAGCTCGTTACCAATATATGGTTCACCTGTTGAGTATACGGTATCTAAAAGATCTATAAAACCTTGATTCCCTACCTCTGGCAGGGCTTCTTTTACCGTTTTCCCTATAATATTCCTATTACCAATTAATTTAAGATAATTCTCATTTGCTACTTCAAAAGTATGCTCGGGCCCTCTAAGAATACAAATTGCAGCTGGCGCATTAGAAAGAATATTGTCTACAATTCTATTAAAAACTTTTTCCTGACGGGATAACCTGCCAGTTGATTTAAGCCTTTTAAAACTTAGAAGAATTAACGGGTTTGTAGCTGGCAGCGAAAGTAAAGAAGCATTTACAGAGAATTTCTTTTTTATGTTTTCTGAAAATTGTAGCGCTACAATTCTATCAGAAATAGATTTTTCTCCATTTTGAAGCTCTTCCAAAATTTCTCTAAATTCAGTAGTATCTAATTGTTTCTGATTAAAATTAAAAACTGAAACCCCTTCCTCATTTTCACTAATTTTAAATTTTTTCTCAAAATTAGCATTATATGCCACTACATTTTGCTCTACAGTCAATACCAATAGTGGTTCTCTAACGGTTTTAAGTAATCCATCGGCATAATTTTTAAGATTGGCTAATTCCTCTTTAGGAAGTTTAGAGGTGTCAGATTCTACCATAAATATTATCTAAATCTTCAGTTTAAATGTGCTAAATTAAAGCCACTAAATTACTATTTTAAAACAGCAATTTCCTTTTCTATTTCTTATGAAAATCATAAAGTTATAGCTCATAAAAAGGAGAAACAAACTTCCATAAAAAAACCGACGAAAATAATTTTTCATCGGTTCTTAAGCAATTAATTTAAAAAGAATTATTGCGCTAAATACCCACCATCAATAGGATAGTAAGCGCCAGTAGCAAAAGACGACTTTTCGCCTGCCAGCCATAAAAATAACTGGGCTACTTCATCTGCCTCTCCCAATCTCCCAATTGGGTGTGCATTTACCAACTGTGATAACAAATCTTTATCTAAATCTTTTAACATTGGGGTATTTATAAACGCAGGGCCAACAGAATTTACCCTTATACCTTTGGCAGAATATTCCAGGGCTGCAGATTTTGTTAAACCTACCACCCCGTGTTTTGCCGCAACATAAGCTGCCGAATTCGCAAAACCTACGCTTCCCAAAATAGAAGCCACATTTATAATTGAACCTTTACCATTTTTAAGCATTTCTGGAATTTGATACCTCATCCCGTAGAAAACGCCCGAAAGATTTATAGCAATTACCTTATCCCAGCCTTCAACCGGATATTCGCCAACGGGGTGTTGTGGCCCTCCCACTCCCGCATTATTCACTGCAATATCTAATTTACCGAATTTCTTTACTGCCTGATTAACAATGTTTTCAGAGTCCTGGGCTTTAGAAATATCTGCCTTAAAAAATACAGCTTCTCCACCATCCTCATTAATTTTCTTCGCCAGTTTCTCTCCTTTTTCATTATCTATATCGGTTAGAAAAACCCGGGCACCTTCCTTTGCAAAAAGCAAAGCTGTACTTTCTCCAATTCCCGACGCTGCTCCGGTGATGAGCGCTACTTTACCTTTTAATTCCATGGCTTGATTATTTAAATTAAACAGCTTAAAATTAGCCTTTTAAACACCAAAATAATATGAGGAATATCAGGGAATAATATTTTAAGTAACTTGGCTTAAAATTGAGTACAAATGAAAAGCTTAACCTACCTTTTATTAATTTTAATTAGTTTTAATTTCGTCACGGCCCAGGATAAAAAGCTACCGGAAGGCTTTATTTACCTCAAAGAGAAAATACCTGATATTAAGCTTGATATGCGATATGCCGGAAGTAATAATTTTATCGGAAAACCGGTAAACGCCTACCAAAAGCCCGTAGCCATTTTAACCGAAGCGGCTGCAACTGCACTCCAAAAAGCTCAAAAAGATTTAATGGCAGAAGGTTATTGTTTCAAAATTTTTGATGCATACCGTCCGCAAACAGCGGTTAATCATTTTATTGAATGGGCTAGAATTCCTGCAGACACGCTTACCAAACAAAAATTTTATCCAAATGTTGCCAAAAAAGACCTGTTTCAGCTAGGTTACATCGCTACTAAATCGGGGCATTCCCGAGGCAGCACTGTAGATCTTACTATTATTAATATCCAAACCGGAGAGGAGTTAGATATGGGAAGTGGTTATGATTTCTTCGGGGATATTTCTCACCACAACACAAATAAAATCACTAAAGAACAAAGAGCTAACCGTTCGTTATTGAAGCGAATAATGATTAAAAATGGCTTTCGGCCCTATCCCGAAGAGTGGTGGCATTATACCTTAAGAAATGAACCATATCCTGAAACTTATTTCGATTTTCCGGTACAATAGATTTTTAGGTGATTAAGTCTTAAGTTAAATCGCATGAGGTCTTTCACCTTCTTCTAATTCTTCCTTAAATTCAAAATTAAAGGTGTTTCTTAAAACCTCCTGGTCTAAAATTTCGGAAAGCTCCTGAGTATCTAAAAATTTATCATAGTAACCAATAACCCTACTGTATTTTAAAGCTCGATTTTGGTCTGGTTCATACATAGAAGCACTTAGTATAACTACATAAATAGAATTTTTATATTTAAAATCTTCAAGAAAATCCAAAACATCCCAGCCATTTACCCGTGGCATATTTAGATCTAAAAAATAAGTTTTAAATGCTCTGAGTTTGCAGTTTGTTTTAGGTGATCTATTAATTCGCCACCCTGCCAGAAGCCTTTTATTGGGCAATTCACTAATTTCTTTAAACTTCTTAATTCTAACTTTAAAATAAGTGAATTGTCTTCGGCTAGTAAAATTTCATACCTGGGGGGCTTCTGCATATGCTCGCTTTTGGAGCTAAAGTTTATAGGTAACTTTAACGCCATAAAGATACGCTGTAAAGCTTCCTTCGCAATAAGAAAAATGCAATATTTATGAGGTTAACCAAAGAAAAATAATTGGTAATCCTATAAAATTAAAATTCATTATGAAATTTTAGTATTTTCACTAAAATTTTTGTTGGATCAATGAAGATAAAATTAGACGAGGAGAACAGGCAGCTAAAAATTGATGATAATATCAAAATCACCTATTGGATGCTAAAATTCGTGATGTTTACAAATATATTTCAAATGTTACTCCGGGTTTTTAAAACTCCGGTAGCCAACTGGGATTTTCTCACCTGGCTTTGGATTCCGATTGGTCTCGTGTCGCTTTTTACATTGTATTATTTCACTAATCTTAGCACTAAAGAAGTGATTCCTTTAGATGAAATTCAGCATCCTATTCTAAAAAATTTCTTCGGAAGAAAACGCTTAAGCCTAAAACTTAAAAACGGCAAAGCAAGACATATTCCAACCCATTCGATTAAAGAAATGGAACAAATTCAGAAATTTATAAACTCATCACAGAAAGCAACAACTTAGATTCTAAAATGATCCCGAAGCGTCGGGACAGAATATTGAGCAAAAAATAAAACCCCGAAAAACGTTTACGCTTTTCGGGGTTTCTATGGATTTTGCTGCTAAAAATTAAGATTCTACATCTAAGGCAGCATCTATCCTGGCGATTAAATCTTCCCAGTGATATTGAGTCAATGAATGATTCACTCCAGATTTTCTACGATTTATCTCACGCTTTAATGTTTGCATTTCACCGCGCATAAGAGGTAAAATATCAGATTTCAATAAAGCTTCGTTATCTTCAGCATTTAATTTTTTAAGATATTCTGAAGCAATATCTACATAAGAACGCTGAAGGTTTCTCCGGTAAGCATCAACCTTATTTCGATTATAAAGTTCGCTGAAAATACCTTTTCGTAAATCGCTCATTAAATTCACCGCGGAATAGGCTTTATCACCATTTACTTCTTCATTGGAGATCATTCTGTTTAAACGATCTTCATCCAGCAAACTACTTAAGGTACGAGTCTGCAAATTCTGCACTCGTTCTATAGCTCCCGAAGCTTCAATTCGGTTTAAAATTTCCTGGTTAAGCAACCAATCTGGTGTTGTGAAAGCCTCTTTAACTAAAAAGTTCACAGCTTCTTCCTGCTTTTCCTTCGGAACATTTTCATAAACCACGCCATCCTGATTAGAGGTTTTACGAGTTTCGTAAACCCCGCCAACATTGGCGACCACGTGAGAAGTATAACCGCGCCACATATAAGTTAACTCTCTGTACACTTCTTCAAGATCATCATAACCATAACCGTCTTTGGAAGTCCATTCGATTAAGTTTGGCACTACTCTTTTAAGATTCGCCAATCCGTATTCACTGGCTTTCACCTGGTCATCTCCCAAACTTTCTCGCTGCGATTGTGGATCTACCCCACCATAACCATTTCCAAATTCATACCATGGATTTCCAGCTTTTTCCAAAATCCATTCATCTAATTTTTCTTTCTCTGCTTCGGCAGACTCGGCTTCAGGCAAATATCGGTAACCCCAATTAATGGCATACAAATCGTAAGGCCCCATCATTCGAATATATCTTACTCCTTCGTCTTCCGGTTGCGCAACGTAATTCACCCGTGCATAATCCATAATTGAGGGCGTTAAACCATATTTCTGGGTAAATTCTGCCGACCTTAAAGAATCTGTTGGGTAAGCTGAACTTGCTTTCATATTGTGTGGCAAACCAAGTGCGTGGCCAACTTCGTGCGCAATTACCATACGCATCATTTCTCCAATTTCAGATTCCGGGGTATTTAAAGTCCTGGCATCTTCGGTTTGGGCTCCGGCTTCAATCATATACCTGTTTCGGTAAGAACGCAAATGATTATGGTACCAAATAATATCACTCTCGATAATCTCACCTGTCCGCGGATCGGTTACCGAAGGCCCCACCGCATTCCTGGTAGTACTGGCTACGTAACGAACCACCGAGTAACGCACATCTTCAGGGCTAAATTCCGGATCTTCTTCTTTGGTTGGCGGATCTTTAGCAATTATCGCGTTTTTAAATCCTGCTTCTTCAAAAGCTACATTCCAGTCCTCGATTCCCTGCTTAAAATATGGGCGCCATTTTTCAGGCGTGGCAGGATCTAAATAATAAACTATAGGCTCTTCAGGCTCTACCAGCTCACCACGTTTGTAAGCTTCAATATCTTTAGGCACTAATTGCCACCTGCGAATCAATTCATAATCATCGGCTTTCAATTCTTCCGAATTATAATCATATTTATCTATGGTAAACCAACCTACACGAGGATCTGCAATTCTTGGCTGCATCTTATCGTCTGGCAACAAGATCATAGATTGGTTCATCATCATAGAAATAGTCCCGGCCTGGTCGCGTGTGGGCGGCTCTTCAGCCTCGTACGTCATTACGTGTTTTACCTCTACGTTCTTTGGATAGGAATTTGCAGACTCGATATAAGATCTGCTCTGGTCCAGTTTCTTTACTTTATAACGTTTCCGAAGAGAAGAAGAAAGTCCGTTGATGGCCTGCACCTCGTTTTCAAACAAATCACCCACCTCAATTACCACACTTGTAGAATCTGCGTTATAAGTTTCAATTTCTGAACTAAAGAGAATTGGAAAATAATTATTGGCCTGCACCGATTTGTAAATAGGCGATTCTTCATCGCTCATATTTTCAAAACTAATCACCTTTACATCAATATTTCCTTTTCGTTTCGTCCAGCGCACCACCTGTTCATTTACTTTAGAACCGGCATTCACATAACCGCCGCCATAACCATCTGGCACACCGGCGATACGGCTTACCAAAAGCATATCTTTATCCAGTAAATCTACCGGAATTTCAAAGTAAAGTTTATCATCTACAAAATGTGTTGTAAAAAGTCCTTCATCAGATTCAGCTTCTGAAGTGATGACTTCATCGTAGGATTTGAGTCTGCTTGTAGATTTTTTTGAAGTGTTTTCAGCCGACTTCTCTTTACTACTAAAAACAGATTTCTCACTTCCGCAGCCAGCTGCAAGTATTGCGGCCAACCCCAGAATAGGTAATTTTCTTATCATGAATTTTTTATTTTGGCTTCAAGATAAGGAAACCTGAGAAAATGTTTGAAATATAGGAAAGGAAGAATTGTTATTTATAAATAAATCAACCGTTGAACTGAACATGTTTCAAATTCTAACAGGACTAAAATACCCATAACTTAGATCCCGAAACAAGTTCAGGATGACGGGGAAAAGTTCTTAGCACCTTATTCCGAAGAAATTTTTGAGTTGCTTTCGGTATTCATCCATCTGTCCCAGAAAGTGAAATAAAGTCCGAAATTAGTTTTAAACTCGGCGTGATGAAAATGATGGTGCGTGGCACCAATAAACATTTTTCCGAAGCGGCTATTCATAAAAGCTTTAGGATAAATTTCAATATCCAAATGATTTATCACGCTGCTAAGCGTCATAAAAATCAAATAAACACCAATCACAATGGGATGAACGGGCAGAAAGAGTAGAATTACCGGAACTACTATAGCTTCTAGCAGCGATTCCCACGGATGAAAGGAAAAAGCCGTCCATGGGCTGGGCACTAAACTATCGTGATGCACTTTATGAATATTCCTAAAAACTTTTGGCTTGTGCATCCAGCGATGCACCCAATAATAATAAGTTTCGTGAAGCAGAGAAAGTAAAATAAAACTGGCCGGTAAATACCATAATCCAAATTTATCTAGCTCCAAATAAATTGCAGTAAAGCCTTTTTGCCAAAGAAAATAGGTAAGCGCGCCAAAAAAGCCAAAAATCACCGATGACCACATGCTCCAGTAAATTTCCTTTTTTAACTGCCCTTTTCTAAAACCACGTTTACTTAACCTTTTATTGCTGAATTTTTCACTTTTCAGTCTATAATAATACCAGTAGAATATTCCCGCAGAAATTAAATATCTTAGAAAAACCGCGGCAAAAAAGATAAGCACACAAATAAAGAAAAGCCCCGGGTTATTAATTTCGAAGAAAACCATATTAACCGAATGTAGCGAATAAGAGCGTTATTTGGAAATCAACTTTTCAGAAAATATTCTTAAACTTTAAAGAATTTAATTACCCGTAAGGTTTGTAAAACCTTATAATCTTTACAATTTAGTATCTTCGGTTTAACTTAGCCAATTTCCCAGTTATGAAGAGAGAATTCAAGCCTTTTTATGTAAAATTCATATTCTTAATCGCTTTCCTATTCATTAGCAGTATACCTGCTAACGCCCAGTTTCCGTTAGGGAATAGTCAAAATAATGAAGCTGATGCCCAGGAAATTCCTGAAGATATTTTAGGCAGAAGAACCCCACGTGGTACGGTAACTGGGTTTATAAATGCTGTGGCCGGGCAAAATTATAATCGCGCCTCGAGATACCTCAATTTCCCGGGAAATATTACTTCTGAAGAAGAGAAAGAACGGGTGGTCCTGGTTTTGCAACGCCTATTTGACCAAAAGGGAAGTATGCTCCCCTATTATCTAATAAGCGATGATTCCAAGGGGAAAACCGATGATGATTTTGAACCAAGACTGGAGAAAGTAGGAAGTGTAAGCCCTGACGATGAATTGATTGAGATTTTTCTAAAACGGCACGATGATGAAACCGGAAATGGAATCTGGCTTTTTTCAGCTGAAACAGTCGAAGCCATAAGTTCGGTTAGCCTTCAAAATTCGGCTTTTGTAGACCAAATAATTCCGGGGTTTCTTAATAAATATCTTTGGGGTGGTGTACCTGCCGGACAATGGATTGTAGCCTTGTTACTTATTGGGTTAAGTTATCTCATTTCTTTTTTGATTATTTCTTCAATAATTTTTCTATTAAAAAAACTTTGGAAAAGGATTAGAGAAGAGCCCATTTCAGGAATAATTACCGCGGTAAAACTTCCCTTAAAATTATATGTAGCCGTTTGGATTTTTGTTGCGTTTTCAAGAAACCTGGAACTATCTATTATTTTACGCCAAAAATTTAGTGCTATCACTATTATAGTTGGTATTGTAGCTGTTCTTATTCTCCTCTGGCGACTATCAGATTTTATAGGAAAATTTAGTCAGGAAAAAATGTTATTACGCGGAAATCCGGCAGGAGTTTCAATAGTATTATTTCTGCAGCGGGCGGCTAAGATTGCTATTGTTATTTTTGGTATAATATTTAGTTTAGGCGCAATTGGCATTGATGTAACTACCGGTTTGGCCGCCCTGGGAATTGGTGGTATTGCTCTTGCCCTGGGAGCTCAAAAAACGATAGAAAATTTTGTGGGAAGTGTGACCCTAATTGCCGACAGGCCCATTCGTGTTGGCGATTTTTGCCGGGTGGGGCAAATCACGGGAACAATTGAAAAAATTGGTATTCGGTCTACCAGAATTAGAACTTTAGACCGCACCGTAGTTACCATTCCCAATGGAGCATTTTCATCTGACACGATTGAGAATTATGCCCACAGGGACAGGTTTAGATTTATAAGTGTTTTAAATTTTAGATACGAAACATCGCCAGATCAGCTACGCTATTTACTTACCGAATTAAGAAAAGTGCTTTATGCGCACCCTAAGGTCTATGAAGAGCCGGCTAGAATTAGGTTTATTGGTTTTGGAGCCCATTCACTGGATATTGAAATTTTTGCCTATTTGGAAGCTAAAGATTATAATGGATTCCTGGAAATTCGTGAAGATCTCATGCTAAGAATGATGGATGTTGTAGACCGTAGTGGTACCGATTTTGCTTTCCCATCGCAAACTATTTACTTCGGAAAAGACCAGGGACTTTCTAAAGAAAAAACTGCTGAAGCAGAAGCCGTAGTTGATAACCTGAAGAAAGAAAGAGAAATGCCACTTCCCCAATTTACCCGCGAACAAATTGACGCATTAAAAAACAAATCCAGTTACCCACCTGAAGGTTCGAGTACATCTATTTAGAAAACTGAGCATTCAAAAACAAAAAAGCCTTGAAAATCAGATGATTAACAAGGCTTTAAGTACTCGGGACGGTAGTGTTACCTTAAAATTTTATGTTCGTTTCCGATATCTATAAAAACCAGTATAAGCTTAGTAAAATCAACAGCTTCCGGCAATATGTTGTCCCTGGATAATTAGATATGGATTGCGTTAAACTCTTTTATATTCTTCCTTGTGCGTACATTTTGCGTACAACAAAAATGAATATGTCTTATCTTTATATTTATTCAATTTATCCTTATGGCTACAATATATTTTCTTTACCGTTCCAAGAGGCAATATGCTCCACTTACAGTGCGCCTACAAGATAAGGATAAAAATCACAAAAAGTTTCAATTTGAAGCTAAAACAGAGTTGGAGGTTTCACAAGAATATTGGAAAACTACAAGGCATAAAAGGCGGGGTTTAGATGCAGTTGACAAAAGAAAAATAGCCGAAGTTAATTCAAAACTGTCCGAATTAGAAGACTTTGTTCTTTCTAAGTATAAGAAGCAAAAACCCAAACCTGAACAGAAAAGTTGGCTTAAAGAAATTCTTATTAATTTTTACAATCCAGAGGAAGATGAACACGAAGATGATGAAATTAAAAGTGATTTAATAACAGATTGTATTCAAGAATTAATAGACAACGCTCATACCCGAGAAAACGCTAGAGGAGGCCTGGGAATCTCTTTAAGTAGGGTTAAATCCTATAAGAACCTTTTGAACGTTTTCAAAAAGTACCAAGGGAGTAAAAAGTATCGAGTGAAAGATGTAAATATCAAATTTGGTAGAAAATTTTTGGATTGGCTGCTCAGTTCACAAAATTATTCTGAAGGTTATGCCAGAAAAAAAATTGATGATCTCAAGTCAGTCTGTGCAGATGCTGAAATAAATGGTTTAGAAGTTAGTCATCAACTTAAGAAGGTTAAAGGAGGGAAAACAAAAAATGACTACATCATTTATTTAACTCCGGATGAACTTCATAGAATTGAAAAGGCAGAATTAGAATCTGATAGCCTTAAGAATGTTAGAAAATGGCTTTTATTGGGTTGCAATATTGGTCAAAGGGGAGGTGATCTCCTCCGCCTATCGAAAGATAATTTTATTACAAGAAACAGCTTGGACCTAATTGAACTGAAACAACAGAAGACAGGCAAAAATGTTACTATACCTGTGCTTCCTACTACCAAAGAAATTTTAAAAGAAGGACTACCCTATCCATTAGCCCTTCAAAATTTTAATAACGATTTAAAAATTCTATGTAAAACGGTTGGAATAAATTCACTTACAGAAGGAGCTAAAATAGTTATGCTTGATGAAAATGGTGAAATACTTGAAAAAGATGAAAAAGGCAGGTATAAAAAGAAAGGCACTAAAAGGAAAATAACCGGCACTTTTCCCAAACACGAATTGATTACTTCTCACGTATGTCGAAGGACTTTTGCAACTAACCAATACGGTATAATTCCCACACCATTATTAATGAGAATCACCGCACATAGTACGGAAAAAATGTTCTTAGGATATATAGGAAAATCTGCTATGGATAGTGCCCAGCAAATAGCAGATTTATACGAAAAACTGGCGGCTAAAAGTTGATTTTAATTAAATGGAAATTAATGTGGATCATATCAATCTAAAAATATGAAGCCGAAAAATATTGAATATAATCAGTTACAGCTACCAATTTTAAAGTTATGCTCCTTAAAGGAATTTCTGGAAATCGATATCAATTCCGCATTTTATGATTTTTATTTTAAGAAAGCCCACGGAAGATATTTTAAGGTTGATATGGAAATCTTTATGAGGGATCTGTATTACGATATTCTAATTTTCATCAATAATTATAAAGTTCTACCCTACCAGGTCAAGGCCTATTTTAATACTACTTATAAAAGACCTCTTTTCTATAAAGGAGTACCATTACAAACAAAAGAAAAATACCACTTCCTATTATTTGAAGCTGTTGTTCAGCAAATAACAGGAGTCTTAGCTGTCGATAAAAATTTACCGAGCTTACCCATACAAAGTCAAACCCATCTACTTGCTGAATATGATTTTATTCAAGCTTTTCATAAAAAACTGGAGGAATTTCATCTTCCAGAGAAGGATAATATTATCACCGAATTTTTCACCTTCCATAATCCGCTACCACAATATTCCCAACAGGACACTTTAGATTTGAAAAAATCTATAATCAGCCTTGATAAATATTCTAAAGTAAATAGTATTCTACAAGACCGAGAATTGAAAGAAATCCGCGAGGAAAATCGTATTAAATGGCTGGGTACTCCTCTCGAACTGGCCGAGTTAATTAAAGCACTTATCCAGGCTAAAAAAATTAATGGCGGATCCGAAAAAGAAGTATTTGATTTTTTTCAGCAACTATTAGATTTACCTTTTGACAAGCGTGAAAAACTTCAATCTATAAGAAAACGTTCCACAGACTTAACACCCTTAATTCACGAGCTGGAATTCCATTTGAAACAATGGATAAACCGATCTTAACTTAAGAAAAAGTTAAAGTTATGACGTACTAACGACATAGTATGCCAATGGTATGCCATGAGATTTTATTGATTTGCATTGTAAACCAAAAAAACACAATGTAATGAAAAAAGTTATCCAACTTCACCAGACTACTCCTGAAGAATTAGTAAACGTTATTCTACTTGGAGTGAAGAAAGAAATTGAAATCCTTAAAAAAGAATTTCGCCCAAAGGAACCGGAAGAATACCTCACAAGAACTGAAGTTTCTAAAATGCTTAAAATTGACCTTTCAACTGTACACCACTGGACCAAACGGGGCAAACTGAAACCATATGGATTGGGACGACGTGTGTATTATAAGCGAAGCGAAATTGAACAGGCACTTATAGATTTAAGCCCGATCCATTAGAACCGATTTTCTCAATCCACTTATAAATTTTATTCCTATGAACGGATATGAATTTTCAAGGGCGTGGTTTGATTTTAGTTTTAATCATCCTAACAAGGTTAAACCGGTCCATACCGCTATTTATTTTTTTGCCATTGAACGCTGCAATAGGTTAGGTTGGAAAGAAAACTTTAGTTTTCCAACCGACCTGGCAATGGAAGCTTTGGGAATTAAGAATTATAAAACTTATATCCGCGCCCTTGAAGATCTCGTGGATTGGAATTTTATTCAATGGATACAGAAAAGTAAGAACCAGTATACTGCTAATGTCATTGCTTTGGTAAAAAACACCAAAGCACCACCCGAAGCATTAAACACAGCATTGCACACAGCAGTGTCTGAGCAATGCTCAAAGCAAGTCCGAAGCATTGCGAGTATAAATAAACAATTAAACCTTAAACTACAAAACATTAAAACTTTAAATAAAAAAGAATTTCTAAAAGTGGATAAATCTGAAATTCCAGAAAACTATCTGGGCTATTTCAACTGGGCATTTAAATTTCAGCAACTCTTTTTAAAAAATTTAAAAAATAAAGGTGCACCAACAAAAAATGTAGACCAGGCGGGATTCGAGGATTGTTTGACACCAATTCGGTTGATGCTAGAAAAAGATGGTGTTTCAGAAGAACAACTTCAGGTTGCTTATGAGTTGCTAAATGGTTCTGAAGAATTCTGGAAAGGAATAATCCTAAGCACCCAAAAACTCAGGGAGAAAATTGGGCAGTTAATTGCTCAAGGAAATAAGCCGATGAGACTTAAAACAATGGACTTACAGGTTCAGCATAAAATTCAGAGTTATGACTAGCACCCAGTTTCCAGATATAATATCCAAGTCAATTGTAAAAAATAGGCAACCTGACTTTAAACGAACTCTGGTTAGCAAACAAGTGTTTTGGAGTTTATTTCGCACTCAGTATCCCGAATTCCAAATAACACAAGAAAACCAACTCGTAGTGTTCAGTATTTTCCAGTATTTCCTACAACAGCCTAATTTTAATGAGTTTGATATCATAAAAAATAAACCAGGACTTGACAAAGGATTGTTGGTGTATGGAGGTTACGGCGTAGGAAAATCCACGCTATTTGATGCCATTCATAACATTGGTAGAATAATTCTGAAGCAAACCCGAAGTACACAACTTTGGTTCCCCCAGATTTCGACAGTTCATTTACTGACCCGGTATTACGAATCGCAACAGAATAAAAACAGCAATTTTAAACTGGAAGATTATTACCGCGGAAAACTTTACCTGGATGATGTGGGTAAGGAAGATAAAGCCTATAACAGGGAAGAGATCATCGGAAAATTACTTTATGAAAGACACCGGCGAAGATTAAAAACTTTTGTGACTACCAATGAAAATCCATCAGCTATATCGGCCCGGTATGGACATCATATTGGAGACCGTCTGCCGGAAATGTTTAATATCATCAAATGGGAAGGGAAAAGCTGGCGAGAATGATTAGTACTAAAAAGTCCTCACCACATTTTCCACGCCTTCGCAAAAGCTACAGCTTAGGAAAAAAAGGTTCGTCCAAAAAGAGGATTCGGAAGTAAGCCAAAAAAGAGTTTGATAGCCTGATTTTAGAAGCTCAGAACTAGAAAATGAATCAGGGAAATAAGATTACAGCTATTAACTTTTTTGACTTACCTCCTATACATCTTTTGAACTTAAAATTTTCAACTAAAGTAAATCATTTTAATGATACAGGGATTTTTTAAGTGGCTTATAGTGTTCAATAAAAGTTTGATTTTGAAAATTAAGACAACTCATAAAAGCTGTTTAAATTCTAGTAGCGTAGCGAAAGGAATTTGAATAGCAAGAGGGTAACCTGCTAGCGCAAGGTTATGTTTTTCAAATTCCTGTTATTCAGTTGTTTACAAATTAAAAAGACGTGAAAATATCCACCCCGGTGGATACACCCCTCTGGTAGGCTCTTTAAAATCGAGATGGCTGTAGCCAGTAAGTATTGAAATAGTATCCATTATGACAAAATCAAGGCTTCAAGTAAAAGCAAGTACAGCAAAAAGATTTCGGGAGTTTTCCAAAAAGAATAATAGTAACCAGTCCGAAACTTTAGACTTGATTCTCGACTTTTTTGAGAAAAATAATCTCTCTCCTTTTGAGACCTTAGTTCCTTCAAAAGTGAGCCTTGAACAACTTATTAAAAAAAGAATAAATGCAGTAATCGCCCTTTTGAAGGATATGGAAAAGAATAAAATAAACCCAACTTTAGCCATTTTACAATCCCTAATAGAAGCTGCAGATCCCAAAAATAATTACGAGAATCGGAAAAGGGATTACGAGGAAGACGATACACATCCTGATTTTTATAAATAAGAACAATGATTCTTAGTTGGTGGCTAATGCTGTTAAATAGATCCAATGAAAGAACCACAATACTATGCGCCCTATGCTGTTTTTACTTAACGCTTAACTTCCCGTACACTATAAAAACAGCATAGGATCCGGCGCAAGGTTAGTTATGGTAGATGTGGGGCAAAGAATAGAATAAACCTAATTATTAAGTTTACTATAATACACATAATAGCATTTTTGGTTATATTTGTTTAATATAACATACATTAGGATGGAATTAATTACTATAAAACAAACCAAAGAAGAATTGGGCAAATGGTGCAAAGTTCAAAGGGATCGTTTTGAATTAAGCCAGCAACAATTGGCAGAACAATTGGGAATATCCCGGTATACCATTCAGAAATTTGAAAGCGGAAAAAATTCAACCATCGATACTGTTTTAAAAATTGCGCACCATTTCGATGATTTGGAGAAGTTTTATAATGGTGTAAAAGCCTATAATGATCAAAATACTAATCACTCCTTATATTAACCATTATGGCTAAAAATACTATCCTAAATGTAAAGCTATTTAATAAGGAGGTTGGAAAGTTAGGTTACGATTTAGATAAACGTAAAAGTTTCTTTCAGTATAATCCGAAATTTTTAGAAACAAATCAATTACAAAACATTTTCCCGTATATCATTAAACGAATAAAACCTGTACAGGTATTCTCTGAATTTGAAGGAAATACTTTCAAGGGACTCCCCCCAGCCATAGCTGATTCTCTTCCAGATATGTTCGGGAATATTATTTTTAAGGAATGGTTTGAAGCTAATAATAAAGATAAAACCAAACTTACACCCCTTGAACAACTAACCTATGTTGCTAATCGCGGTATGGGGGCTCTAGAATATGAACCGGCCCAGAATATTCCCAAAACTTCAGCAATTGACCTTGAAGAAATTGTTAGTGTGCTAAAACAGGTTATAGATCAAAAAGAGCAAACCTCAGAAAAGAATTTTGATAATCTCGCTTTATTAAATATTTTTAAAATGGGAACCTCTGCCGGTGGTGCCAGGCCTAAACTTTTAATTTCCGAAAACATTGAAACAGGAGAGATTATTCCGGGAGATATTGTTTCCTCTAAAGATTACAAACATTACCTGGTTAAGCTTTCTTTAAATGAGGATGGTTATAATAAAGAAGTAATAGAATATGCTTACTACAAGATGGCTAGCGCTGTAGGAATAACAATGATGCCTTCTAAACTCATTAACGATAAACATTTCACCACGCTGAGATATGATAGGCAAAATGGAACAAAACAACACGTTTTAACCGCAAGCGGACTGACCGGATGGGATTTTCAAAAACCAGAGAACTCATCTTATGAAAATCTTTTCAAATTAGCTCTGGACTTAAAAGTACCCTACAATGAGATTCAGGAGCTTTACAAGCGAATGGTTTTTAATCTGGTCTTTGCCAATATTGATGATCACCTTAAAAATCATTCTTTTATATATGATAAGAATTCTGACAAATGGAACCTTGCTCCTGCTTATGACCTTACCTACCCATTAAACGTCGATTTTAATTATCATAAAGTGAGTCGTGCACTGTCTATTAATAATAAACGTGATAACATTCAGCAAAAGGATTTACTTGGATTAGCAGAAGAATTTTCCGTGAAAAACCCGAAAGGAATTATTGAGAAAGTCCAGGAACAGATTTCTAACTGGCCGCAAATAGCAGAAGAAATAAATATTCCTGCTTACGTTGTAGAAAAAATCTCCAAAGACTTCAAAACATTTATTTAACTACGGGCTTTCCCTTATTTTTTATAGGAAATCATAATTATTTTTAGTAATTATGTTAATATAATTGACTTACCCTACTATTCCAAAAAGTGAAAGCGACCCGTTAAGGCCGCTTTAAATGTTTTCACAACGGAATAATCCTTATTGTGAATTGCTTCAAAATTGTCTAACAAGTATAAAACAAATATTTGAATTGTACAATGTGGATTTCCGTAAAGGGATAAAACTTGTATTAATTAACTTACCGAAAATCATAATATATGAAACGAATATTAGGCTTGGATTTGGGAATAGCATCAATTGGTTGGGCAATTATAGATGAAGCCGAAAGTGAGAAAGAAAATTCTTCAATTATTAAAACTGGAGTTCGAATAGTTCCATTAGGCGATAACTTAAAAATAGTAGATAAAAATACAGGCAAAATTTCCGACTCCCGTAATCCAATAGAAGAGTTTGCTGCAGGAAAAGGTTTATCTCCCAATGCAGGAAGAACGAAGAAAAGAGGAATGCGCAGAAACCTCCACCGTTATAAAATGCGCCGTAAAGCCGTTGTTGAAATATTGGAACAAATTGGTTTTATAACAAAAGAAACATCTTTAACAGAAACGGATAGCAATTCCACTTTCTCTACTTATAAACTGCGTGCAAAAGCAATAAACGAGAAAATATCTAAAGAAGAATTTTCCCGGGTATTATTAATGATAAACAAAAAAAGAGGTTATAAAAGCAGTCGAAAGGCAAATAACGAAGAAGAAGGTCAATTAATAGATGGTATGGGAGTCGCTAAAACACTCTACCATAAAAATATGACTCCCGGCCAATACTCCTATCAATTATTAAAGGAAGATAAGAGAGTGTTGCCCGACTATTATCGATCTGACTTACAGGAAGAGCTTGAAGCTATTTGGAATTTTCAAAAAGTATATTATCCCGAAGTTTTAACGACTGATCATTTAGAAGGATTAAAAGGTAAAAATAAAAAAGCAACCTCAGATTATTTTGAAAAGACTCTTGGAATTACAAGAGCTGAAAATAAAGGAACAGATAAAAAATTACAGCATTACGAATGGAGAAATAAAGCTCTTTCTGAAAAGATTGATATTTCTGAAATTGCATTTATTTTAACAGAAATCAATAACCAGATTAATCAGTCTAGCGGATACTTAGGTGCCATTGGTGACAGAAGTAAAGAGCTTTATTTTAATAATTTAACTGTTGGACAATACCTTTATAATCAACTTGAAGAAAATCCGAATACTTCCCTTAAAAATCAAGTTTTTTATCGTCAGGACTATATTGATGAGTTTGATACCATTTGGACAGAACAGGCAAAACATTACCCAGAATTAACAGATAACGTTCGTGTGGAACTTCGGGATATTACTATTTTCTACCAACGACGCCTAAAATCACAAAAAGGTTTAATTAATATTTGCGAATTTGAAGGTGTTGAGCGGGAAATAGAAATTGATGGTGAATTTAAGAGAAAGCTTGTAGGTCCACGTGCTGCGCCAAAATCTTCTCCCGTTTTTCAGGAATTTAAAATCTGGCAAAATATAAATGCCATTCGTATTACCAAAAAAAATAATGAATTGGAGGTTTATGAATTGGAAGAAGAGACCAAAAACCTACTTTTCGAAGAGCTAAACTGGAATGAAAAAATGATCGATAATCATTTTTTAAAATGGCTCTTTAAAGATTCAGAAAACACCGCCAAAGATTGGAAACTAAATTTTAAGCAGCTGGAAGGCAACCGAACTAATTCAGCAATGCTAAATGTCTATAAAAAAATATTAGAAATTGAAGGTTATCCTTTGGATTACAAGAACCTGTCTCCTGCAAAAATGATTCTGAATATTAAAGAATGTTTTGAAGCGATTGGAATTCGTTCGAATATTCTGGACTTTGACACTACTCTTTCAGGCAATGCATTTGCCAAACAGCCATCTTATGAACTTTGGCATTTACTCTATTCATATGAGGATGATAATTCACCAACTGGAACGGCTGCTTTGCTAAATAAGCTTGTAGAAAAATTTGGATTTAAGAATATGCATGCACAATTCTTAATAGGGATTACTTTTCAAAAAGACTATGGAAGTCTTAGCGCCCGGTCAATGAGAAAAATTCTTCCATATTTGAGGGAAGGAGCCTTGTATGATGAAGCCTGCTTAAAAGCGGGATATAACCATTCCTGTTCTATTACCAAGGCTGATAATGAAAACAGAAAATTAAAACCAGAGCTTGAAATTCTCAAAAAAAATAGTCTGCGAAATCCAGTAGTTGAAAAGATTTTAAACCAGATGATTAATGTGGTTAATGCCATAGTGAAAGATCCCGATCTGGGCAGACCCGATGAAATTCGAATTGAACTTGCACGAGAGTTGAAAAAAACTGCTCAGCAACGTAGTGAAATGACCAAACAAATAGCAAAAGTCACTAAAGATTATGAAGCAATAAGGGCTTTGCTTAAAAAAGAATTTGGCTTGCCCTATGTAAGTCGTAAAGATTTAATTAAATACAGACTGTATAAAGAGTTAAAAGCTACGGGATTTAAAACACTTTATTCAGGAACGTATATCAAACCAGAAGAACTCTTTACCAATAAATTTGATGTGGAACATATTATCCCTCAAGCTTTATTATTTGATGATTCTTATTCGAATAAAACCCTCGAATTACGCGATGTAAATTTGGAAAAAGGAAATGAAACAGCTTATGATTACTGTGAACGCAAAGGTTGGTTAGATAGCTTCAAAAAAAGAGTAGAAGAAATTTATGCCGCAGGGGATATAAAATATATGAACCGCAAAAAGTTATTAATGACCAAGGCAGAAATTCCTGATGGTTTTTTAAATCGTGATTTAGGAAACTCAGCTTATATTGCCCTAAAGGCAGCACAATTACTTCTGGAAATCACAAAGAGTGTTTCATTATCTTCCGGCACTATAACCTCTAAACTAAGGGAAGATTGGGGATTGATTGATGTTTTAAAAGAATTAAATTTTGAAAAGTACAAATCTCTAGGACTTACCTACACCATTGAAAACCGCCACGGGAAAGAATTGACGCGTATTAGTGAATGGACTAAACGAAACGATCATCGCCATCATGCTATGGATGCGATAACCGTAGCTTTTACCCGTCCGGCCTTTATTCAGTACTTAAATAATATGAATGCTCAAAGTGTCAAAAAAGGTTCGTTTTATGGAATAAAAGAAAAATACACTTTTCGCGATAAAGAAGGAGGCAGAAAGTTTGTAAAACCCTTTGAAAATATTCGCGAAGAAGCAAAAAAACATTTAGAATCGATTCTAGTTTCCCACAAGGCCAAAAACAAAGTTGTTACCAAAAATAAAAACAAAATTAAGATTGAAGGGAAAGGAAACTTTGAAACAAAAATCGAACTCACCCCCAGAGGGCAACTTCACAAAGAAACCATTTATGGTAGTTCTAAAAAATATACCACTAAACTCGAAAAAGTAGGCGGTAATTTTAATCAAGACAAAATTGCAACGGTAGCCCAACAGAAATATCGTGATGCTTTACAAAAACGCATTGAAGATAATGACAATAACCCTAAAAAAGCGTTTACAGGTAAAAATAGTTTAGCAAAAAACCCAATAAGATTAAATGAAAATGGCGCAGTATTACCAGAAAAAGTAAAAACGGTTCAACTGGAAAACCAGTATACTATTCGAAAAGATATTACTCCCGATCTAAAAATTGATAAAGTTATAGACAAGGGAGTCCAAAGAATACTACAGGATCGATTAGAACAATTTCAAGGAAAACCAAAAGAAGCTTTTTCAGATTTGGATGAAAATCCTATCTGGTTAAACGAGGAAAAAAAAATTGCATTAAAACGGGTTACAATTTCAGGCATAAATACTGCAGAGTCTTTACATAATGCCAAGGATCATTACGGAAATGAATTAAAAGATGAAAACGGCAATTCTATTCCTACTGATTTTGTTAGTACAGGAAACAACCATCACGTTGCAATTTATATAGATGAAAAAGGAAATTTACAAGAGGAAGTTGTTTCCTTTTACGAAGCAGTTATTCGCAAAAACTTAGGGCAGCCAATAATAAAAAAACAACACGAGAATGGATGGAAGTTTATATTTACCATGAAACAAAATGAAATGTTCATCTTTCCGTCAGAAGAGTTTAATCCTCAAGAAATAGATTTACTGAATTCGGCTAATAAAAGTATAATCAGTAAAAATCTTTTTAGAGTACAGAAAATTGCAACTAAAAATTATATGTTTCGACATCATCTAGAAACACAAATTTTAGATAAAAATGAGACTAGAGACCTTACTTGGATTCATATTAGAAGTGCTAATCCTCTTGATGGTATAATAAAGGTAAGATTAAACCATCTTGGAGATATAGCTCAGGTAGGTGAATATTAACAACACAAAATGATCAAACGAAGCCTCTTTTTTAGCAATCCAGCCTACTTAAGTACTAAAAACGAACAGCTAGTAGTCTCTTTTCCTGAAGAAGGAAAAGAAGATAAAACCGTTCCCATTGAAGATATTGGAATGTTAGTTCTGGAAAATCCGCAGATCACGTTGACCAACGGACTAATCACTAAACTCATTCAAAATAAAGCAGCGGTAATAAATTGCGATAAACAGCACCTACCCTGCTCTATTTTGCAACCCCTTGTTGGGCATACGGAACAAACCGAACGTTTTTCGGCGCAACTCAGTGCTAGTTTGCCATTAAAGAAAAATTTATGGCAGCAAACCATTAGTGCTAAAATCAGCAACCAGGCGCAGCACCTTTTTCGCAGGAATAAAAACCATAAAAAACTGGCGCGTTGGGCGGGAGAGGTGAAAAGCGGCGATACTGAAAATCACGAAGCCGTTGCAGCCGCTCATTACTGGCAGAACCTTTTTGACATAAAAGGATTTACCAGAAATAGGCACGGGGATCCTCCCAATAACCTTCTTAACTACGGCTATGCGATTCTACGAGCAATTACTGCAAGAGCGCTAATTAGTTCCGGCTTACTGCCAGGTGTGGGAATCTTTCATCATAATAAATACAATGCGTTTGCCCTGGCCGATGACATTATGGAACCTTATCGTATTTATGTAGATGACCTGGTGTATGAAATGGTGGTTGCGGAAAAGAATATTGACGAATTGACTACAGACTTGAAATCCCAACTTCTAAAAATTCCTGCTTTAGATGTTTTTATTGATGGTAAATGGAGCCCATTAATGGTAGCTCTTAGTAGGACGACTAATTCACTTTACGAGTGTTTTGCCAATCTAAGCCGAAGGATTCTTTATCCAGTTTACCAGTAATAATATCCGGGTTCGAAAAAGTTGAAAATTCAATAGTAACTATATGGATGAAAAATTTTCACGTTTAAATCAGTATCGAAGCATGTGGGTATTAGTATTTTTTGACCTTCCAACGGAAACCAGAGTAGAACGAAAAGCAGCGGCCCGTTTTAGAAAAGACCTCCTTGATGATGGATTTGGAATGTTCCAGTTTTCTATTTATACCAGGTTTTGCGCCAGCCGAGAAAATGCAGATGTACACAC
This sequence comes from Salegentibacter sp. BDJ18, assembly GCF_017579965.1. Classification (NCBI taxonomy): domain Bacteria; kingdom Pseudomonadati; phylum Bacteroidota; class Flavobacteriia; order Flavobacteriales; family Flavobacteriaceae; genus Salegentibacter; species Salegentibacter sp. BDJ18. The sequence goes on from NZ_JAFLQX010000002.1 coordinate 83,295, forward strand.
CAAACGAACCAAGAGAAACCTCCCCAAAAAAGGAAAAGTATGCATCATGCAAATAACCGATAAACAATTTGGTATGATTGAACTTTTTCACGGAAGAAAGGAAACCGCCCCTGAGGCTCCTACCCAACAACTTGAACTTTTTTAGGATTACAAATCTACTATTGAATGCAGTTAAAACACCTCAAAAGCTTGTAGTTTTTTAATTCTAAGAGCCACCTTAAAAAACAGGATACCAGCCTTTTATAGCGGGTATCCTGTGAATCCTAATTAAAAATACAATTCTGAAAGCAATTCACAACCAGAAGAAAAGAATCCTAATCTAATTCACGCCTGTGAATCCTAATTAAAAATACAATTCTGAAAGCAATTCACAACGTGTTGGAAAACCACCGCCTGCACCTTCGTCCTGTGAATCCTAATTAAAAATACAATTCTGAAAGCAATTCACAACTACTATTTCAGGCAACACGCAGGGCTAAAACCTGTGAATCCTAATTAAAAATACAATTCTGAAAGCAATTCACAACTCCATGCCGTTTCGGTTTGCCTCTTTGTAGCCTGTGAATCCTAATTAAAAATACAATTCTGAAAGCAATTCACAACAGTTAGGTCAGATTCAACCCAGTTCTTCAACCTGTGAATCCTAATTAAAAATACAATTCTGAAAGCAATTCACAACTTGAACAAGGTCAGCGTCTTGAATCAAGAACCTGTGAATCCTAATTAAAAATACAATTCTGAAAGCAATTCACAACTACAACTACCTTGGTACTCTTAGTTTTGATCCTGTGAATCCTAATTAAAAATACAATTCTGAAAGCAATTCACAACTACGAAGTTAAAGTGAAACCAAAATTAAACCTGTGAATCCTAATTAAAAATACAATTCTGAAAGCAATTCACAACAAGGCTTACCGTGGTAGAATCAGTTGCCTTCCTGTGAATCCTAATTAAAAATACAATTCTGAAAGCAATTCACAACATGAAAGCCTGGTTAAATCACGAGCATTTGCCTGTGAATCCTAATTAAAAATACAATTCTGAAAGCAATTCACAACCCTAACGATTTAGATAAACTTTAGAATATGCCTGTGAATCCTAATTAAAAATACAATTCTGAAAGCAATTCACAACTAAAACGGTTGCTGAAATAATGGAAATAGACCTGTGAATCCTAATTAAAAATACAATTCTGAAAGCAATTCACAACCGCTTGGCTTAACGGAATACGAGTACCTAACCTGTGAATCCTAATTAAAAATACAATTCTGAAAGCAATTCACAACGTCGACGGCGCTATTATTTCGGTCGCCCTGCCTGTGAATCCTAATTAAAAATACAATTCTGAAAGCAATTCACAACATTGTTATGATGCTTTTTGTAATGGTAATACCTGTGAATCCTAATTAAAAATACAATTCTGAAAGCAATTCACAACTATTTTCACTCGGTAGACATTTCGAAAATCCTGTGAATCCTAATTAAAAATACAATTCTGAAAGCAATTCACAACTACAGAGATTAATATTAAAAATGAAGTAGCCTGTGAATCCTAATTAAAAATACAATTCTGAAAGCAATTCACAACATTGTTATGATGCTTTTTGTAATGGTAATCCTGTGAATCCTAATTAAAAATACAATTCTGAAAGCAATTCACAACTAACAGCTTCAAACAAACAAGAAGCATCTACCTGTGAATCCTAATTAAAAATACAATTCTGAAAGCAATTCACAACTTTGAAAGAGATAGATATAAAGCTTTGCAACCTGTGAATCCTAATTAAAAATACAATTCTGAAAGCAATTCACAACTATTTCTAAGTTTTCACCGCCTTCTTTTAACCTGTGAATCCTAATTAAAAATACAATTCTGAAAGCAATTCACAACGTACTTAGATTTGTTCCAAAATTGTTATAACCTGTGAATCCTAATTAAAAATACAATTCTGAAAGCAATTCACAACTCAGGACTTGCGGTTATATCGTATTCTTTTCCTGTGAATCCTAATTAAAAATACAATTCTGAAAGCAATTCACAACATTACAATTGGAACGCCCACATAATCCCTCCTGTGAATCCTAATTAAAAATACAATTCTGAAAGCAATTCACAACATAGCCGGTTGAATTGTAGTAATACCAGGACCTGTGAATCCTAATTAAAAATACAATTCTGAAAGCAATTCACAACTTGAGCAGGTAGAATTCATAAGACAAAACCCCTGTGAATCCTAATTAAAAATACAATTCTGAAAGCAATTCACAACCCTGGCATTTAAGTTTCTTAAATTTCCCCACCTGTGAATCCTAATTAAAAATACAATTCTGAAAGCAATTCACAACGATAAGTTCCGTAATCTGTAACTAAAGGATCCTGTGAATCCTAATTAAAAATACAATTCTGAAAGCAATTCACAACTTCAAGTGTAGGCTTTAATGAGGGTAGGTACCTGTGAATCCTAATTAAAAATACAATTCTGAAAGCAATTCACAACAGCACAACTCCGGCAATATCACTATTGCCTCCTGTGAATCCTAATTAAAAATACAATTCTGAAAGCAATTCACAACACCGGCAACGGATTTGAATATTGATTCACCCCTCTGAATCCTAATTAAAAATACAATTCTGAAAGCAATTCACAACAAATTTTTTATATTGTATAAATGAATTAAGCCTGTGAATCCTAATTAAAAATACAATTCTGAAAGCAATTCACAACAAGGCGACACTTATGGCCCAGGATGGCACGCCTGTGAATCCTAATTAAAAATACAATTCTGAAAGCAATTCACAACTATCGACGCTCTTAGGTTTCCTGTTCTATCCCTGTGAATCCTAATTAAAAATACAATTCTGAAAGCAATTCACAACCCGTCAAAAACTGGTTAAAAAACTCATTGGCCTGTGAATCCTAATTAAAAATACAATTCTGAAAGCAATTCACAACATTACCGATGCAAGCATATCGTTGGGCCTACCTGTGAATCCTAATTAAAAATACAATTCTGAAAGCAATTCACAACTACCAGCAGGTTCTTTTATTGTAGGAGACCCTGTGAATCCTAATTAAAAATACAATTCTGAAAGCAATTCACAACCGAAGCATAAGGCACGCTTTTATTTTCAAACCTGTGAATCCTAATTAAAAATACAGAATCATAGCGATATTTATAGTTCTATTTTCCATTATATCCGTCTTTTAAGCTCAAATATAGCTCTTTCTCGCTCTCGGGCTTTTCCTACTCGAAGCGCATCTACCAGTGCCAATAGTTCATATAGAACATTATCTTTTAAAGCAGCTTCCGGAGCTGAAGAATATATAGGTATTATACTTTGTCCTCTCAACATTCCTTTACCAGATGGCCAAACATAATTTTCACTACTTTTTATTTGGTCCCTTAAAGGAGCAGCTGAGTGAGAAGTTGGAATACCCCGTACTACCGGTCCCGGTTTTTGTGGAAAAACATATTTTAATCCGAATTGCAAAAAATCAAGGAAAGCCAGTTTCATTACTTTTTTTCCTTTAGGTGCAAAAAACGGTCATAGTATACCACCCTGGCCGGATTAAAGTGAACCACCTTGGCCGGGTCAAACTGAACCACTTTAGCCGGATGAAAGTGAGCCACTAAAAAATCGATTCTATTTGTATGGAACCAAATGTCTTTTTTTTGTAAAAAAAGACGATGGCCAACAAACAAATAGATATGCGAAAAGTAAAACAGATTTTTAGGTTGTACAGCCAGGGCGTCAGTAAACGCCAGATAAGTTCAAGGTTGGGTTTATCACGCAACACCATTACTAAATACATCGCTTTTTTTCAGCGTTACCAGTTTACAAGCTACGAGGTCTCTGCCATGACCCTAGAAGAGTTACACAAGCTTTTTAAGTCAGATCAAAAGCCAAAGAGCGTGTATATATTAATATAATACTATCCCACATTTCAATTTAAAAGTATACCACTTATTACCAACTTGAACGTCCAACCAGAGACGTTCGGAAAATGATAAGCATGTATACAAAACAGGAAATAATATTAAAGAGTCATCGTGAAGGCAAAAGCCAACGATTGATAAGCAAAGAGCTTGGAATCAGTAGAAAAACCGTAAGAAAGTATATTACTGAATTTGAAGCTCGATTACAGTCAGGGTCGCCCCCTCAAGAGGCCATTACTGAGTATTTGTCAAATCCGCCGATCTACCATCGAGAGAAGCGTAAAAAATTAAAACTTACTGTAGAAGTACAGCAGGCTATCGATGAGCTGCTGGCAGCCAATGAAGAGAAAAGGCTGCAAGGACTTCGAAAGCAATTGCTTAAAAAATGTGATATTCATAGTCTATTACAGGAGCAAGGTATTGATATTGGCTACACTACCGTCTGCAATTACATTAAAGAAAAACAAGGAAAGACAGCGCCCAAAGAAGCCTATATACGCCAGGAGTATATTCCAGGAGCGGTCTGTGAGTTTGATTGGGGAGAAATCAAGCTTTATATAGACGGGAAGCTAACTCGCTTCCACCTGGCTGTTTTTACAGCCGCTTACAGTAACTATCGTTTTGCTGAAATTTATCAGCGTCAGGATACCCTGGCCTTTATGGAATCCCACGTAATTTTTTTCGAACACCTGCAAGGGGTTTATAAGGAAATGGTCTATGATAATATGCGGGTAGCGGTATCCAAATTCATAGGACCTCACGAGAAAGAACCTACTCGCGCCTTGTTAGAACTGCGTGGGCACTATCATTTTAGCCATCGTTTTTGTAATAGCTATCGCGGTAATGAAAAGGGTCATGTGGAACGCAGCGTGGAATATATCCGACGTAAGAGCTTCGCGGTGAAATGCCACTTCACGGATGTGGAAGAGGCCACAGCCTGGCTGCATACTAAAATAGCAGCCCTGAATAATACCAGGCAAAAACTCACCGGAAAGACGGCCTGTTTAGGTATACTACACCTAGCAAAGAAGGTAGGAAACCTGCGCCTGGATAATGCTTGTAAAAGAGCTTCTGATTACGGGGCATATAATTACAACATTATTGATCGCATCCTTAAAAAAGGCTGGGATAATCTCGATGAAAACCTCGAAGAGGAAATAGTCTTGCCCGATCACAAGAACATCCGGGGAGGCCATTACTACAAATAGAAAGAAACCATTAAAACCAAGTATATGAATACGCAAACCTTAGAACAAATGAAACAATTAAGGCTCCACGGCATGATCAGGGCCTTTAGCTCCAGTTTATCCCCGCAGAGCGTGGATTACACTAATGATGAACTTATAGCTTATCTCATTCAGTCTGAATGGGACGATCGCCAGAACCGAAAGGTAGAACGCCTAACTAAAACAGCCCGCTTCAGGTATAGCGCCGTTATGGAAAATATCGATTATACTCACGACCGGAATATCGATAGAAACCAGATACAACGTTTTGCAACCTGCGACTTTGTAACACAAAAGGATAATATATTAATCACAGGAAGCACCGGGGCAGGAAAAAGTTATATGGCATCAGCCATAGGCCATCAGGCTTGCTCATTAGGCTTCAAAACGATGTACTTCAACACTTCTAAGCTCTTTACCATGCTTAAAACATCCAAGGCTGATGGCTCTTATTTAAAGCAGGTAAATAAGATAGAAAAACAGGATCTACTCATACTTGATGACTTTGGACTTAAAGGTCTGGATAATATTAACAGGCACTCCCTGATGGAAATTATTGAAGATAGGCACGGAAAAAAATCTACTATAATAGCCTCCCAGTTACCGGTAGAGGCCTGGCACGAGATTATTGGAGAACAGACCATTGCAGATGCCATATTGGATCGTTTAGTTCATACGGCTCACAGAATAGATATCAAAGGGGAATCAATGAGGAAAAAACTTAAAAATAAATAGTAAATTTAACCACAGTAGAATTGATTTTGCGCACTTAGTTTGCTATGCTCACTTTCATCCGGCGCACGTGGTTCACTTTGACCGGCTCATCCACTTTAGGATCTAATAGACCTGAATATTTAGAACGGGCTACTGATTCACTCACTTCAGATTGACTCATTCCTAAAGCCTCGGCTACATATTTTTGTTTCCAGGTGACATCATCAAGACTAATAAGCTTTAACAGCAATAATATATCCTGAGGTTTCATATGAATATTTAATCCTTTCATTAAGTATATTGTATATCGCGATATGCAATATAAAGATTAAGGCTAATAATATCTCCATTTTAAAATTGCATTTATCGATCACGATACTCAAAAAAATTACAAGTATTTTAAAATGTAGCCTTTATAAAATAGATTCTCGAGGAGTCATAATATTTAATGTAATTTTTCACTATTTGTTGTTATGCGATGTTATCTAATGTTATTTGTGAGTTTTTGTAAGTAGAAATATTAAAGCAAATTATGTTAGTGTGATTCAATAATAAGATCGGAAAAATCTTACAGAAGAATGTTAAAATAGTGAATCTGATATTTTTTAACATTTTGCGTACAATTCAGCGTACAAATCTAATATCTAAAAACAAAAAAGCCTTGAAAATCAGTCGATTAACAAGGCTTTAAGTACTCGGGACGGGACTTGAACCCGTACGGACACATTGTCCATTGGATTTTAAGTCCAACGTGTCTACCAATTCCACCACCCGAGCGTAGTAATTTTATATATGAGCGAAAAACGGGATTCGAACCCGCGACCTCCACCTTGGCAAGGTGGCGCTCTACCAACTGAGCTATTTTCGCGTATTTAAAAGAACTTCCACGTTTAACGTGGCTGCAATAGCGTATTGCGGATGCAAATTTAATATAAATCTTATAATGTCAAAGGCTTTTTATAAAAAATAAGGAAAATTTGAAATAAAAAATTCCTTCAGTAATTCTTGTCTAAAGTTTATAAACTACAACTCATTGTTTACCAATACTTAATAATCTATTTACCTTTTTTATTACTTAAAACCCATAAACGAAACTGGAAACTACCTAAGCTTTGGCTTTAGCCTTTTCTTTACCAACCAGTGTCCTTTTAATCTCATTAAGCTTCATTAGTGCCTCTACGGGAGTAAGCGTATCAATATCTATATGCAAAACCTCCTCTTTTAATTCCTGCAAAATTGGGTCATCCAGGTTGAAAAAACTAAGCTGCATCTCTTCTTCGGCCGATTTCTTTAAAAGCTCACTGGAATCTTGCATTTTATGCGATTTTTCGAGCTTTTTAAGGATCTTATTAGCGCGATGTAAAACCTGTTGCGGCATTCCGGCCATTTTGGCCACGTGAATTCCAAAGCTATGCTCGCTACCTCCCGGCACCAGTTTTCGAAGAAAAAGTACATTATCTTTCAATTCTTTTACCGAAACGTTGAAATTTTTGATCCGCTCAAAAGTATCGCACATCTCATTGAGTTCGTGGTAATGAGTAGCAAAAAGTGTTTTCGGTTTTGCGGGATGTTCGTGTAAGTATTCACTTATAGCCCAGGCTATGGAAATCCCATCGTAAGTACTGGTACCACGACCTATTTCATCTAAAAGCACCAAACTTCTGTCAGAAATATTATTCAGAATACTGGCGGTCTCGTTCATTTCTACCATAAAAGTAGATTCGCCCATAGAAATATTATCACTGGCACCAACCCGGGTAAAAATTTTATCTACTAAACCTATATTTGCCGCTTTTGCAGGTACAAAACTTCCCATTTGTGCCATTAAAACAATAAGCGCAGTTTGTCTTAATATAGCCGACTTACCACTCATATTTGGCCCGGTGATCATAATCACCTGCTGGTTTTCGCGATCTAAAGTAACATTATTGGTTACATAAGATTCGCCAATAGGCAATTGCTTTTCAATAACCGGGTGCCGGCCTTCCTCAATATTTAAATCGTGATGTTCTTCAATTTCCGGCTTGCAATAGTTTTCGGCTTTGGCTTGTTCAGCAAAAGAGCACAAGCAATCTAACTGGGCAATAAGTTGAGCATTTTGTTGTACCGGCTGAATATAATCGTTAATCCAAATTACCAGCTTGCCAAAAAGTTGCTGTTCCAGGTGCAAGATCTTTTCTTCAGCCCCTAAGATCTTCGCTTCATATTCCTTTAATTCTTCGGTAATATACCGTTCGGCATTTACCAGGGTTTGCTTTCTAATCCAGCTATCGGGAACTTTATCTTTATGCGTGTTGCGCACTTCAATATAATAACCGTAAACGTTGTTACTGCCTATTTTTAGCGAAGAAATACCTGTAATTTCGGTCTCCCGTTTCAGCATATTATCAAGGTAATCTTTTCCTGAAAAAGCTATTTTTCTAAGCTCATCCAGTTCTTCCGAAAACCCTTCGGCTATACAATTTCCTTTTAAAATATTTACCGGCGCATCTTCGTGTAAACTTTCGGTAATTTTACTTCGCAAGACTTCGCAAGAATGCAAATTATCACCAATCACCTTGATGGCTTCATTTTTACTTTTCAACGCGAGCTCTTTTATAGGAATAATAGCTTGTAATGAATGATTAAGCTGAATTACCTCTCGTGGAGTTACCTTCCCTGTAGCAACCTTAGAAATAAGTCGTTCCAGGTCACTTATCTTTTTAATGTTTTGCTGAATTTCAGCTAAAACTGAAGGATTTTCGAGTAAAAACCCTACCACCTCGTGGCGCTTTTTTACTTTCTCGGCATTCTTTAAAGGCAACGCCAGCCAGCGTTTTAATAATCTCCCGCCCATTGGCGAAATAGTTTTATCAATCACATCCAATAAGGTCACCGCGTTGGCCGCGTTAGAATGATACAACTCCAGGTTCCTAATCGTAAACCGGTCCATCCATACATATTCCTCTTCTGCAATTCTGTTTATTGAGGTTATATGCTGAAGTTTTCGATGCTGGGTTTCGGCTAAATAATGTAAAATAGCACCCGAAGCGATAATTCCTTCTTCCAAATGCTCGATTCCAAAACCTTTTAAAGATTTAGTTTGAAAATGTTCATTTAAGGTTTCGTAAGCAAAATCCTGTTTAAACACCCAGTCTTCCTGGTAGAATGTATGGAAATCTTCTCCGAAGATCTGCTTAAAATCCTTCTTATTTTTCTTCGGAATCAAAACCTCACTGGGGTTAAAATTCTGAAGTAATTTATCTATATATTCTGAATTTCCCTGGGCTGTTAAAAATTCACCGGTAGAAACATCTAAAAACGAAACTCCAAAGATTTTCTTTCCGAAGTGAATAGCGCATAAAAAATTATTCGATTTACTCTGAAGTACCTCATCGCTTAAAGCCACACCCGGAGTCACTAATTCGGTCACACCTCGCTTCACGATGTTTTTGGTCATTTTAGGATCTTCTAATTGATCGCAAATGGCCACCCGTTCTCCGGCTTTTACTAATTTTGGCAAATAGGTGTTTAAAGAATGATGTGGAAATCCGGCAAGCTCGGTACGCTCGCTCCCATTGTTCCTATTGGTGCAAATAATATTTAGAATCCTGGCTGTTTTTACCGCGTCTTCCCCAAAAGTCTCATAGAAATCACCCACACGAAACAAGAGCAAAGCATCTGGATACTTTGCTTTAATAGCATTGTACTGCTTCATTAACGGGGTAACTTTAGGGGATTTTTTGGCTGTCAAAATTTTAATTTTTATTTCCCGCTAAAGTACAGAATCCCATATTTTAAAGGAAAATTATCTCTGGAAGTTATTCAATTTTTTCCACAATTATTCTACAAGTATTTCCCCTTTAGATCCATTTTCTGATGGAATTAGATGGTAAATGGCCTTTGGCTCCAGACCTTTCTCTTTTCTATGCGAAACAAAAATCACCGCGGTAGTACTTTCCCTGACAATTAAATTAATGAGCGAAGTGATTTGCAGCGCACTTTTATCGTCTAAGGAGGTTGTGGGTTCGTCTAAAATAAGTAAAGGCGGATGCTTGATCATCGCCCTACCAATAAGAACCATTCTTTTATGAAGTTCAGATAATTCAGTAAAAATCTTAGCTGATTTATCTTCTAAATTCAAGGTTTTTAGCCATTCTTTAGCTAACCTGATTTCCCTATCACCTGGTTTTTGGTATAAGCCTACGCTATCTACCAAACCTGAAATAAGCATCTCCAAAACAGTATTTCTTCGGTTAAAAAGTTCGGTAAGCGCAGGCGAGAAATACCCGATTTTCTTCTTGATCTCCCATACACTTTCACCACTGCCTTTTTTATTTCCGAATAAGTATAAGTCTACGCCATAGGCTTTGGGATTATCGCCGTAAATCATAGAAAGCAAAGTAGTTTTCCCTGAACCATTGGGCCCGGTAAGTTGCCAAAAATCTCCTTTTCTAATTTCCCAGCTAATATTTTCTAAAACCGGCTTTCCCTCATAAGAAACTGAGACATTTTTCATTTTTACTAATATATCTGGCACGCCCTGGAATTTTACTGGTGCCGGCGGAATATTTCTTATTTCTGAAAAATTAGTTTCATTATTATTTTGCTGGAATTCTGAAACCTCAAAGATTTCGACAATTTGTTCGTTTTCGACTTTCAAGATTGAATCTAAAAAAGGCAGTAAATCTTCTTTTCGATTAAAGAGCTGAATAATTACAGTAGTTTCAGAAATACGCTGCAGGCTTAACTTTAAATCAGATACCGAAGTTCTATCAAGACTATCAAAAGGATTGTCCAAAACCAGAAAATCAGGTTCCTGACTGAGTAAATATTGTAGCAAAGCTTTTCTTTTCTCCCCGCTGGAAAAAGTTCGTAAGGAACGATTTTCATTCAAAATCAAAGCAGAATTCCCGTGTTTATAATCTTCTTCAATAAATTTATTTAAAACCGATTCGGAAAAAAGCAGGCCTTTCTTTCCTTGCAGTTCCTTTAATTCTTCTGGAGGATTTCCTTTTAAAAGTTGCGGTAGCCATTTCCCCAGTAGAGAAAAGTCGGGTGTAAAAATTGCGTAATGATTTAAGCTCATTGTTTAAAGATCTCTTATTGATATCCCTGCGCCTGTAGGTTGAACAATTCGGCATACAGCTTATCGTTTTTCATCAATTCCTGATGAGTTCCAATTTCAAGTACGGCGCCGTTTTTTAAAACCATGATCCTATCGGCTATTCTTACTGTGCTGAAACGATGCGAAATAATTACCGCTGTTTTCCCCTCGGTAAGCTTAATAAATCGGTCAAAAGCTTCGGTTTCAGCGCGGGCATCTAGCGCCGAAGTGGGTTCATCTAAAATTAAAACCTCTGCATCTTTCATATATGCACGGGCAATCGCAATTTTTTGCCACTGCCCACCCGAAAGATCTTTTCCCTGTTTAAAGCGTTTCCCTAATTGCTGATCGTAACCTCGCGGCATATCAGAAATCACCTCGTTCGCCAGACTTTTTTGCGCAGCGCTGTCAATTCGATTTTGATTACCAAGTTCTCCAATTTCGCCCATGGCAATATTTTCACGAAGCGTTAATTCAAACTTTACAAAATCCTGAAAAATCACTCCGAAGTATTGCTGATATTGGGATTGATTATATTCTTTAACCGGAATATCATCGAGTAGAATCTCACCTTCAGTAGGTTCATAAAACCGAAGTAATAATTTAATAAGCGTGGTTTTCCCGGCCCCGTTTTCTCCTACAAAGGCCAGTTTTTCTCCTGCTTTTAATTCAAAATTGATGTTTCTAACCACCCAGGCTTCAGATTTAGGATATTTGAATCCGACATTTTTAAATTCAAATCCTTTTTTAATTTTCTTTGGAAGCATTAGTTTTTCTTCCGAAGTTTCATCGGAATATTTAAGGTCCAGAAATTCAAAATAATCCTGAAGGTAGAGTGCACTTTCGGTAATTGCGGTAAAGCGGGTAAAAAAGCCCTGTAATTTAGATCGAAGTCTGTTAAAAGAACCCGATAGGAAAGTAAGATCACCAAGTGTAAAAATTCCCGCTACGGTTCTAAAAACGATTAAAAGATAAGCGCCATAATAGGCTCCTGTACCAATCACGTTGAAAACTGAACCCCAACCGGCACGCTGTTTTGCCAGTTTTTTACTCATTAAATAATAAGTATCGGAAAGGTTTTTAAATCGGTTTGCCAGGTAATCTGAAAGCCCGAAGAGTTTTACCTCTTTTGCCGTTACATCACTGGCGCCGACGTAGCGCAAATAATCCAGCTCCCGACGTTCTTGCGTCCAGCTTCTGGCCAGGGAATAACTGGTGCCACTAAATTTGATTTCATTTATAATTGTAGGAACTACCGAAACCACCAGTAAAATTATTAGCCAGGGTTCAAAGGCGACTACCCCAGCAAGTAAAGTGAAAATTACCACCAAATCTTCAGCCTGGGTAAGAATATTAGACATTAACCCAACCCTACCGGTGGTTTGCTGCCGGGCGCGTTCCAGTTTATCGTAAAACTCAGAATCTTCTAACTGATCCAAATTTAATTCTGAAGTTTTTTTAATGATACGAACCGAAGTATCTATACTGTATTGGTCTCCCAACAAACCATCAGTCAAACTAATCGCCCTACTCATTAGATCTGATAAAATAGCCAGACCGAATTCTGCTGCTACCAGCAACCATAACCTATCAAGGTCTTTTTCTTCGGCCGCAATTTGTAAAACCACCTCATCAATAATCAATTTCCCTACAATAAGGATAACAACCGGTAAAATGGCGTTAATGGTCCTTGCCAATACATTAGCGTAAAACAGCAAAGGGTTTACTTTCCTGATTTCCTTAAAAAATCTAGGTACAAATTTTAAGGATGCAAAACTTCCTTTAAAACTGACTTTATTGGCTTCTAATGACTTTTTAGATCTGGGCAAGAATTATTTTTTCTTTGCAAGTTAGCTAAGATTTGAAAAAGATAGTAGTAATAAAAAAGAAGAAACCATGAAGATCTTCAATTTAGACCTTTTCCTTAGACATTATCCTTATCAGTCGATATGAAATTGAAGAACCATCCATAGGCGGTTTTTTTATTTTCTTCTTTTTCACTTTTAAATGATAAATATAACCGGGCTCATAATCAAAGCCTTCTATGCTGTCTTCATAATAAAAAAGGCTCCAGTTATCTGTACCTATTTGGTCCCCTTCCTGCACCAGTAAGCAATTTCCTTCCCTTTCTCCCACACATTCTTCGGTATAGCTATTCACAACCATATCTACCACTCTTATATCATCGCTAAAGCTAATACTTAGCAAAAACACCAAGCCTATAAGTCCACCCTGTATCATAACATTCCATTTTTACCCTATTAAAGATAAGCGATTGTATGATTTGCGAACTGGGGTTTTTCCCTTATTTATACTTGAAAATTGAGTTTCGAAAATAATAAGTCCTAAATAGTTAATTATGTTGAATTGTACAGCTGAAGCTATTATTTAATATCCTGAAGCATTTTTCCCAAATCTTCACGGGTAAACACCTTACCGCTTTTTATTACCGCTGTCATTTCCTGTAGATTCTGCAAATTTTCCAGAGGATTATTTTCCAAAAGCAAGAGATCGGCTACTTTTCCTTCTTTCACACTTCCATATTTATCTCCAAGATCCAGAAATTCAGGACCGTTAATTATAGAAGTTTTTATAACCTGGGCATTGCTTAAGCCTGCTCTAGAAAGGGCATTTAATTCCCCGTGCAAAGATTCGCCGGGGTAAACATAAGAATTAAAGGCTCCACAATCTGAACCAGCTAAAAGCTTAACGCCAGCATTTTGCAAGGGTTCTATCATTCGCACACTTATTTCTTCCATTTTTTCCCGCATCTTACTACCGGAAGCTTTTGCTCGTTTTGCTCCTTCTATTCTGCCCTGATAAGTTTTTTGAATTCCGGGGCCAATGTAGTTTAGCAATGAATCCTGCTGGTGATCTACATCCAAAATTTCTGAAAGGGTTTTACCTATATAAAGTGTGGGAGTTATATATACATTTTCCTCACTCAAATTTTCAAAAACCATTTTGGCAAGATCGGGATCGTAAGTGTCTATTAATGGTTCTATCATTCCGTAGCCAAGATCGAGTTTAGTAAGGCTATCAGCGGCAGGAGAACAGGCTTTTAAAGGATAATACATATGTTCGGCACCATCAAGGCCAAGGGATACCGCTTTCATGAAATCGGCGCTCATCGGCATATGGCCGGTGACTTTTAGCCCACGTTTTTCGGTTTCTTTAATGATGTTGTAATAATTTTCAGCGGAAAGATTTCCATCATAAGTCTTTACATAATCTACCTCAAATTTTTCCAGTGAATCCAGGGCTGCGACAATCTCAGCTTCGCTAGTGACTTTAATAGAACCCGGCCAGGCCGGCTTGTCACCATCCAGCTTGGGACCCGAACTAAAAATTCTGGGTCCGTCTAAATCGCCATTAGCAATTTGATCTCTCCATTCCATTACACTCGGAGTGATATCTCCGCCGGCATCCCTAACTGTGGTAATTCCATAGACTAGAAAAAGTGGCAATAGTTTTTTGTTTTCTTCTACCAAAGTATCACCACCTCTAAAATGAACGTGATTATCCCAAAGTCCCGGCATCACAAATTTACCGTTGGCATCAATAAGTCGATCGGCAACAAATTTCTCATTCTCAATACTTTTACGAACCTCAACAATTTCACCATCAGAAATAAAAATTGATTGGTCTTTGCTTAGACTTTCACTCTCTACATCTATAATTTGAGCATTATAAATAACAAGATCGTAGGCTTTGACTTCTTTATTCTTGCAAGATGACAGGGTAATTGCTAGCAGTAAGAAATAAGTGAGTTTATTCATTTTTATAAGACTTTTAGACGGGAACCTGGTAATTCAAATTCCCGCTTTCTAAATTTAAGTTTAGTCGTAAGAATTTTAGTTGTCGGTGTTATCAGGATACACAGGAGAAGCAACTTCTCCCGGTGGGTTTGCTTCCAGCAGCTTTAGCACAATTTCAATAGCCTTTTCCAGTTGAGGGTCTCTACCTTCAACAACCTCTTCTGGCCATTGTTCTACTTCAACATCTGGCGCCACTCCTTCGTTTTCTACACTAAAGCCTTCTTCGGTATAAAAAGCAACATTTGGTGCGGTAACAGAGCCGCCATCTATAAATTCAGGATAACCCAATACGCCCACCAGGCCGCCCCAGGTAGTTTTTCCAACGATAGTTCCAAGATCAAATTTTCTGAACATCCACGGCAAATAATCACCTCCTGAACCTGCAGTTTCATCGGTAATCATCACTTTTGGCCCCTGTATAGATGCACTTGGTGATTTTAAATCTTTTCCGTAGCGAAACTTCCAATGTGCCTGCTCTGGTTTTTTGAGAATATCTATAACATAATCTGCCAGCTGCCCACCACCATTAAAGCGTTCGTCTACTATAATGGCCTGTTTATTTGCCTGCGGAAAGAAATAGCGTTTAAAGTACTCATGTCCCTCCGTGGCAGTATTTGGCACATAAACATAGGCAACCCTGCCATCGGTAGCTTCGTGAACTTTTTGAATATTGCCTTCTATCCAGTCGCGGTTTCTTAGGGCCATTTCATTTTCTACCGGAGTAACTTTAACCTTTCGTGAATTTTTCATATTTGCATTAGGTCCCACAGTGAGCATCACGATTTTACCGGCCGTATTTTCAAAGTATTTATATATATTATCACCGGCCTTTAGCTCTTCTCCATCTACTGCCAAAAGATAATCGCCTTCTTTCACATCTACTCCGGGTTCGGTAAGCGGAGAACGTAAATTAGGGTTCCAATTGAGTCCGCCATAGATTTTCTCGAACCTATATCTGTCATTTTCTATGCTGAAATCTGCACCAAGGAGACCTCCTTTTACAGTTTCTTTAGAATGAAGCCTGTCACCTCTACCGGAAAACCGATGATGTCCAACTCCAAGTTCACTAAACATCCATTCCATCACCCGGTAGAGGTCGCTTCGGGAAGTCACATCTCCTATAAAAGGCTCATATTTTTCTTTCATTTTATCCCAGTCTACGCCGTGCATTCCGGGATCATAGAAGTAGTCTCGGTTTACTCGCCAGGCCTCATCAAAAATATTTGGCCATTCAGCTACAGGATCTATTTTAATCTGAATATCGCCGGTATTAAGCGTTCGTTTTTCTTCAATTTTATCAATCTCAGCGATGCCCCATTTTTCTTCTGCCTTATAAAGTATCTTTTTTCCATTGGCAGATATCTCGTAAGAAGTGGCAGGCATTATCTCCTTATTCTCCCTTTCCTTAAGATCATACATATTTAAACCTCCTTTATTCTGCTCATGAGGAGGATAAGCTAAATAATAGAGGTTTCCTTCTTTTGGCGAGCTTAGGTTAGCATATTTACCGGCGGGAAGCGGTACATCTACGATCCTGTTTTCTATTCCCTCGAAATCGATTTTTAAATCGGGAACTTTTACTTCCTTATTTTCTTCTTCAGCTTTCTTCTTTTTTTCTTCTTCCTTTTCGGCTTGCTCTATTTTTTCAACATCATTTTCTCTGGCAAATGGAGATTCTACATTCTTCTGTAAAGTCACCAGGTAAATAGAACTGGTCATTTCCATATCCTGATTGGATTGATCAAACCAATTCACAACCGGCCCGGCATCTGTAGAAGCTAACATATAAAGATATTTTCCGCTGGGATCAAAAACCGGACTTGAAACACTGGAAAAACCATCGGAAATAGCATAGGATTTATCCTCTGAAAGCGAATACACATAGGCCTGTTCAAAACTGGTGCCTGTGACGATGGTATAACTTATCCAATTAGAATCGTGAGACCAGCTACCAAAAAGGTCCCTAAAAACTCCCGGTATATATCGTTCATCCTGAGAAACTTTGGTCACTTTTCCAGAATCTATGTTGAGCACATAAAGATTACGACCATTATCTACAAAACTTATTTTCTTACTATCTGGCGACCATTTTGGATAAGCATAAAAACCTGCACCATCAAGTTTAAACTTTTTAACTTCTTCTTGCTCACTTTGATCCTGAACGTGCAGCGCATACTCCCCACTCTCATCACTAAAATAAGCGATAAATTTTCCATTTGGAGACCACACAGGGTCTTGTTCATGTACTCCTGAAGTTTCGGTTATATTAACCACATCACCTTTTTCAGCGGGCACCGTTACTATTTCTCCTCTAAAATCCATCACCACCCTTGCGCCGGTAGGCGAAACAGAGGCGCTACGGATATATTCATCGCCCTTTACAAAGCGTGGGCGCAGTTCAAGAAGATCTGTCGCGATCCCTACCTCGATTTTTTCGGTAGTATCGCTTTCCGGATTATAGGTATGCAGATAACCTGCCTGTTCAAAAATTATTTCCTCTTTTCCTGCGGAAAGATCTAAAACCGGAAAATCTTTAAAATTGGTATGTTGGGTGATTTCTTTGGAATTCATATCATAACTGTACAAATTGAATTCGCCATTCCTATCACTTCTGAAATAAACTTTATCACGCAGCCATTGAGACCTGGTATCGTTGCTTCCGCTTTCAGGCTTTGGAATTTCGGTAACAGAATGGTCTTTGGTGTTGTAGATCCAAATGCGGGAAGCAGTACCACCACGATAATATTTCCATTGATTAAAAGCTTCAAAAAGTGGCGTATAAGCAATGTATTTTCCATCGTCTGAATAATCTGCCCAAAAGGCATTTGGAATCTCCAGTTCTTTAACCTGGCCACCCTTTACTGAAACCTCAAAGAGTTTCATATATCTATTTGTAAAAACACTACGCTGAGAACCAAATAGAACAGCAGAACCATCTGGTGTAAAACCGCGAACCAGGTCGCTTCCGGGATGCCAGCTAAGGCGCTCCGGTACTCCACCATTAGTAGGAACTACATATACATCGGTATTGCCGTCATATTCAGCGTTAAACGCTATCAAACTTCCGTCTGGGGAAAAAACGGGGTTAGACTCAATTCCATCATCCACCGTGAGACGGTTAGGGGAGGAACCATCTTTATTCGCCACCCAAAGATCTTCGGCATAAATAAAAGCGATTTGAGAATCACTCATCGCGGGTTTCGAAAGTAATCGGGTATCTTCTTTATTAATATCCTGGGCTGCAAGAGTAAAAGACAGGAATAAAAAAAGTAACAGGGAAGTAGATTTAGTCATCATATTAGAGGAATATTTTATCATTTACTAATATAAAACTAAAATGTAAATAACCTATGAAACCTGTAATTACGAAATATTCGAATTAAAAATCTCTACTAATTAACACCAGTCTTTTTAAACATAAATTAATTTATTCCTCGCATTCTTATTAATTTTGCTGCTATGGAAAACCGAAAATTAAAAAACAGCGAACTGGACCGAAAATCTATTGAAGAATTCAAGGAAGCTGAAAAGACACCAATCATTGTGATTCTAGACAATATTAGAAGTTTAAATAATATTGGTTCGGTTTTTCGTAGTGCCGATGCTTTTCTAATCGAAAAAATTTATCTCTGTGGCATAACCGCGCAACCTCCGCATAAAGATATACAGAAAACCGCTTTAGGCGCAACCGAAACCGTAGCCTGGGAATACTTTGAAAATACGCTGGAGATAGTCGAAAAACTTCAACAAGAGCAAACAAAAGTATTTTCAATTGAACAGGCTGAAGGCTCGGTGATGCTAAATAATTTTAAAGCCCAACCGGGTGAAAAAATCGCCGTGGTTTTTGGCAACGAGGTAAAAGGCGTACAACAAAAAGTGGTTTCGGCGAGCGATGGGATTATTGAAATCCCGCAATTGGGTAGTAAACATTCATTAAATATTGCAGTTAGTGTGGGCGTTGTGCTCTGGGATTTGTTTTCAAAAATTTCTCACAATAACAGGGAGCAATCTTATATGAGCCATTAAACCTTTATTCCCCTTTGGGGGCCAGGGGGCTTTTAGTGGGCTTTTCTTATTTCTTCCAGAATTGAAAGATAATCGGCGCGGTTATTCACAAAATCTTTCCCTGAAATATCTATGATCTGCACCTTCATATTGGTTTGGGTTTTTATAAAATTCAGGTAGCTTTTATTGATTTCCACTAAATAATCGGGCTGAATATTTTGCTCGTAATCACGACCACGAGCCTTGATATTTTCCAGCAATCGATCTGTATTCTGGTAGAGATAAATATATAGGTCGGGCTTTACCAACTCCTTATACATTAAATGAAAAAGCTTGTGATATAAAGCATATTCGTCTTCGTGCAGCGTGATTTTAGCAAAAATCAACGACTTAAAAACATCGTAATCTGAGATCACAAAATCTTTAAAAAGATCATATTGCGCCAAATCGTCTGATAGCTGCTGGTAACGATCGGCCAGGAAAGACATTTCTAACGGAAATGCATATCGCTCTTTGTTCTCGTAGAATTTTGGTAAAAACGGATTGTCTTTAAATCTTTCTAAAATGAGTTTCGCGTTAAAATCTTCGGCAACCATGGTAGAAAAACTGGTTTTCCCGGCTCCAATATTTCCTTCAACCGCGATATAATTCAGTTTATTTAAATTGAAGGCTTTTTTCGGAATTTCAAGCTTTTCAGGAATCGCTTTTATTTCTGAATTGTCTTCCACCCGTTTCAGTAATTTTTCAATTGAGATTTTAAAAACTGGATGATTTTCCTTGGCAGCGATATCGGCCAACGGCAACAACACAAATTTTCGGTTTTGCATTGCAGGATGGGGCACTATTAGATCTGTGGTTTCTAAAATTTCATCTTCAAAAAGAAGAATATCCAGATCCAGGCTTCGGTTTTGGTAATTTTTAGCATCAGAGCGCACCCGGCCGGCATCAGCTTCAATCTTCAATAATTTCCGAAGAATTTCTTCCGCAGAAAATCTGGTAGAAACGGCAATACAGGCGTTTAAAAAAGCATTGCCCTCAAAACCCCAGGCGGGTGTTTCATAAATTTGCGATACCTGTAGCACCTCACCAATTTCTAAATATATTTTATGCAGTGCATTTTGAAGAAGCTCAAAGCGGTTACCCACATTGCTTCCCAGGGCGATATGTACTATTTTTGGGGAATTCAAACTAACTGAAGAAAAATTATTAAAGCTTATCCTGTAAATTTCACAGCAAATTAAGTAAAACAAAATCACATACCCCTAATTTTGTAAGAAGACTTAAAAAATAAATTTGGCTAAACTTTTACTGAAAGACAAACTCGCGGCACAACGCATATATTTAATATTGGCCGGGCTTTTTATCGCCTCTTTGGTTGTTTCGAACCTAATATTTCAGAAATTTTTTAGCTGGGATTTTTTTGGGCTCTATACGTTTGAAATTTCTGTGGGAATTTTACCATATCCGGTTACTTTTTTGATCACCGATATTATTAGCGAGATCTACGGTAAGAAAAAAGCCAACCAGGTAGTAACCACCGGAATTTTTGCTTCGTTCTTTTCTTTATTGATAGTCTACACCGCAGATGCAGTGCCGGCGACCGAATGGTCCCCAATAGGCGACGCTTTATTTACCAAAGTATTTGGCGCGACTACTATTGCCGTCTTTGCCTCTATGGTTGCCTATCTTTTAGCGCAGTATATAGATATTCAATTGTTCCATTTTTGGAAAAGATTGACCAAAGGAAAACATTTATGGCTTCGGAATAACTTTTCTACCTTTCTGTCACAGTTTGTAGATACGTTTTCGGTCTTGTTTTTGCTCTGTAGTTTTAATAAAATTGAATGGGATTTATTTGGCGCACTTTTACTTAGCGGTTTTTTATTTAAAGTAATTGTTGCCGCGCTGGATACGCCCCTGCTCTATGCTTCGGTCTTTGCTTTTAGAAAGCGCTTTAATCTGAAGCAGGGTGAAGAACTTGAATATGAATAGAAATTAAACCAGCAGGCTGCTGGACCCAAAAATGGGTAACACACAGGATATTATTATAAGCCTGTTTCTAATTCCAGGATTGGGATAAAAATTTTTAAGAGATGAAAAAAGCATTTAAAATAATTGGTATTGTATTGCTGGTAATTGTAGTATTACTGGTTGCCGCGCCGTTTTTGTTTGAATCACAAATAAAGGATTACGTGAGAAGAACTGCTAATGAGAGTGTGGATGCGCAAGTGGAATTTAGCGACATCAGTCTTAGTTTTTTCAGGAGTTTTCCACAAGCTACGGTGGTAATTGAGAATTTCAGCGTGATCAATAATGAACCTTTTAAAGGCGATACGCTTGCGCTTGGAGAAGAACTACAGTTGGAAATGTCTATTAAAGAATTATTTAAAAGCGCCGATGAACCTAAAGTTCTGGACGATATTAAGATCAATAATACTTTTCTAAATATTAAAGTTGATTCGCTGGGAAATGCCAATTACGATATTGCGGTTAAAGATACTACTACTGTAGCTTCCGATTCAGCTTCAACAGGATTTAGTTTCAATCTTAAACATTACGAGATCAATAATTCCCGCGTAAAGTATTTAGATGAAGGCCAAAAACTTTTACTCGATGTAGAAGAATTAAACCACCAGGGAACCGGGGATTTTTCTTTAGCTGAAAGTGAACTGGATACCAAATCTAATGCTTTGGTTTCATTAGATTTTGAAGGCGTAAATTATTTAAACCGAAACAAGGTTTCTCTTGATGCCGTGATCCAAATGGATTTAGAGAATATGCGCTACACCTTCCTTGAGAACGAAGCAATGATCAATCAGTTGCCTTTAACTTTTGAAGGATTTGTGCAGGTAAATGAAGACAATAATGAGATAGATCTAAGTTTCCAAACACCTTCTTCAGACTTTAAAAACTTTCTAGCCGTAATTCCTGCGACCTATGCAAAAAACATTGAAAATGTAGAAACGAGCGGAGATTTTATTGTAAACGGGAAAATCCAGGGAATTGTAGATGAAACTTATATTCCTAAAATGGATATTAAAGTGAGTTCAGATAATGCTTCCTTTAAATATCCAGATCTTCCAAAAAGTGTCCAGGACATTAACATAGACCTCCAGATATTAAACGAAACCGGGATACTTGAAGATACTTACCTCACTTTTGATAATGTAACCTTCAGAATAGATCAGGATAAATTTGCCACCAACGGAAGCATAAAAAACCTAATGGCAAATATGTTAGTTGATATGGCGCTGCAGGGGACTTTAAATTTAGCGAACCTGGACCAGGCTTATCCGCTGGAACTGGAACAGGATCTCAACGGAATTTTAACCGCCGATGTTACCACGCAATTTGATATGACTTCTATTGAAAAAGAACAATATCAAAATGTAAAAAGTAGCGGTACGGCAAGCATTAGAAACTTTAGTTATAAATCGCCTGAAATTCCTAACGAGGTAAAGATCGCTAATGCCAGATTGAATTTTAATCAGGGTAATGTTCGCGTACCTGAATTAAAACTTACCACCGGGCAAACCGATATTACAGCTTCGGGAAATATTGAAAACCTAATGGGCTTTTTGTTTACAGAACAAAATTTAAAAGGAAATTTCAATGTAAATTCTAATGTTTTTGCCATCAACGATTTTATGATCGCTGAAACCAAAAGTCAATCTCAGAGCGAAACCAAAACAGAAGATACTCCGGGAGAAATTTCTACTCCGGGTACTAATGAAGCGGTGAAAATTCCATCGTTTTTAGATACTGAAATTGCCTTTAATGTAAACACGGTAATCTATGATAACCTTGAACTTAAAAATGCAAAGGGAACAATAATTCTGCGAGATGAAACCGCTACTTTACAAAATATCACTACCGATATCTTTGGCGGAAATATCAATTTGGCAGGAAATGTTTCTACTAAAGGAAGCACCCCAACTTTTGATATGGACCTGGCGCTAAACGCACTCAATATCGCAGAATCTTTTAACGGATTGGAGATGTTACAGGGCCTCGCACCGGTAGCCCAGGCTTTACAGGGTAAATTACAGACCAGTCTTAAGTTAAACGGTAATTTAAATAACGATCTTACTCCGCAATTATCAACCCTTGCCGGTAATGCACTGGCTGAAATACTAACCGCAGAGGTAAATCCTGAAAAGCTTGCTTTACTTTCACGTTTAGACCAGCAGTTAGACTTTATAAATTTAAAAGATATTGACCTGGACAAATTAAAAACACGCCTAACCTTTAATGATGGAATGGTGCAAATTGAACCCTTTAATTTTGATGTAAAAGGCGTAAATGTTGAAGTTTCCGGGGGCCACGGCTTTGATATGAATATGAACTACAACCTGAGCCTGGATGTACCTGCAAGAATGCTGGGTAGTCAGGAGGGTAATGCGCTTAGCAGATTAAGTGGAGATGAACTTAAAAATATGGTAGTAGCGCTGCCAATAGGTTTAAAAGGAACTTTTCAAAATCCGCAGATAAATATAAATATGGAACAGGCGGTTAGTAATCTTACTCAGAAAATTGTTGCAAAACAAAAAGAAAACCTTAAAGAACGCGGGCAGGATGCAATTAGAGATATTATTAATAAGCAAACCGGCGGAAATCAAAAGCCACAAAATGATAGCATTACTTCTCAGGATTCTACACAAACCCAAACTCCAAAAACTGACCAAACTCCAAAAAGTCAGGAAGAGCAGGTTAAAGATGCTGCCCGGAATATTTTAGGCGGAATTTTAAAGAAAAATCAGAAGAAAAAAGATACTACCAGCAACTAAAAATAGAACCCTCACAGTTTCCAAAAAAACTGGGAACTATGAGGGTTTATTATATTATATCTTCAGGAATAAACTTTTCTAAATGTTAGATACTGAAATACATTCAGCATAACGTGCTTTCACAGCTTTATTAAATTAAAGCACACCCAACTCCACTACAAAACCTTCGTGGGCGCGAACATTGAAAACGGTACCGTCTTCAAAAATTAAATACTGGCCTTTAATTCCTTTTAAAACTCCTTCGTAAAATGGGTTTTTACCAAGATTAAGCGTCTTTATTTTCTTAGGAAATTCCAATACTGGAAAATCAATTTCCAGCTCCTTTCTATCAGCCAGGTAATATTCTTTGGCTTCATCTGGAATAAAATCCTTTAGCTTATCGCGTTCTTCAGCAAGATTCAGATCTAAAACTTCATTGGTCAACATTTTGCGCCAATTGGTTTTATCAGAAACGTGACTTTTTAAGGCTACTTCAGTAATTCCCGCGAGATATCTATTGGGCACCTCAACAATTTCAATGGCTTCGTGCGCTCCCTGGTCTATCCAACGGGTGGGAATTTGGGTTTTTCGGGTTACCCCAACTTTTACATTGCTGGAATTTGCTAAATAAACTACATGAGGTTGTAATTGCGCTTGTTTTTCAAAATCCAGGTCGCGATCTTCTTCATCTAAATGGGCTTTACTAAGTTCGGGACTCATAATCCAATCTCCGGCTTGTGGGATAGAAGTAAAACAATCGTAGCAATACCCCTGGCGGAAAATTTTCTTTTGCAATCCACAATTTAAACACTGAAATCGAAGAAAATTAAGGCTTATTTTCTTCCCGAGAATCTGGTTCATATTAATAAAGTCGTCTTCAAAAATGAGGTAATATTGCACCTTATCGGTGATCTCGGTTCTCATTTTTCTAAACACCCCTTCGTATCTCATCTTTTTTTCCCTATTTTTAACCGAAGTTGATTTGTAAGCTTCGAAGTTTAAATTAATTTTAGCCAGCCAAACAGCTGAAGCATTGTCAGCGATAAAGATATAAAGAATAATGCCAATTCCATTAGTAAACTCCATTGCTTCGTGGTTCCTCAAGAAGCGAATTCATCAAATGGAGTTGTTTATAAAATACCCTCACGAAGTTCAGGACGAACTACTTAGACATTTGCTTTCTAAAGCAAAAAATACCGAAATTGGCAAAAAGTATGGCTTTTCAGAAATTAAAAACCACAACCAGTTTGCGAGCCGGGTTCCTATTCAACAATATGAAGATTACCAGGCTTGTATAGAACGCAGCCGGCAGGGAGAAACTAATATTTTTTGGCCTACGCCTATAAAATGGTTTGCAAAATCCAGCGGCACCACCAGCGCTAAAAGCAAGTTTATTCCTGTTAGTGAGGATTCCCTGGAACATTGTCATTATAACGCAGGCAAAGATTTGCTTTGCATGTATTTAAATAACAATCCTCAATCCCAGTTATTTACTGGAAAGAGTTTGAGGTTAGGTGGCAGTAAAGAGATTTACAAAAATAACGGTACGGCTTACGGAGATCTTTCGGCGATTTTAATTGCCAACATGCCATTTTGGGCAGAGTTTAGCAGCACGCCCAGCAACGAAGTTTCCCTGATGAACGATTGGGAAATAAAAATGCAGGCGATTGTTAACGAAACTATTAAAGAAAATGTGACCAGCCTGGCCGGTGTACCCAGTTGGATGCTGGTTTTACTCAATAATATTTTAGAAACCACAGGAAAAGAAAATCTATTTGAGGTTTGGCCTCACTTAGAAGTTTATTTTCACGGCGGGGTAAGTTTTGATCCTTACGCCCCGCAATACCAAAAGATTCTACCCAAAGAAGACTTCAGGTTTTATGAGATCTATAATGCTTCTGAAGGATTTTTTGCCTGCCAGGACCAGAATGATTCCAAAGAATTATTGTTAATGCTGGATTACGGAGTTTACTATGAGTTTATTCCTATGGATAGTTACGGAAGCGAAAATGAAAAAGCAGTTCCCCTGGCCGAAGTTGAAACCGGGAAAAATTATGCGGTGGTAATAACCACAAATGCAGGTTTATGGCGCTATAAGATAGGCGATACCGTTAAGTTCACTTCTACCAGCCCTTATCGTATAAAAGTAACCGGAAGAACCAAGCACCATATTAATGTTTTTGGGGAAGAATTAATTATTGAGAATGCTGAAGCAGCTTTAAAAAAGACTTCTTTAGTTACCAATTGCGAAATTGTAGATTATACCGCAGCGCCTGTTTTTATGGAAGGCAAAGAAAAAGGTGCGCACGAGTGGATTATTGAATTTAAAAATCCGCCACGGGATTTTGAGAAATTCAAATACGAACTCGATTTGGCATTGCAACAGGTAAATAGCGATTATGAAGCAAAACGTTATAATAATATGACGCTGAATATGCCTAAAATTCACCAGGCACGCGAAAAATTATTTTACGACTGGCTTAAGAAAAATGATAAACTGGGCGGGCAACATAAAATCCCGAGACTTTCTAATTCCAGAAGTTATATAGAAGAATTGTTAGGGATGAACAGATAAGCACTTCATAATTGCCCGATGCTTCGGGATTGTTTCAGCTTCTAACCTGGTTTAATTTCCAACATCTTAGATCCTGAAACGGGTTCAGGATGACGTTCACAACTTTCCGATGGCCATTTATCTTTTCAGTGTAAAATTGGCGCCAAAATGATCGTTGGCACCATCTTTTTCAAATTCAACTCTAAACCAATAATCGTCTGCGGGCAAGGTTCTACCATTGTAGGTGCCGTCCCAGCCTGCGCCTCCGGGAGTTAACTCTTTAATCAGTTTCCCATAGCGGTCAAAAACATAGAGTTTTTTAATCTGAATTTCAGCAGTATTTTCAATATTCCAGGTATCATTATAACCATCAGAATTTGGTGTGAAAAAACGCGGATAACCAACCAGGTAGAATTCTTCAGAAGTTGTAATTCC
Source organism: Salegentibacter sp. BDJ18 (assembly GCF_017579965.1). Taxonomy (NCBI): domain Bacteria; kingdom Pseudomonadati; phylum Bacteroidota; class Flavobacteriia; order Flavobacteriales; family Flavobacteriaceae; genus Salegentibacter; species Salegentibacter sp. BDJ18. The sequence continues at coordinate 109,838 of NZ_JAFLQX010000002.1, forward strand.
GCAGCCATTTATTTCTCTGGCACTAATAGTATGATTTCCTGGGTCTAAATTCCTAAAAACTGCACTTTCTTGCCAATTACCGTTATCAGCACGATATTCATAAGTGGTTTCATTTCCTGGCCCAGGAATTGCTTCGGCACTAATTATATAACCGCCGGTAAAATCACTTCCTTCAATCTCTACCTCAACCGTTTCGGGGCGGGAATAAACAAGTAAAGTAGTGTTAAATTCTATAGAACAGCCGGAGGGATTATCGGTCACAATAAGACTTACACTATTAAAATTTGGAGTTACAGCAAAATTCAACACCGCTTCGGTACTAATTGTATTCCCCCCCGCTATCCACTCGTAAGTATAATCGGCACCTAGATCTTCGCCTATTCCCTGGTTATCTAATACAGTCCCGTCTAAATCTACACAGATCACGCTTTCTTCCGGCAGAAAGTTTTCCGGCACAAAAGTTAATTCTACATTGAAAATGACCTCGTTTGAAAGACAGCCACTTTCTATTCCTTCTACCTGAGCAACAATTTCCCGGGACTCTTCTACCGGGAATGCAGTGGGATTAGAAATAGGATTTTCAGCTTCAAGCTCTTGGATAGATTCATAAAAATTCACCCTGTAATTTTCTTCAGCGGTATTTCCATTAAGAATTTCGACTGAGGCAGCACTTAAATCTATAGCGGTTCGAATGGGATCACAGATGTAAAGATCTGCCGGGACAGAAGCTACGGGCTCACTATAAAACGTAACTTCAATTTCATCTTCATCAGCCTGTCCCGTAATATTTTCATATACAATCACCTTATAACGTCCAGAATTTGTTATGGTTAAGGTAGGATCTTCCTCATTAGCAATTATCTCGAAATTGTTTGTGGTGTTATCAAACCTAAACCATTCGTAGCGCTCTACCCCATCTGTAGTAGCATCTAAAGTTGTTTCATCTTGTCCGCATAGAAACCTGTCTGGCCCTAGCACTTCGTCTAAAATCCCGCAATCTGTAGAGCCGGAATTAGGCTGATTTGCATTGGTTTGCCGTAAACTTATAAATCCGGGAAGCTCTTCATAATTAGTAATTAGAACCACGTAAACTTCTCCGGCTTCGGCATTGAGTATATTCATTTGTTCTACCGTATCGGGCTCATAGCTACAATCCACAATCTTTTGTGCGCTTAGAGATTCATCTTCACAATAATTATCTGTTCGCTCAAACGGCCCCCAAACAATATAATCTACATCATATTGCGAACCGCTACCATCTTCATTTTGAAACTGTGAAATATTAAATCTCAAGTCTCCCGTTTGTTCAACTTGCAAATAAAACCAGGCGGGATATGGCTGAGAAAGTAAACATCCATAATCTGGACCGGGCTGACCGTTAGCCTGATTACTGTTATTTATATTAGAATTAGGAAATACCAGCTCTTCATTACCGGCACAAAAAGGATCTAAACTTTCGCAAGAACTACCCTGGCCAAAAACCACCTGAATACTTCCGTAAAGAAGAAAAATACAAAAGATAAGTAGGGATCCTTGTTTCATAATAGGTTTAAGAACTTACAAAATAATAAATATCTATTTAATCCCAGTCTTTTATGATTACATAAAAACCTATTAAATATGTATCTTTGCAAGCCAAACAATCGGTTTACGACTATTATTGTAAAAACGGTATGAAAATAGACAAAATTTTGAATGAAATTGATGAGCAGGGAGATGCACATGTAGGAAGCAGTGCAGAAACCCCTATTCGTGAAGATGCTTTTGAACTGAGTGATATTGAAAAAGTAGCGCTCATCAATAAAGATGTAAAACATATTATGGAAACTTTAGGCCTTGATCTTACAGACGACAGCCTGAAGGGAACTCCACAAAGGGTGGCAAAAATGTTTGTAAATGAGATTTTTGCAGGATTAAATCCGGAGAGAAAACCCATTGCATCAACTTTTGAAAACAAATATAAATATGGCGAAATGTTGGTAGAAAAGAATATCACCGTGTATTCTACCTGCGAACACCATTTACTTCCTATAGTTGGAAAAGCTCACGTGGCCTATATTTCTAAAGGGCGCGTTATCGGGCTTTCAAAAATGAACCGAATTGTAGATTATTTCGCGAAAAGACCACAGGTACAGGAGCGAATGACGATGCAAATTGTTCAGGAGCTACAAAAAGCTTTGGGTACACCAGATGTTGCTTGTGTAGTTGATGCCAAGCACCTTTGTGTGAACAGCCGCGGAATTAGAGATATAGATAGCAGCACCGTGACCAGTGAATTTGGCGGAGCTTTCAAAGAACAATCTGTAAAAAGAGAATTCCTTGACTATATAAAATTAGACACTACTTTTTAAAAAATTCTATTTCTTAATAATCAACAACTAACTATCTATGGCGCTATACCAGGAACAAAGCTTGAAAATGTACAATTCTATGACGGGGGAAAAAGAAGTCTTTAAACCCATAAACGAAGGAACCGTTGGAATGTATGTTTGCGGCCCTACTGTTTACAGTAATGTTCATTTAGGTAATTGCCGAACTTTTATCTCCTTTGATCTTGTTTTTCGATACCTGAAGCATTTGGGATATAAAGTAAGATACGTTAGAAATATTACCGATGCCGGTCACCTTGAAAATGATGCCGACAGTGGAGAAGATAGAATTGCCAAGAAAGCACGATTAGAACAAATAGAACCTATGGAAGTAGTACAACGCTACACCATAGATTTTCATAATATCCTGCAGAAATTCAATAACCTGCCGCCAAGTATAGAACCTACGGCTACCGGCCATATTGTTGAACAAATCGAGATCATTAAAACCATTATCGAAAAAGGATTTGCCTACGAGGTAAACGGTTCGGTTTATTTTGATGTAAAGAAGTTCAACGAAACCAACCATTATGGTAAGCTAAGCGGAAGGGATATTGATAATATGATCGCCAATACACGCGAACTTGCCGCACAGAGCGATAAGAAGAATCCGCAGGACTTTGCACTTTGGAAAAAAGCCGAACCACAGCATATTATGCGCTGGCCTTCGCCTTGGAGCGATGGTTTCCCTGGCTGGCATTTAGAGTGCACCGTGATGAGCACAAAATATTTGGGGGAAGAATTTGATATTCACGGCGGCGGAATGGATCTTAAATTCCCACACCATGAATGTGAAATTGCCCAGGGAGAAGCCGCTACCGGGAAAAACCCGGTTCATTACTGGCTACACGCCAACATGCTTACTTTAAACGGTAAGAAAATGGCTAAAAGTACGGGCAATAATATTCTTCCTGAAGAAATTTTCTCTGGAAATAACAATGTTCTAGACAAACCATTTTCACCGAATGTGACCCGATTCTTTATGCTTCAGGCCAATTACCGTAGCATCCTGGATTTTTCAGATGAAGCACTAAAAGCAAGCGAAAAAGGTTTTAACCGATTAATGGATGCTTATCACGCTATAGATGAGCTTCCGGTTGCAGATAAATCGAGCGTAGATATTAAGAGCTGGAAACAGTCTTGCTACGATGCGATGAACGATGATTTTAACAGTCCAATTCTTATTGCAAAGCTTTTTGATGCGGTTAAAATGATCAATAACATCAAGGAAGATGCTGCTAAAATCACTGCTGAAGATAAAGAGGAACTGCAAAAAACAATGTCAGCTTTTATGTTTGACGTGTTAGGCCTTGTAGACAAAGTTTCTGAAAATAATGATACTTCAGATAAGCTTACTTCAACTGTAGAATTACTTATCAAACTTCGGGCTGAAGCAAGAAACAACAAGGATTTTGCTTTAAGTGACCAGATAAGAGATCAATTACAAGAAATGGGTATTCAGCTTAAAGACGGGAAAGAAGGCACTACTTTTACTATCAAGTAACTAATAAAAACAGGAAAGACGATGCTTAAAAAATGGTTGGCATATCCGTTTATCCTGTTGGTGAAGTTTTACCAGAATTTTATTTCCCCACTTACACCGGCAACCTGCCGTTATACCCCAACCTGCTCGCAATACAGTCTAACCGCTTTACAGCGTTTTGGTGTTTTTAAAGGTGGCTGGCTTAGCTTAAAACGCATTTTTAGCTGCAACCCGTGGGGAGGAAAAGGCTACGACCCGGTTCCTAAAAAAACAGAAACCAAAATATAGGGCAACTACTTGCAAATATGTATCTTTACCCTACAAATCAATTTTAATTTATGCTTTTTAACGCGATCACCTGGAGCCCTTCAGAAGGTTTAGACTTAGGTTTTTTCACCCTTCACTATTACAGTTTAATGTTTTTGATAGCCTTTGGACTGGGCTGGTACATTATGAAAAGCATTTTTGTAAGGGAAAAAGTCTCGATAGAAAAGCTGGATTCGCTTTTTATTTATACGGTGCTGGCAACGCTAATAGGCGCCAGATTGGGACACGTGATCTTTTATGATTGGGATTACTTTCAAAATCATTTATTAGAAATATTCTTACCGGTTCGCTTTGAACCAGAATTTGAATTTACCGGCTTTAGAGGCTTGGCCAGTCACGGTGCGGCGATAGGAATTATCATCGCCATGTATCTTTACCGAAAACGCGTTTTAGACAAACCTGTACTTTGGGTTTTAGACCGAATTGTACTTCCGGTAGCCAGTGGAGCTATTTTTGTAAGAATAGGGAATTTTATGAATTCTGAAATTATAGGAAAACCAACCAATTCAGATTATGGGGTGATTTTCGCAAATTTAGGAGAAACTTTTCCGAGGCATCCGGCCCAATTATATGAATCTTTTTGCTATTTACTAATCTTTATATTGCTATGGTTCTTATACTGGAAAACCGAAAAACGCCATAAAGTAGGTTATCTTTTTGGCCTTTTCCTGGTTTTACTTTGGACGGTAAGATTCTTCGTTGAATTTGTGAAAGAAGCCCAGGTAGAAGAGCGCACCACTTGGTTATTAAATACCGGGCAATGGCTTAGTATTCCGTTTATTATAGCCGGACTGTACTTTATGTATCGTCCTACCAAACCCAGAACCGTATGATACGTAAATCCATAATTTTATCAGCGCTTATAGCGGTTTCATTCTTATCTTCCTGCAAGGACGATAATACTGTTGAAGAACCTATTGAAACCGAAGAAATTACGTTCACCAAAGAAGGCGAAGCAACCTTGCTGAAACCTAATGGAGATACGATAAAGCAAATTGATATAGAAATTGCCGATAATACTTACGAAAGAGAAACGGGTTTAATGTACCGTGAGAGTATGGAAGACGAACAGGGAATGCTTTTTATTTATGAAAATGAAGCACCACGGGCCTTTTATATGAAGAACACTTATATTCCTTTAGACATTATATATTTCGCTTCAGATAGTACGGCGGTTAGCTTTCAAAAGAATGCGCAACCGCAAGATGAAACTTCATTACCCTCTGGAGAACCGGCCCAATTTGTCCTGGAATTAAACGCCGGACTTGCAGACGATTGGAATATTGAAGTGGGTGATAAGTTAAATTTTGAGCGAATAGATTAGGAATATTTCATTTACTGAATTAGTTCAGCACAGGGATTTTTTATAATCTTTTGTAGTTTTTAGTTTTGATCTATCACCGAATGATCCCGGTTATTGGCAGTTGGGAGTAAGGGAACGCCCATTTGTCGGCTTAATACTGGTTTCTTCATCAAGTTAACTATTTTCTTCCTGGCGCCGCCACCTATTTGCAACGAACCGTTGTTCTATGCAGGTTTTTTATTTCGTTAACTGGTAATTTGATACTAAAACAGAAGCAGAAATATGTAGAATTCCTTCAAGTTCTCTAATCATATCTACTGTCAATCTTTTCTTTTTATTCAGGATTTCTGAAACTCTACTTTTTCCTCCAATAACTCCAACTAAATCTTTTTGTTTTAGATTCATTTCTTCCATTCTGATTTTTATTGCTTCAATAGGATCAGGAGCATCAATTGGATAATGTTCATTTTCATAATTGTCAATCATCATAGAAAGGATCTCCGCTTCATCCCCCTCCTCAGAATCAGTTGGAGCATCAAATATTACTTCTAGCCTTTCTAAAGCTTTCTGGTAATCCTCTTCGTTTTTTAAAGGTTTAATTCTCATAGCTCTAATTTTTAAATTGTGTTAGCATCTATTTTATCATATTCTGCATGCGTTCCAACAAATCTTATAAAGGCCCACTGTCTTTCATAGTTGAATTTCACAATTAATCTATATGAGTTTCCTTTAATATTGAAAACAACTCTATTATCTTTTAAAATGCTAGCATTTATATAAGTTTTCTTTACATCATTTGGAGAACTCCAATTGGAACTTTTAGCTGTTTCATGCCAGGTCTTTAAATATTGCTCTGAATCAGAATGCTTTTCCCAGAATTCTCTCAATGTCTTTTTTGAAACTATTCTCTTCATTTTAAAAAGTCTAAAACAAAGATAATTAAAGTTCTCTAATTTAGAACTTTTCAGAAGAAAAAAATTGCACTTGGATTTCCCAATTTCAAGGCGATAAGGTTTTTGCAATCAAAAACCAATGTCACAATAAAACCAAGCCATAAAAAAAGCGCCCCATTTGGAGCGCTTTTTAGTTTATCTATTTCCAAAGAAATCTTAAGCAGTAGTTGCTTCAGAATCTTCTTCAATTTTCTTCTTCTTTTCGATCTTAGATTTATCGGTCACACTGTCAAACATAACAGGTGTTGCGATAAATAAAGAGGAATAAGTACCTACAATCACACCAATAATCAAGGCAAACATAAAGCCTCTAATGCTCTCTCCACCAAAAATGAAGATGGCAAGTAAAACGATCAAGGTAGTAAGCGAGGTATTCAACGTACGGCTAATAGTACTATCTAAAGCGCTGTTTACCGTTCTGCCTAATGGCCAGCTGGTATGCTCGTTTACAAATTCTCTAATCCTATCAAATACAACCACGGTATCGTTTAATGAGTAACCAATTACCGTAAGGATTGCAGCGATAAATGCCTGGTTAATTTCCATACTAAATGGCATCACTTTGTAGAGTAAAGAGAAAATACCCAATACAATAATAACATCGTGAGCTACTGCGGCTACGGCACCAATACTAAACTGCCATTTTCTAAATCGTAATAAGATATAAAGGAATATTACCACTAGTGATCCTAAGATAGCCCAGAAAGAGTCGTTCTTAATATCATCGGCAATAGTTGGACCTACTTTCATAGACTGCATAATACCAATATCTTTCCCAGCTCCACCTGTAGTAAATTCATCAAAAGTAAGATCCTGCGGAAGGTAAGATTGTAAAGCATCAAACATAGATTGTTGAATCTCGTTATCTACTTCAGTGCTCTCTTCATCTACTTTATATTTTGTAGTTATCTTTAGCTGATTATTTGGCCCGAAAGTTTTTGCTTCGGCACTTCCAAATTCAGCGATAAGATCCTGTTCAACATCGGTAGGATTCACATCCTGATCAAAACGAACAGTGTAAGTTCTACCTCCAACAAAATCAACCCCCTGGTTTAATCCCTGTACTAATAAAGAACCAACACTTAGAATAATTAAAATTCCGGAGATTACATAAGCTACCTTACGTTTCCCAAGCCAGTCAATTTTTACATTTCTGAAAAGGTTTTTGGTAGCGCCGGTTGCGAATTCTAAAGATTTTCCGTTTTTACCATAACCATCAATAAATAACCTGGTAATGAAAATTGCGGTAAATAACGAAGTTGCGATACCTATTAATAAAGTAGTAGCAAAACCTTTAATTGGTCCTGTTCCTAAAATTAATAGAATAAAACCAGTTAAACCGGTAGTAATGTTGGCATCTAAAATTGAAGAAAGTGCATTGTTGAATCCATCTTTAATCGCATCTTTCTGCATTTTTCCTTTAGCAAGCTCTTCCCGGATTCTTTCAAAGATAAGTACGTTTGCATCTACCGAGATACCAATAGTTAATACAATACCGGCAATACCAGGTAATGTTAACACGGCACCTAAACCGGCAAGAATTCCGAAGATAAATAAGATGTTTACAGCAAGGGCAACATCGGCAAAAAGACCGGCCTTACCATAGTAAAATACCATCCATATCAATACAAAAACGAGGGCGATCCCGAAAGACCAAATCCCGCTGTCTATAGCTTCCTGACCTAAACTTGGTCCAACAATTTCACTTTGGATAATATCTGCGGAAGCCGGAAGTTTACCAGCTCTAAGCACGTTGGCTAAATCCTGACCTTCGGTTATGCTAAAATCTCCACTAATTTCACTTCTTCCACCTGAAATAGGCCCGGTTGAAACACCTGGAGCCGAATAAACAGTATTATCTAAAACAATAGCTATATTGCTCTGTTGGGTTGAAGCCTGACCGGTCATTTCTTCCCATACCTTAGCTCCTCTTCCGTCCATTTGCATAGATACTGCAACACGACCCATTTGGTCATAAGTTTGTTGAGCATCTGTAATCACATCACCACTAAGAGGCGGCTCCATGTTACGGTTTCCTTTTAATGCATAAAGACCAACTACACCTTCTTCATCTTCCGGGATTCCCCAGGCAAATTTAGCGTAACGTTGCTCGGCAGGAAGAATAGATCTTACCTGAGACATTTCAAGGTAGTTATTAACTTTTGCGGTATCCTGTACAGAAAAATATGCAATTACAGGACCTCCCTGGAAGCCTGGACTTTGCACTAATTCAAATAAAGGATTGTTTCCTGTAGCTACATCTGTAGTATCTTCACTTTCAGCAAGAAGTTCATCAATATCACTATCGGCAGCAGCCGTAGTATCAGCTTGAGTTTCTGCTTGCTCACTTTCTTTATCTACAACGTTTTTAAGAACATTATTAGCCTGAGCAAGGAAGTTCCCTAATTCAGTATTTTTATATACGTGCCAGAATTCAAGTTGTGCAGTACTCTGCAGCAAACCTTGTACACGATTAATATCTTTGGCACCTGGTAATTCAACAAGAATTCTTCCTGAATTTCCTAAACGCTGAATATTTGGTTGGGTTACCCCAAACTTATCAATACGTTTTCTCAATACTTCAAAAGCTGAAGTAATAGACTCATCAACTTTTCTTCTAATAACGGTTTCAACCTCGTCATTAGACATATCAAAATTAATTTCGTCACTTAAGGTTTTATTAGCAAAAATATCTGGAGATGCCAGTTTAGCATCTGGAATACTATTAAAAGCTTCAAAGAAAAGATCAATATAATCGTCCTGGCTATCTGTTGCGGCTGCATCAGCTTCAGCAATGGCCTGGTTAAAAGCAGGATCGTCGGTATTATTCGCTAGTCCGGCAAGAATATCTTTAACCGAAATTTGAAGAATTACGTTAATTCCTCCTTTAAGGTCAAGGCCTTTATTTAGCTCCTTGTCTTTCGCGTCACTGTAAGTGATACCGGCAATTACCTCATTATTCGCTACCGAATCCAGATACCTTTCTTCTTCAGCATCTCTCAACGCCGAGTAATCTTCTACATTTTCGCTAATTCTTTGCCTGGCAAAATCTTCAGCTTCACTTTCTACATTATTGGTAATAAAAGTAAAAGACAACTGATATATACATACCAGCCCAAATAAAATTGCAAAAACCTTAATCAGTCCTTTGTTCTGCATTATTCCTTAAGTTATAATTAATTAGGTCGATTTTAAAAACGGACAAATATAGGGTTTCAAAAATGAAATGCCAACAATTTTTTTTTGAATAATTTAACTTTTAAACATAAAAAAGACCGCAAGATTTGCGGCCTTTTTTAACATTTATTCAAGTTTAAAACTACTTATAGTTCTAATAGGGCATTGGTTTTATTCACACCCTCTGCACTTTCTTTAATTTTATTAGACTCTGAATCGTCCAATTCTATTTCAACGATTTTTTCAAGTCCGTCTTTTCCAAGAATTGCCGGTACACCTATACAAATATCATTTAATCCGTACTCTCCCTCTAACATTGCCGAGCAAGGGAACATCTTTTTCTGATCGCAAGCAATAGCCTGAACCAAAGCCGAAACTGCAGCTCCAGGTGCATACCAGGCACTGGTTCCTAATAACTTAGTAAGGGTTGCTCCACCAACTTTAGTGTCTTCTGAAACCTGGTTTAAACGATCTTCAGATAAAAATGCTGAAACAGGAACCGAATTTCTAGTAGCCAATCGTGTAAGAGGTACCATCCCGGTATCACTGTGACCTCCAATTACCATCCCATCAACATCTGATGGCGGGCATTCTAAAGCTTCACTCAATCTATATTTAAAACGGGCGCTATCTAAAGCTCCACCCATTCCAATAATTTTGTTCTTTGGAAGTCCGGTAGTTTTATGCACAAGGTAAGTCATAGTATCCATAGGATTACTTACCACGATTAAGGTTACATTTGGAGAATGCTTAATTAGGTTTGAAGAAACTTCTTTTACAATCCCGGCGTTTATCCCTATTAATTCCTCACGTGTCATCCCCGGTTTACGCGGAATACCACTGGTAATTACTGCCACATCACTGCCTGCAGTTTTAGAATAATCGTTTGTAGTTCCTGTAATTTTAGTATCAAAACCGTTTAAGGTTGCGGTTTGCATTAAATCCATTGCTTTCCCTTCGGCTACTCCTTCTTTAATATCGAGTAAAACCACTTCTGAAGCGAAATCTTTAATGGCTACATATTCTGCACAACTGGCACCCACGGCACCTGCTCCTACTATAGTAACTTTCATCTTATATTTTATTTAAATCGATTAATATTTGATTCCAAAAATACGAATATTGATATAGTATTACTATAAGATATGGTTAAAACTATGGGTTTTATATTCTGAAATGCAAACCGGCATTAAGATGAAAAAACTTCCCGGCAGTTGCCATTGTACTAATCTTAAAACGGTCGAAATACAAATTAAAACCTAAATCGGCTTTAAATTGCGCCTGACTTTGATCTAAACCGCGTAGTGCCGAATTAATTGGCCCTAAAGCAACCCCCGAACCGCCCATTGCGTAATTAAAGTTTGAGTTTGTTGCTCCTAAAGCTCCAAAAACTTCAAAACTATCGCCGTACAATTTAGAACCCATAACAGATGCCATCCACAGGTTAGAGTTTACGTTTACCAAATTCAAGTTCACAACGTTATCTATATTTACAGGACTAAATTCATACTCTACATCAAATTTACTGTAAGCGATTATTGCAGCGGCTTGAAAGTCTTCTTCATTATTAAATTTAAAGTATTGCGAGAAATTATGTTTTACTCCAGCGCCATAAGTTGTGATAGCTACTCCATCTACAGTTAATTGAGGTAAAAATCTTGCAGAAAATTCTGTTTCATAAGGTAAACCTACATTAGCCTGAACAAAAGGATATGCTACCACACTTTTATTCACGCCTTCGAGAGCCTGAAATTCAAAAGATTCTCCTAATAAAGTTCCTTCAAAATAAACATCAGTTTCACCACCAAAAGCTGTAGGCACTACAGCATTACTTTCATCCCCTTTAAGACTCAAAATTGGACCACCATCCTGGTGTACCCCCGCTAAATTACTATTTGAAATAGTAAAACTTTGACGATTAGAAGGAACAAATAAAGCATTTCCCTGAAAGGAAATCTCTACTTTCCATGGTTTTAAAGCAGTTGCTGAAGTAAACCAACCGGCCCCGGCCTGATAAGCAACCCCTTCGGCTGCAGGTCCTGCAAATTCATCCGCAATATACAGCATCTCATTTGCGAATTTTGTAACATCGCCCTCCTGAGCGTAGGAGTTAACTGAAAATAAAATAAATAGAATGAGGTATTTAGCTTGAAATTTCAAAATAAGTAGGTGTTAAGTTAGGCGGTAAAAATAATAAAAAAAGCACTCCTAAAACAAGTTTAAAAAAATCATAAAAAAACCCGTAAGTGAGCTTACGGGTTTTCCTTTTCAAAATATTCTCAATTATGCATCAATATTAGCATATTTAGCATTCTTCTCAATAAATTCACGCCTTGGCGGCACCTCATCTCCCATAAGCATAGAGAAAATTCTATCGGCTTCACTGCTGTTATCAATATTTACCTGTCTAAGTTTACGTCTTTCAGGATCCATAGTAGTATCCCAAAGTTGCTCAGCATTCATCTCACCAAGACCTTTATAACGTTGAATTTGCACGCCACCGCTGTAACTTTCAGCGATCTCATCGCGTTCTTCTTCACTCCAGGCATAGCGTTTTCTACTACCCTTTTTAACCAAATATAAAGGCGGGGTTGCAATATAAATATGACCTCCTTCTATTAATTCTTTCATATACCTATAGAAGAAAGTTAAAATAAGCGTTTCAATGTGACTACCATCTACATCGGCATCACACATTATCACTACTTTATGGTATCTTAATTTATCGGTATTTAAAGCTTTACTATCTTCTTCAGTACCAATAGTAACCCCAAGAGCAGTGTAAATATTTTTTATCTCTTCGTTATCAAAAACACGATGTGTCATCGCTTTTTCAACATTCAAAATTTTTCCTCTTAACGGAAGAATAGCCTGGAATCTACGATCTCTACCTTGTTTAGCTGTACCACCTGCAGAGTCACCCTCTACAAGAAACACTTCACTTTGAACAGGATCCTGTTCAGAACAGTCAGATAATTTCCCGGGCAAACCACCAATACTCATTGCGGTTTTACGCTGAACCATATCTCGCGCTTTCTTGGCTGCATTTCTAGCTTGGGCCGCAAGAATTACTTTTTGAATAATGGTTTTGGCATCATTCGGGTTTTCTTCCAGGTAATTTTCAAGCATTTCTGAAACCGCCTGAGAAACCGCCGAAGTCACCTCCCTGTTTCCAAGTTTTGTTTTTGTTTGCCCTTCAAATTGAGGCTCGGCAACTTTTACTGAAATAATAGCAGTTAATCCCTCACGGAAATCATCTCCAACGATCTCAAATTTCAGTTTATCCAACATTCCAGAAGCATCGGCATATTTTTTAAGCGTAGTGGTTAAACCACGTCTAAAACCAGATAAATGCGTACCTCCTTCGTGGGTATTGATATTGTTTACGTAAGAATGAAGATTTTCATTGAACGAAGTATTGTAAACCATCGCCACCTCAACCGGGATATCGTTCTTTTCACCTTCCATCGCGATCACATCGGCAATAATTGGCTCACGGTTCCCGTCAAGGAATTTTATAAATTCTTTTAATCCTTCTTCAGAATAAAATCTCTCAGAAAGATATTCTCCTTTTTCATTAACCTCACGCTTATCGGTAAGTGTAATTTGAATTCCCTTATTAAGGAAAGCCAACTCACGCATTCTGCTAGACAAAGTCTCATAGCTGTAATCTACGCTTTGCTGAAAAATACTGGAATCGGGCTTAAAAGTGATTACCGTTCCGTTTAGATCAGTTTCACCAACAGGCTTAACCGGGTAAAGTGGTTTTCCTATTTCATACTCTTGTTCCCAAATTTGTCCGTCACGGTAAACCGTTGCTTTTAAAGAAGTAGACAGTGCGTTCACACAACTAACCCCAACCCCGTGTAAACCACCGGAAACTTTATAAGAATCTTTATCGAATTTACCCCCGGCACCAATCTTTGTCATTACCACTTGTAGGGCAGAAACGCCTTCTTTCTTGTGAAGGTCTATTGGAATTCCTCTTCCGTTATCCTCGGTGGTTACAGAACCATCTTCGTTAATGGTTACTTTAATTGTATCACAATGGCCGGCCATAGCCTCATCTATAGAGTTATCTACCACCTCGTACACCAAATGGTGCAAACCTCTTACACCGGTATCCCCAATATACATTGAAGGCCTAAGGCGCACGTGCTCCATACCTTCTAAAGCCTGGATACTATCGGCCGAATAACTGTGTTTTTTGGGTTCTTCGCTCATATATTTTGCTAATTAAATTCGTCTATTTTGAATAACGAACAAATATAACAAAACGCACATTTTTAATAGGCTAAGAAGCTTGACAAGGGTTTTAAGTTATTAACAATTTGTGCAAAAAAAAGCCCAAAATACAGCAAAATGAAAGCTGCATTTCGGGCATAACAAACCACACGATTGTTTACTCTATACCTGGGCTAATTCCTCAAGTTGTTTTTTAGCATTTGTTGCTACGTGTGAAGTGTTTGCTCTTCCGCTTGGATCAAGGTCTTCCTGCCATTTCGGAATCCATCTTTTTACTGTTTTTGCAGCATTTTCCTGCGGGAAATGACTGTGGAATATTTCTCTATAGAAATATGCTTCTTTAGTAGCCGGTGTGTTGTAAGGATACTTCTCTGAAGCCTTTGCCATTTGCTCATCACTAACTCTTGCTGAAGCGTATGCAATTAACTCGTCTATCCAGCTATATCCAACACCATCACTAAATTGTTCTTTTTGTCTCCATAAAACCTCGTCTGGTAAAAATGGCTGCTCTGGAGTATCAAAAGCTTTTCTAAGAATATATTTCTCAACTCCATCATAGGTTTTTGGCAGTTTATGCACAGCTTCGGTTTCCATTGCTGTTTTTAAGAATGCTTTATCTAAAAATGGAACCCTTGCTTCCAGCCCATGGGCCATTGTAGATTTATCTGCTCTTAGGCAATCTGCAGTAGCCAATCTTTGCACTCTTCTAATTGTTTCTTTCTGAAAATCATCAGCCGTAGGTGCGTTTTTAAAGTAAAGGTAACCTCCAAAGATCTCATCGGCTCCTTCCCCACTTAAAACAACTTTTACGCCTTTTTCCTTAATTCCTTTTGAAAGGAAATACATTGGGGTGCTGGCTCTTATAGAAGTAACATCATAAGTTTCTAAATGCCATACCAGTTTTTTAAGGATATCAATTCCTTCTTCTACGGTAAAGTGAAACTCAGAATGCTCGGTGCCCAGGAATTCAGCAACTTTTCTTGCTGCAACTAAATCTGGTGCGGTTTCATCTAATCCTATAGAGAATGAATGTAATTTTTGGCCGCTGTCTTTCATTAATCTTGCTGCGATAGAAGATGTTAATGAAGAATCCAAACCTCCGCTTAATAAAACCCCCAGGGGAACATCGGCCATTAACCTTTTACGGGTTGCTTCAATTAAACTTTCTCTTATTTTTGAAAGATCTAATTCTTTCGTTGCTTTTTTATAGTCAAACCAATCTGGCGTGTAATATTCAACAAAACCGGTTTCAGGTGTGTAATAATGCCCGGGAGGAAAAGCCGCAAAACTACTACATTGATCAACCAAAGTTTTCATTTCACTGGCAAACCAAATAGAACCTTCATCATCTGTTCCGTAGTAAAGTGGCTTTACCCCAATTGGATCTCTTGCTGCGATAAAATCTTTGCCATCTACCACTACAAAAGAAAATACGCCATCTAATTTATTAAGGAAATCTACACCGAATTCTTCATATAAATGAACAATAACTTCTGAATCTCCTGTTGTTCTAAAAGTATGATGTTTCAATTCATTATTTCGCAATGCCTGGTGGTTATAAATCTCACCGTTGTGAATCATCCAGGCAGTTGAAGTACCCTGGATAGGTTGTTTTCCGGTTTCAAGATCTACAATAGACAATCTTTCGTGACTTAATACATAACCTTCTTCGGTTACATGCACATCACTTTCATCTGGACCGCGGTGCGACATTCTTTTTGATAGCCCGCCAATCTTTTCTTCTGATAATCGTTTCCCGATTACTGCTAAAATTCCACACATAACATTTGCATTAATAATTCTATACAAATATGGGCCAGAGATTACATTATGTAAACACAAATTAGTATATTGGTATAATCTGAAAATAATATTTGGAAAATTATAATTCAGAAGTAAGTAGATTATACTGAAAAAGCTTTCAAACTTTACATCTGTAAAAACTCAATAATTTAACAGCAACTAAATAAATCTTTAACACCTTAAGAAATAACAGTAAACTATCTTTAACCTTAAAAATCAAACACAATGAAGAAAATACTTTTAACTACGCTATGTTTAATTGGATTTTTGGGATTCCAGGATTTAAACGCCCAGGAAACTAAAAATACCAACGGACCTAATTTTCCGAAATTAGATACCAGCCCAATGGATATGATTATACATCGCGACCAAAAAGACGAGGTCATTATGCGTGTAATTTACAGCCGACCTCAAACCCGGGATCGCGAAATTTTTGGAAAACTGGTGCCTTACGGAGAAGTTTGGAGAACCGGTGCTAACGAAGCTACCGAAATCACTTTTTACAAAGACATGGAAATTGGTGGTGAAACTGTAAAGGCAGGTACTTATACTTTATACACTATTCCAGACGAAAAAGAGTGGACTGTTATTCTAAATCAATCTACGCATACCTGGGGAGCTTATGAATATACCGACAAACAAGACTACGTAAGAATTAAAGTACCTGTAAGAAATTCCAGCCAGAAAATTGAGAATTTCTCTATGGCCATAGAGCAGAAAGAAGGAGACGCAGGAGCAAACCTATTAATGGGTTGGGCCGATAAATATATTAAAGTGCCTTTCTCTCCTGCAGGATAATATTGAATACAATTTTTACTGAAAACGGCTGTTTGATTTACAAACAGCCGTTTTTTTATGGAATATTAAGATATTTATGGGTTTGTAGAGAAACCTTCCACTTTGGGTTTTTCATTACAAAATCTACAATAAGTGGCATCATTTTATCTCTATTGCTCCATTCCGGTTGCAAATAAAGAATACAGTTTTCGCTCACTTTTTCAGCCTGCTCCTCGGCAAACTTAAAATCGTGCTTGTTAAAAATGATTACTTTAAGTTCGTGGGCCAGCGGGTAAATTTCTTCGGTAGGTAATTTTATTTTCTTGGGCGATAAACAAATCCAATCCCATTGGCCGGTTAGTTTATAAGCTCCAGAAGTTTCAATATGAATATCACAACCTTTAGCTTTTAAAGCGCCGGTAAGCCTCGTCATATCCCAGGTTAACGGCTCTCCACCCGTAATTACAATAGTTTTACTACTTGCAACCGCTTTTTCAACAATCTCCCCAATATGCGTTGGCGGGTGGATATTTGGGTCCCAGCTCTCTTTCACGTCACACCAGTGGCATCCTACATCACAGCCTCCAATTCTAATAAAATAAGCGGCCGTTCCTTTATGAAATCCCTCTCCCTGGATGGTGTAAAATTCTTCCATAAGCGGAAGCATAATCCCATCGTCTACCAATGCCTTAGTCTCTTCTGTAATCATAGCCTGCAAAGATACGTAATCTCTTATTTTTAAGCTGTGCTTATGGCTGAATTACTTTCTAATCTAAAATAAGCGCATTTACTACCTGGAATTTTTCTTCGGAAAGATCAATCAGAAATCCGTTAATAACCGCGTATTCTAATTTCCCATCATTTTCGAGGAAGAAATGAGGTTGAAGACTTTCTGAAATTTTAAACTCTTTAGAAACAATATTAATGGGAATTTCTGTAAAATCTTCTTCGGGAAGTTCATTTAAAGAGACATAAGCATACCCTTCACGAAGTATTTCTGAAATATTTTTCTGCTGAAGCTCAGCTAAATTTTCAAAACTTTCAGGATAAATTTTTCCTTCTACTAATTTAAAACCCGAAGCATCCAGGTCTTCATAACCGTAGAACGTAGAAAGATCGCCTCTGTCTGCTATATATGCATCGTAAAAATAATCCAGGTTTTCATCCTGAACTTCTCGCTGATTAATTCCTAAATCTAATATATATTCTTCTCCCAACAGCTCATAGGTAAGTCCGGTGAGCTTAAAATCAAAAAGTTTACGGTCATTATTGGGTATTTTCTCGTATTCAGATATCTCAGCATTTTTATAATCTTCTTCAGCAATAGAAAAGACTGCGGCAAGAATTGAAACGAAATTTAACTTTCTAATCTCCTGCTTTTCGGGATCATTTGGGTAGCCACCAGATTCAATTAAAATAGTGCTGGTTCCCCATTTTTGAATATTATCTCCAAAAGCTCTGGGTTCAAAATCGTCGTTATATCGCCCAACCTGACCCGGGGCGTAATCCTGCAGAATATTATTCATTTGAACAATTACCTGCATTGCCGCGGTCCGAACATCATTTATAGATTTTTCATAATTATAAGCGGGAGCCAGATATGAAATAGTTGCCGGTTTTGCGGTTCTTTCGGCATTATAATAAGTGCTTTGATCGTGAAGGTTAAATCCAAAATCGGCATCCAGCCTATCCCGCACTCTTTTTAAAGTTTTACTTTCTGGCGATTGTAAACGTAGAGCATCGCGATTAATATCTACTCCCAATAAATTTCTACGTTGAAAACGCTGAGCGCCATCGGGATTCAGCATTGGTAAAAAATGAAGTTTTACCTTTTTCAACATTTCCTCTTTTTCTTCTGAAAATGCTTCGGAATCCAGGAAATTAAGAATATCAAAAATAGCCATGGTAGCTGTAGATTCATCGCCGTGCATTTGCGACCAGAGAAAAACGTCTACCTCACCTTCACCAATTGAAATTAACTGAAGTGACCTGCCCTCAATAGATTCTCCAACTTTTGCCACTTCAAAATTCTCTTTTTCCTTAAACTTCTCAATTAAAGGTTGAATCTCAACCTGCGTGAACCGACGTTTTTCAATAGATTCTTCCTTGAAATCTTCATAGGTATTATACAATTCTTTATAAAGTTCTTTTTCCTGTGCCAAGCCAACTGAAACATTAAAAAAACCGCACAAACACAATAGCAAGCTTATATTTTTAAAATTCATTTTAAGGATTTTTTGGTACCGGTTTAAAATTAAGGCTTTTAGTTTTTTCACGTACTTTTTGCATAAAATCTTTTCCAGGATCGGTCTTTTTGGTTCGGTAGCCCTCGTCTTTCTCCAACCATAATTCGTGGCCTTCAAACTGCGGATATTCATAATGCCCTAACAAATATTCTATTTCATACTTTTCATTTAAATATTTCACTAAATCAATATTAGCTTTAAGTTGAGCTTTGGTAAGCGGAGTTTCTCTTGTGCCGCCAACATTTTCTACCCCAATCGCGACATGGTTTAATCCAATTACGTGCCTGGCCATAGTAGTTTCCGGCATTAACCGGTAAATTGTTCCATCCCTATCTACAAGAAAATGGGCGGAAACATTTAAAGTACCGGCTTGCTGAATATCTTCTCTTGCTCCCGGCAATTTAACAGGATTAAATGCTCTAAAAGAACTTTCTAAATCTGGAATAGCGGTCCAGTGTAAGACAATCATTTTTGGAGTAATTTCTGGAGAAGATTGTTGCAAATCATAGCGTTCCTTTAGATATTCCAGGCTGAGTTCTTTTCGTTCTTCATTAAAAATGATTGGGCGATCAATAATTTCTGCAGGAATATCAGCACTTTTACAACTGAATAGAAAAAGGGTGAAAATTATAAGTACATATCTCATTTTATAAGTATTTAAAACCAAAATCTCCCGGGCAAGCCGGGAGATTTGAAATTGATATTTTAATTAGGGATTATTCGTCCCAAAAAATTCTGTCTAATAAAGTTACATCTGGAACATTGCTACCGTTTCTTCCAATTTCTGAATCTGGATAACGTAATCTTCTAATAAACTGCCCATTAAGATCTGGGTTTAAGTTGGCTGGAAGATCAAAATTTTCATAATCATAATCATGTCTTCTGGCATCTACCCAGGCTTCAGGATGCAAGAACATCGCCACCCATTTTTCTTTAAAAATATGATCTATGGTAAAATTATCTTCCCCTACACTTACTGCCGAGCTATTTACATAGGCATCTATCTCTGATTGTTCTACACCCAACATTCTCATATGCGCTCTTATACCTTCAAGATAGGCATTATAAGAACGTGTTTTATCTATTTCAAAAGCTGCTTCGGCTTCAATAAATTTTTGTTCTGCGTAGGTAGCGATTAATACGGGAGACTGTTCTGAAGTATAAAAATCTCCCGGAACAAGCGTAGAACGCTCACCAGATTCGGCTGCACTACCGCGACCTTCTCCATTTGGAACTCCGATATACTCTCCATCGTCAGTAGTTCCAATCATATATGGCAAACGGGGATCTTCTACACCAAAGGTGGTACCATCGGTAGCTTCTACAAACTGTTCAGAAATCCAGCCGCCCAGGATTAGGTTTTCGTTATTAATAGCCACATTCGCCCAGGGATTGAATTCTTCTTCAAAATATTCTACCTCGGCATTATCTTCATTACTTTCAAAAGCTGCATCAATGGCTGCCAAAATTTCGGTAGGATTATATTGATCGGTTTTACTTAAATGATTAGCATAACGCGCCTTTAGCATATTTCCAAACTTAATCCATTGATCTGCATCTCCATTATAGATATAATCATCTGAACCTATGGGTAAATCTGTTTCTTGCGATAGGTTTGCTATTCCATTATCAAGTAATTCAAAAATCCTAGCATATAAAGCTGCATCATCATCGTAAGCAGGAGTGATGGTTTCAAAATTGAAACTTTCACTAAACGGAGCATCTCCAAAAGCATCCACGGTCATAGCTAAATTCAATGCCATTAGAATCTGGCCCGCACCTTCGTAATGAGAAGCGCCTGTTTCGTTAGCTTCCAGAATCATATCATTAAGATCGGTCATTACATTATACAAAGAAGACCAGGTGGTATTAAAACTAAGTTCATCCATAACATCAGAGGCACTTCCCTGGTTGGGAGACGCCAAATACTGTACATAGTTGGAGGTTGTATTTCCAATTCTAAATGTATTTTGAGCTGTTTCAAATGTAGAATTCACCATCAATCCGCTCAAAGGAGCAGTAGTAGGGTTATTTGGATTCTCATTTATATCCAGGTAATCCTCACAGGCTGTAAATGTGAGAAACAGCCCGGCGATTGCTATAAAACTATATGTTTTTCTTAAAATTTTCATATTCAATATTTTTTATAAACCTAAGTTAAGTGTAAAAAACAAGCTTTGTACGCCCGGATATCCAAGTCCTGTGAAGCCTGTAGCATTCCCACCGGCACCGGCACTAAAAGATTCGGGATCAAAACCATCCCAGGGTGTGTAAAGGATGATATTATTAGCAGCTACCGATACTCTCGCGGTTTCAAGGAAAGAAATAGCATCTAACACATTATCTCCAAAATTATAACCAAGGGAAATGTTACGTAGTTTAATAAAAGAAGCATCGTGCACAAAGTTTTCACTAACCGTACGATAATTATTTCTATAGTAACCTGCACCATAATCCCTACCATCAGGACCTTCACCCTGGCCTAACCAAACTTCTTGAGTATTGGGCGTTCCATCGGCAAGTACGCCTTCAAAAACACGGGTTTCGTTTCTATCTAAAGTATATTCAGCTATACCAAAAGCAGAGAAAAAGTTATCGTACTGGCTATATTGTTCTAAACCGGTTCTAAAATCAATAAGAAAAGAAAGGTCAAAATTCTTATAGGTGAAATCATTTTTTAAACCACCAATCCATTTTGGGGTGGTATTTCCTAAGATTAACTGATTCCCATTTCTAACCGGAAAACCGTTTTCCCCAATTACCTTAGGCAAATCTTCATTTAAGAAAAGGTTATTTGCATCGGCTCCATATCTTTCATAACTACTTCCAAATATATTACCATAAGCCTCTCCTTCTATAAGTTGCATAGTTACGGTACTACCAGCGTACCCATATTGGCTTCCCACCTGAATTTGCTCAATACCTTCTCTAATGCTTACAACTTCGTTCTGGTTATATGCTGCGTTCAAAGTAACATTCCAGGTAAAATCTTCGGTTCTAATAGGATTCCCGGTAATTATGAATTCAACACCCTGGTTTTCTATTTCCCCAGCGTTGGTTATGAAAGTAGAAAATCCTGATGATTCAGAAACCGGAACAGGAATAATTTGATCTTTACTATTAGACTTATACCAGGTAAAATCAATTCCCAGACGGTTTCCGAAGAATCTAAGATCTGTACCTAATTCTATGGAAGTAGTTCTTTCAGGTTTTAAACCAAGATCACCAAACTGGCTAAATCTAGTAAAACCAACTTCCCCGCCTAAAGGGAAAATACCCGGTGAAGTATAGGTTTGACCTATTCTATAAGGATCGGTGTCTTTTCCAACTTCAGCATAAGAAGCTCTTAATTTACCATAAGAAAGTACTTCTGGCATTTCAAAAGCTTCAGTAAATGCAAAACCTAAGTTTACAGATGGATAAAAGAATGAATTATTCCCTTGTGGTAAAGTTGATGTCCAGTCGTTTCTCGCAGTAATATTCAAGAATAACATATCATCATAATCTACCATAAGGTCTCCATATAACCCCACCAGCCTTTTCTTACGCTTATCTTGTGAGTTAGAAATCTGGCTTGCGTAACTAAGGTCATAAAATTGAGGAATTACAAAATTCTCCCCGGTAGCATCTACTCTTTCATAATCACGTTCAAAAACGTCGTTACCAACACGTAAAGTAGTGTTCCATTTATCGTCCCATTGTTTTTTTAGTGTAATAAAAAGGTTAGAGTTTATATCTCTACTATCTATTCTGGTTTCAGTTATAAACCCTTGCGAACTTAAAGGAACTTCACCTTCAATTCCTAATGGCCCCGGGGTAATTTCTGTTCGGGAATCTGTATAGAAATCGGTACCAATTAGGTAATTAACATCCATCCATTCAAACGGACTGTAAGTAAAATTAAGGTTACCTATTATACGGTTAACTTCGTCTTCAAAAGTACTAAAACGTGCATCGTAAATAGGATTGGTATTGGTTCCTATACTTTTCATAGTACCGTCTTCATTTATATAATCATTTATATCCTGCATAGGAGTGTTATAAACCATACGTTCCATAAATCTATCGTGTGGCACACGGTTACCACCAGAAATTGTATAGCTCATATTACCGGCAACCTTAAACTGGTCACTAAATTTCAACTCTCCATTTAATCTTGCAGAAGTTCTTCCCCAGTCACTAAAAGGAATAATCCCTTCCTGGTCTAAATTATTAAGTGAAGCGTAAAAATTAGCTTTTTCATTACCGCCTGAAATATTAAAAGAATTATCTATTTGAACTCCAGTTCTCATGGCATCTCTCCAAATATCATTTATTTGAGCATCAGGATCTATTTCTCTAATTTCATCTATGGAAGGACCCCAGTTTGGCCAAAAAGAATTAGGATCGTAAACGCCACCAAATCCCTGGCCATACACATCCTGAATTTCTGGATATTGATTTACTTCTTCAAAACCAATAGAGCTGTTTACATTTATTCTTACATCTCCTGCTTTACCTTTTTTAGTGGTAATAATTACGGCTCCATTTGCAGCCCTAACCCCATACAGTGCTGTAGCGGCAGCACCTTTTAGTACGTTCATAGATTCTATATCGTTGGGGTTAATATCGGCAGCACGGTTAGATAAACCACGAGGTGTACTACCGCTTTCGGTAGTAGAGTTATCTACCGGAACCCCATCAATTACAAATAACGGCTGGTTATCGGCATTTGGATCTAAAGAGTTTACACCACGAATAATTATTCTTGCACTCTGCCCTGGAGCACCACCTGAATTAGTAATTTGCACCCCTGCAGTTTGTCCTTGCAGTGCGCTTACAATATTAGGCTGATTAGTTTTGGTAATATCTTCTCCCTGTATTTCCTGTACAGCATAACCCAGTGCTTTCTTCTCTCTTTCTATTCCCAGGGAAGTTACTACTACTTCATCAAGACCCTCCATATCTTCGGTCATAGCAACATTAATTACACTACGGCCTTCTACGGCTTGTTCCTGGTTTTCAAAACCGAGGGAAGAAAATACCAGCACTGCATCTGCAGCAACTTCAATAGCATAATTCCCATCCATATCAGTTACCGTTCCGTCATTAGTTCCCTTTACCAAAACGTTTACCCCTGGCAAAGGCATTCCGTCACTGGCCACAGTAACCGTACCGGTCACTTCAGTTTGTTGGGCCAACACTCCAGTAATCTGGAAAAATGCCAGCAAGGCCATAATTGTTAGTTTGTTTCTCATTCCTTTTGTGTTAAAGTTTTCTGAATTATAAATTAAATATACCGAAAAGCGCCAGAACTGGGCAAATTTGTTGACTTAAAAATTAAACTTTTATTAACTTCTTGGTAATTAAATTAACTTTGTGCTAATTTTTTAAAAATATGTAAACCTGTTTAAAATTTTATAATTGTGAAAATCTACCCTACTTTAAAATTAACCTTGAAAATTGTAATTTTTCTACTAATTACTATCTCGATTTCTTCATGTTCCACCACACGCAAAATAAGCAAGCCTTTAGATAAGATTTTCACCGAATCTCCGGTTTTTGAACAGGGATTTGTAGGATTTATGCTCGTAGATCCAGAAAAAAACAAAACTATTTATAGCCATAATGCCGGTAAATATTTTACCCCAGCCTCTAATACCAAATTATTTACATTTTATGCAGGTCTAAAAATTCTGGGAGATTCCATTCCGGCACTTAAATATGCTATTGAAAACGATACTCTTTATTTTAAAGCCACAGGAGATCCATCATTTTTAAATGAAAATTCACCAAATTCCGCAGTTTTTCAATTTTTAAAGAAAAGCGAAAATCCTTTGGCCTATGTTGCACCAACATATACCGAAAAGCACCAGGGCCCAGGCTGGGCCTGGGACGATTATAACGCCTACTATTCGGCAGAGCGTACTGCTTTTCCTATTTATGGCAATATGGTAGGATTCAAGTTTAAAAAAAATAAGGAGTTCCCTCTGGTTTCCCCTTCAATTTTTAAAGATTCGTTGATTAGTTCTAAAGACAGCCTGGTTTCAGCCCGGCTTAGGCGTAATATTGTTAAGAATAGTTTTCAGTTCAATAATCAGGAAAAGGAATCAGATTTTACTCAATCTGTACCTTTTAAATATTCTTCAGAAATTCTCCTGAGACTTCTAAGTGATACGCTACAAAAGTCGGTTAGCCTGGTTCAGAATTCAGAAATAAATAAAAAGCTTGATAAAACGCGATACAGTATTCCCAGCGATAGTGTGTATAAAGAAATGCTGAAAGTAAGTGATAATTTTATTGCTGAACAGATTTTAATAATGGCGGCAGGAAAATTATCTGATACCCTAAAATCTGATATCGCTATAAAATATATGAAAGAAAACCATCTAAAAGATCTTCCCGATGAACCTATGTGGTATGATGGCTCCGGGCTTTCACGCTATAACCTTTTTACTCCCCGAAGCATTGTGAAATTACTAAAGAAAATTAAAGCCGAAGTACCCGAAGAAGAATTATTAGATATGCTGCCCACCGGCGGACATTCGGGAACTATCAAAAATTATTACAAAGCAGATGAGCCTTATGTTTTTGCAAAAACCGGAACTTTAAAAAATAATCACAGCCTTAGCGGATACCTAAAAACCAAAAGCGGAAAACTACTAATTTTTAGTTTTATGAATAGCAACTACACGGTTCCCACTTCAGTTTTAAAGTCTGAAATGGAAAAGGTACTGCTGCAGATTCGTGATAATTACTAACTTTAATTCTTCAAAATCTTCATAAATGCAACGTAGAAAATTCATTCAAAATATAGGAATTGGGAGCTTAGCTTTTCCGCTGGCAAATTTTGCTGAAATTGATAAAATTAACCTTTCAAATAATTCGGTGATAATTCCGCAGGGATTAAAAGAAGGAGATACGGTTGGCGTTGTAAGTCCGTCTAGCGCTATTTTTGAAACCGAACCCTACGAAATTTCTAAAGAAAGTCTGGAAGCGATGGGCTTAAAAGTAAAATTCGGCAAATTCGTAAAAAGTAGCTATGGCCACCTGGCAGGAACCGATGAAGAACGGGCCGAAGAACTCAACAATATGTTTCGCGACGAAAATATTCAAGCCGTCATGGCGCTTCGGGGAGGATCTGGCGCGGCGAGAATACTGGATAAAATAGATTATGAATTGATAAAAAACAATCCAAAAATCTTTATTGGCTATAGCGATATTACGGCATTACACCTGGCGATTTTCGAAAAAACCGGACTCGTTACTTATCATGGACCATTGGCGGTTTCTACCTGGAATTCTTTCAGTTTTGATCATTTTAAACGTTTGTTATTCGATAACGAAAAAATCACTTTTACAAATCCTAAAGATAAAGGTGATAACCTGGCCCAAACTAAAAACCGTATTAGAACTATTCAACCCGGTGAAGCCACCGGCCGACTTATAGGCGGAAATCTTTCGGTTCTTACCGGAATTATGGGATCGGAATATTTTCCTACAAACTGGGAAAATAATATCCTGTATTTAGAAGATGTAGGCGAACAAATTTATGCTGTAGACAGGATGATGAGCCAGTTACAATTGGGCGGAGTTCTGGATAAAATAAGCGGTTTTGTCTTTGGGAAATGCACCAGCTGCAATCCCGGCGGCTCAGGTTATGGTTCTCTAACGATGGAAGAAGTTATGGATCATTACATAAAACCTTTACATATTCCTGCTTTTTCTGGAGCGATGATTGGCCATATTGACGATAACATTACTGTTCCTAATGGATTGAAAGCGAAGATAAACGCTACAAACGGAAGTATAGAGCTTTTAGAAAATCCCGTAAAATAACCTGAGATTTAAAAGTAAATTGACTGAAAACCGGCAATTATTCGCAACAATTCTTATTTTTAAGGAAATTTGAAACGTGGATAAAAAACAAGAATTTGTAGATCATATTCGCAATGCCTACCAACCAAAAGGAGATTTTATTCATTTAGGTGCGGCAATGCTAGACGGTGAAACTTTCGCCGATGCGGCGGTTAAAATCCCGCTAAAAACCATGAACCGCCACGGATTAATCGCCGGAGCAACAGGAACAGGAAAATCTAAAACATTGCAAATTCTTGCTGAAAACCTTTCGCAAAAGGGTGTCCCGGTTTTATTGATGGATGTAAAAGGAGACCTTAGTGGGATCGCAAAACCATCGGCCGGAGAAGAATTTCTACACGAAAGACATCAAAAAATAGGTTTTCCGTTTGAAGCTTCAAAATCACCCGTTGAATTTCTTACAATTTCAGAACAGGATGGTGTTCGCTTAAGAGCAACGGTTAGTGAATTTGGTCCTATCCTTTTATCACGAATTTTAGATGTTACCCCAACTCAGGAAGGCATCTTAGCCATAATTTTTAAATATTGCGACGATCATCATTTACCTTTATTAGATCTCAAGGATTTAAAAAAAATGCTACAGTATGTTACCAATGAAGGTCGCGAAAATATAGAAAACGAATACGGAAGAATCTCCAGCGCATCCACCGGTGCTATTCTTAGAAAAATTGTAGCACTGGAACAGCAGGGAGCCGAACGCTTTTTTGGGGAACGTTCTTTTGACGTAACCGATCTCACCAGGAAAGACGAAAATGGCCACGGTTATGTAAATATCATGAGGCTTACCGATATTCAGGATAGGCCGAAGTTATTTTCAACATTTATGTTGAGTTTACTCGCAGAGATCTACACCACTTTCCCCGAAGAAGGCGACAGCGACAGACCAAAATTGGTTTTATTTATAGATGAAGCCCATCTTATTTTTAAAGAAGCTTCAGACGCGTTGCTGGATCAAATTGAAAGTATTGTTAAGTTAATTAGGTCTAAAGGCGTGGGACTGTATTTTGTAACTCAAAATCCAACCGATGTTCCTTCCGAAGTATTGGGCCAACTGGGTTTAAAAATTCAGCATGCATTAAGAGCATTTACCGCCAAAGACCGAAAAGCGATAAAATTATCGGCTGAAAATTATCCAATTTCTGAATATTACGATACCAAAAACCAGCTTACCTCGTTAGGTATTGGTGAGGCGCTGGTTTCGGCATTAGACGAGAAAGGAAGACCTTCTGCCCTTGCTGCCACCATGTTAAGAGCACCAATGAGCAGGATGGATATTTTAACTGATACTGAACTGGAGGAACTTATTTTTCAATCTAAATTACGTCCAAAATATAACGAGGAAATAGATCGTGAGAGTGCATACGAACTTCTAAATAAAAAAATAGAAGAAGCTGAAGCTAAAGAAGCCAAAGAAAAGGCTGAAGCTGAAGCTTTAGAACGGGAAAAAGCCAGTAGTAAAACTTCCCGTAAAACCTCTGGCAAAACCCAGGGAGCAGTAATTAAAGTGCTTACCAGCGCAACATTTATTAGAGGCGTTATGGGCGTACTCAACAAATTATTAAAATAAATATCATCAATATTCAATCTAAAAAATGAAAAAATCTTTGCTACTTATTCTTGGTTTAACTTTAGGTTTAACCTCCTGCCAAAAAGATGAAGACAATCCTTTTTTAATTACCGCTAACCAGGTGGGGCCAGTAAACCGGGACATTAAAATTAATCAGTTAGATTCCCTGTTTTCTGAAGATTCTCTTGTTAAACAAAAAAGTGGCGCCGAAGAATTTCGGGCTACCAGTGAGATTAAAGTTTTTGAAAAAGGAGGCAAACCCTTAATGATCTTAGAACCACTGCAGGAATTTGATTCTACCAGCACTATTGGCTACATAAGAGTTCTTGACCCAAGGTATGAAACCAAAAGCGGCTTAAGTACGGCGAGTACATTTAAAGATATTATGAAAGATTATAATATTTCCAGAATTGAAAATACCCTTAACGCGGCAGTGGTTTTTTTAGATGAGATAAACGCTTATATCACTATAGACAAAAAGGAACTACCTTCAGATTTAAGGTATGATACCGATTCCAAAATTAGGGCGTCACAAATTCCAGACGAGGCCAGGATCAAGTATTTTATGATTTACTGGGACTAAAATTTAGAAAATGAAAATTCTTCCCTTCGGTATTTATTTAGGATTATTTCTAATTTTTTCAGCCTGTAAAACCTCAAAAGATTTGGGGAAATTACCAACCAAAACCAGTAATGGAAATTACCAGGCAGTAATTGAAATCCCGGCGGGAACCAATAAAAAGATTGAATACCATAAAACCCAAAAGAAATTTTTGGTAGACCAAAGAGATGGTAAAGATCGTATTATAAACTTTCTGCCTTACCCAGGGAATTATGGGTTTATTCCTTCAACATTTTCTGATCCCAGGAAAGGAGGTGATGGTGATGCGGTAGACGTGTTGGTACTTGGCGAAAGTCAAAAAACGGGTAGTATTATAGAAATTATCCCTATTGCGGTGCTCAAGCTAATAGACGAAAATGAATTTGATTATAAAGTTATTGCTATTCCGGCTCAAATAAAAGATCAAATTATTAATGTTGAAAATTATAAAACCTTCAGTTCAAATTATCCTGAAGTAATTAAGATCCTGGAAAGCTGGTTTACTTATTACGATAAATCCCAGGTTTTAGAAATTAAAGGCTGGGGCGATGAAGCCGATGCAATTTTAGAAATAGAAAAGTGGATTTCTAAACCTTAACCATTAAGCTCGTTTCTTTAAGAAATGTTAATCGCGCTTTGATTTTCAAACATTTGGTTACCTTTAATCTCCTAACCAAAACATTTTAGTTATGATTAAAGTCTTAGGAATTATCTTAACTGTTGGCGGTGCTATTGCACTGGTAATGGGAATTCTGGGAATTTTTGGAAGTATTGCTCTTATGTTAAGCCCCTGGGCGCTGGCCATTATTGGTTTTATTTTCTTTATTTCAGGAATTTCTCTCATTAAAAGAAGAAAGGATACCGAAGATATTGAAGCCGAGAAAAAAACTTAAATAAGAGGTTTTATAAAATCAAAAAAGGTGCCCATTGCGAGGCACCTTTTTTTATGAACAGTAATATAAAAAAGATTGGTGTTAGTCTACATTATCGTGTAAAAAAGAATTGTTTCTTCTAAAATGAAGATCATCATTATCGTCTTTCCCTAAGGTAGTGCGCGATAATTTTCCTTCTCCCGGTTGATTTTTATCCAGGTCTACGCCCTGTCTTTTGTAAGCAGGTTGTTTTTCAATTTCATCAATTTGGGCGGCATTACTTCTAAACTTGTAATTAAATTCTTTCATTTTCGCCCTACGCTCGGCAGCACGCTCAATTAAAACTTCAGAAATAGGATTATTAAACGGGTCTTCTTCGCCTTCATTTTCTTCCTGTTTCTTTTCAGGAGTTTGAGGTTCGGGTTTTACCGTTTTCTTTTCAAAAGCAATGGTTTCATCCTTTGGCTCCTCTTTCTTCTTAGTTTGGGGCTTAGACCTATCTAAAGATTGCTCAAATTCCATATAATCGTCCAGGCTGTAACGTTTCACTCCACGAGTAGAACTCTCGGTTACCGGTACGATCTCTACCGGTTCGTTTACCTCAATATTCTTAGACTCATCTTCTTCAAGCTGATGTCTAATTTCCTTTTGCTCTGGTTTTGGCTGTTGAGTTTGAGCTTTAGGCTCTTCCCGTTTTGGTTGTTCCTTTTTTGGTTCCTCCTTTTTCTCCTGATTTATAGGAAAATCGAAAGTGAACATTATTTGCTCTTCATTTTCATTCTGAACCTCTTCAGGCTCATTCACTTCCATAGATTTTATTTCTTCTGAAGTATCATTTATAATAAAATCATCAGGATTAATTTCTTCATAAGAAACCTCCATATCCCGCGCCGATTTTGGCGTTTTGTAAAGCTCGTCTTCCTTTACCTGAATATTCCCGACCTCGTCTACTTCTTCTACACTATCGTCTAAAGTGTGTACAATGGTATTATCAGGCTCCGGTGTATTTGATTCTTCTTCCTGTTTTGGTTCTTCAATCTGTTGATTGTGTTTTGGATAAAAACCTCTTTTCTTAGGATCTAATTTTTGCTCCGCTTTTTGATCATCCTCCAGCGTATGGATAATCTTTTTGGTTTCGGTATTTACAATTTCGTTTTGTTGTTCTACATTAAACCCCGTAGCGATAATTGTTACCGAAATTGCATCATCTAAAGCTTCATCTTCACCAACACCCATAATAATATTGGCGCTGTGCCCGGCCTCTGCCTGGATATGGTCGTTGATTTCTCCAATCTCATCAATAGTAATTTCCTCGCCACCCGAAACAATTAGCAGTAATACGTTTTGGGCACCGGTAATCTTATTATCGTTTAATAAAGGAGAATCCAATGCTTTGCTTATAGCATCCTGAGCCCTGGTTGCTCCAGTGGCCTGGGCCGATCCCATAATTGCAGTTCCGCTGTTACTTAATACCGTCTTGGCATCCCTAAGGTCAATATTTTGCGTGTAGTGATGTGTAATCACTTCAGCAATTCCCCTGGAAGCGGTAGCTAAAACCTCATCGGCTTTAGAGAAACCGGCTTTAAAACCAAGGTTTCCATAAACTTCTCGAAGTTTATTATTATTGATCACGATTAAGGAATCTACGTGACTTCTAAGTTTTTCTACCCCAAGTTGAGCCTGCTCGTTCCTCATTTTCCCTTCAAACTGAAAAGGAATGGTCACGATCCCAACGGTAAGGATATCCATATCTTTTGCCTGTTTCGCAATTACAGGAGCCGCACCAGTACCGGTACCACCTCCCATACCTGCGGTGATAAATACCATTTTGGTATTTACATCAAGCATTTGTTTAATTTCATCAAAACTTTCTACGGCTGCCTGCTCCCCAATTAACGGGTTAGCACCGGCTCCTAATCCTTCGGTTAGGCTTACACCTAATTGTATTTTGTTAGGAACGGGACTATTATCAAGGGCTTGTGCATCGGTATTGCAAACCACGAAATCTACTCCTTTAATTCCTAACTGGAACATGTGGTTTATAGCATTGCTGCCTCCACCACCTACACCAATAACCTTAATGACGTTCGATTGATTCTTTGGCAAATCGAATGCAATGTTGTCGAATTCTGTACTGCTCATAAATTCTGTTTTACTGGTTCTCTCTTTTACTCACTAAGTGAGATTTAATATGCTTCAACGCTTACGTTGAAATGTTTTTACTTTTTAATTCTATTCCTCGTAGGATTACCTCGAGGTATTTACTCTGCGTTATCTAAAAAATCTTTAAACTTCTCTGCCCATTTATCAAAAATGCTCTTTTTGGGCGGTCTTTTTGAAGCTTCGGGATCCTGCCTCAAATCTTCACCTTCCGGTGGATTTTGCTCAAAATCTTTCTGCAACTCCTCTTCTTCTCTTTCTCTTTCTTCTTTGCTTTTTAGCACAACTTCTTCTTGAAACTTCTTTTCACCGTGTTCCAGGCTATTCATTACCAATCCTACCGCTGTGGCATAAACCGGGCTGGTAGTTTCGGTATCGTTATTTCCTGCAAGGTGCTCGTTAGGATATCCAATTCTGGTATCCATCCCGGTAATGTATTCGGCAAGTTGTTTAATATGCTTCAACTGTGCTCCACCACCTGTTAAGACCATTCCGGCAATTAACTTCTTCTTTTGTTCTTCGTGCCCGTAGTTTTTAATTTCCAGGTAAACCTGCTCAATAATTTCAACTACACGAGCGTGGATAATTTTTGAAAGGTTCTTTAAGGTAATTTCCTTAGGTTCCCTTCCGCGCAAACCGGGAATAGAAACAATCTCGTTGTCTTTATTTTCTCCAGGCCAGGCAGAACCAAACTTAATTTTAAGCAATTCTGCCTGTTTTTCTATAATTGAACATCCTTCTTTGATGTCTTCGGTAATTACATTTCCGCCAAAAGGAATTACGGCGGTATGTCTAATTATTCCGTCTTTAAAAATGGCTAAATCGGTAGTACCACCACCTATATCTATAAGTGCAACCCCTGCTTCTTTTTCTTCCTGGCTCAATACGGCATTAGCTGAAGCCAATGGCTCTAAAGTCACTGCCGAAAGTTCTAATCCGGCACTTTTTACACATCTTCCAATATTTCTAATGGAAGAAACCTGGCCAACTACTACGTGGAAATTAGCTTCCAATCTCCCGCCATACATTCCAATAGGTTCCTTGATCTCTGCCTGGCCGTCTACCTTGAATTCCTGAGGTAAAACGTGAATAATCTCTTCTCCCGGCAACATCACCAACTTGTGAACCTGGTTGCAGAGGCTATGTATATCATCGGCATCAATTACTTCTTCGGGGTTTGGCCTGGTAATATAATCGCTATGTTGAAGGCTTCTTATATGCTGGCCGGCAATACCAACCACTACATCACTAATTTTTAATCCTGAATCTGCCTCAGCTTCCTGAATAGCCTGCTGTATAGACTGAATAGTTTGGGTAATATTATTTACCACCCCGCGGTGCACACCAAGGCTTTTGGATTTCCCAATACCTACGATCTCCACCTTTCCATATTCGTTCTTACGTCCAATCATGGCCACAATTTTTGTGGTACCAATATCTAATCCTACGGCTATCTCGTTGTGTTCCATAATTTACTTTTTAGTGCAAACAACCTGATCTCCAAATTGTAAATTCACTTTTTTGTAGGTCTCTAATTTCTCGTCTTGTAAAGCTTTTTTATAAAATGCTTTAAAATTATTGAATTTTAAGGCTATATCATTGGCTTTGCCGAAATACACCTTAAAGTCTAATTTTCTCATTTCCAGTTCAAATTTATCTCCGGGCAAACGTTTAACACCGGTGATATGTCGGGTTAAAAATTCATCTTTCTGAATATAATCTACCAGCGGATATGCTGTAATTACGTTGCTGGAGTCTACTCCCATAAGCAGTGGTACCCTTGCAGCATAGTATGGTGAAAGCGGCATTACCTTCCCATTCCTATCTATATAAAAAGAAGAATTCCCCACTATTCTACCAATGGGTTTACGCTGACTTATTTTAGTTTGGAGTTTCCCATCCAAACTCAAAAACGCTTCAGCATTTTCTATCATATCGTGATTATTCAACAGGCTCTCTACCCTATTCAAATCTAAAATTTCTTTGTCTATGCCCGCCGCGGCCACATCATTTTGTATCAACAACTTATTAACCGCTTCCTCAGTAACATAGAGGTTTTCACCAGTTACAAATTGCACTTTTACTTCACTTATTTTGCGGTTGTTATTCCGTTTTTCAGCAAAACCGAATAGAAAGCCCACTAAAAGCAGTAAAATAGGTAGTTTTATGTACTTAAGTTTATGCTTCATCTTGCAATGCGTTTTTTACAGATTCCACTTCTTCTCCAATACTACCGGCGCCCATAAGTACCACTACTTCGGGATTGGAACTTTTTATTTCTTCAATAATATTTTCTATCTGAATTAATTTTTTATTTGAATTCTGAATTTTCTCTAAAAGCCAGCTTGAATTAACTCCCTCAATTGGCAATTCTCGGGCCGGATAAATATCCAGCAACATCAACTCATCAAATAAAGAAAGACTTTCTGCAAAATCATCAACAAAATCTTTAGTTCTACTGAATAAATGCGGCTGAAAAACTGCCAAAACCTTCTTCCCGGGATGCATTTCTCTAACCGCCTGGTTCACCGCAGCGATCTCTGCCGGATGATGTGCATAATCGTCTATAAGCACCAACTTATCTGACTTAATTTTATAAGAAAATCTTCGTCTAACACCTTTAAAACTATATAACGCCCTGGATAGCCTGGGGATTGGGGATCCATATTGGATAGCCATCGCCAGGGCGGTTATAGCATTTAGCAAATTGTGTTTGCCGGGTAGATTAAACATAAAATCTTCAATAACTCCGTTAGGAGTTTTTAGATCAAAATGATAGGTTCCATTTTCGATCTTTATATTTTGAGCCGAATAATCGGCATTGTCTTCTATTCCAAAAGTAATTCCATCCAGCGGCAAGCCATTTTTCACGAATAAAGTTCCATTTTCAGGAACTAGCTTTGCGAACTGCCTGAAAGTATTTTCCAGTTCTTCTTTTTTGCCATAAATATCTAAATGATCGGCATCCATAGAGGTTACCGCTGCGATATTTGGTGAAAGATGAAGAAATGAGCGATCAAATTCATCAGCTTCCACCACGATAACTTCGTCGCCTTTCAGGATTAAATTGCTTTGAATATCTTCACTAATTCCACCTAAGAATCCGGTTACTTTCGCATTGGTTTCTTTAAGCAAATGTCCTAAAATTGCCGTAGTGGTAGTTTTACCGTGAGTTCCAGCTACCGCTAAAGTGGTTTTTCCTTTAGAAATTAATCCGAGCACAGCGGCTCTTTTTTTTAGGTTGAAATCATTATTCTTAAAGTAAACCAGTTGTTCGTGAGCGGCAGGAACCGCGGGTGTGTAGACAACCAGCGTATTTTCTTTATCTGTAAATTCAGCTGGAACCAACTTCATTTTTTCATCGTAAACCACCACAATATCTTCTGCTTCCAGCGTTCTGGTAAGCGAAGTCGAAGTCTTATCGTAACCGGCTACATTTTTTCCCTGGAATTTAAAGTAACGCGCCAACGCACTCATCCCAATACCGCCAATGCCGATAAAATAAATGTTTTGTATGTGGTTTAAATCCTGCATTCTATTTTCTTGAGACCTCACAGGTTTTGGAAACCTGTGAGGTCTTAATATTTTTATTTAATCAATTTCTCTACTTCATCTACAATCCTGGCGGTTGCATTTGGCAAAGCCAGTTTTTTAATATTTTCTCCCAGTTCTTCTTGCTTCTCTTCGGAAGCCATTAATGCGAAAAACTCGGTCTCAAATTTTTCATCCAGTTCATTTTCCTTCAACATCATCGCGGCATTTTTCTTTACTACCGCCATTGCATTCTTGGCCTGGTGGTCTTCAGCTACATTAGGGGACGGAACAAAAAGCACCGGTTTTCCCACAATACTTAATTCTGAAACCGTGCCCGCTCCAGCTCTTGTAATAATCACATCTGCAGCGCCGTAGGCCAGCTTCATTTCATTCAGAAATAAATGCGTTTGCACCAAACCTGAATTGTACTTTTTATAATCTTCATAATACAGCTTCCCGGTTTGCCAGATAAGCTGAATATTTTCTTCTTTAAATCTTTCTAAATTGGCTTTCACCAACTGATTTATTCTTCTTGCGCCAAGGCTTCCACCTAAAACCAGCACTACTTTTTTGTCTTTGGCAAGACCAAAATGTGCAAGAGCTTTTTCCCTGTCTTTGTCAATTTTCAACAAATCCTGTCTAACCGGGTTACCGGTAATTACAGTTTTTTCAGCAGGGAAAAATCGTTTAACTTCCTCATAAGCGGCACAAATCTTATCGGCCTGTTTTGCCAACAATTTATTGGTTATTCCTGGAAAAGAATTCTGCTCTTGAATAAGAGTTGGAATGCCCTTCGAGTTTGCCACTTTTAATAAAGGTCCACTAGCGAAGCCGCCCGTACCTATTACCACATCTGGTTTGAATTCCCTGATTATTCTTCTGGATTTTGCCAAACTGCTTAACAGCTTAAATGGAAACATTAGATTGCTCATCGTTAACTTTCGCTGAATTCCACTAATCCATAGACCTTCTATTTTGTAACCGGCTTGTGGTACTTTCTCCATTTCCATCCTGTCACTGGCACCAACAAACAATATTTCTGCTTCAGGATAACGTACTTTTATCTCGTGGGCAATAGCAATGGCCGGGTAAATATGCCCGCCGGTACCGCCTCCAGATAATATTACACGTAAATCCTTTTTCATTTTTTAAATTCTATATAGCTTCGCTTAAAATATCTAGTGGATTTTCATTATCCAGTTCCTTTTCAGCTTCTTCCCTTTCTTTCATTTCTTCACGTTTGGCGCTTACGCTTAAAATAATTCCCAACGCCATGCAGGTCATCCAAATGGAAGTTCCCCCGCTACTTATTAGAGGCAAAGTTTGTCCTGTAACCGGAAATAACTCTACCGCAACTCCCATATTTATCAATGCCTGGAAAATTATAGGCAAGCCAACGCCCATAACCAGTAATTTTCCAAAAACGGTATTGGCCTTTGTGGCTACGATCACAATCCTAAAAAGCAATAGCAAATACGCCAACATTACTCCGAAGGCACCTATTAACCCCATTTCTTCAACAATTATCGCGTAGATAAAATCGGAAGAAGACTGTGGTAAAAAATTTCTTTGTACACTTTTCCCAATCCCGGTTCCGGCAACACCACCTGTGGCTATTGCAATTTTTGCTTTTTCAATCTGGTAATCGGCTTCGGTATCTTCATCGTTAGAAAAACTTTCAATTCGGCTTGCCCAGGTATCTACCCTATTGGGTAAAAGTCCCGGAAAAGCTTTAGCCGTAAGAATAAACATGGTCAACAAAATCAAACCTGCCGCTACAATAATTCCAAGGTATTTTATTGGATATCCTCCTAAAAACATCAACACCAGCACCATAGAAAAAACGATGGCAGTTGTGGAGAAATTGGCCGGCAAAATTAAGGATAATACCACTCCTACAGGCAACCAAAGCGGTAAAATTGACTCTTTAAAAGTGAGATTCTCATTGGTTTTTTTAGAGAGGTAACGCGCCACATAAATCATTAAAACTACCGATGCCAACGTAGATGACTGAAACGAAACCCCTAAGCCCGGAATTTGGATCCATCTACTCGCATAAGCACCGTCTATCATTGTTCCCTGGGCAACCGTATAAATTAACAACACAATTACAACCGGCAAAAATAAGATGGAAAGCCCCCGGAAATAATGATAGGGAATTTTATGTACAGCAAAGAGCAAACAAAAACCTAAAAGCAAATGGAAGAAATGCACCACCACATACTGGAAAGTGCTGCCATCTCCATATAAATACGCAAGATTACTACTGGAACTGTAAACCGGCAAAAATGAAAATATTGCCAACAGCCCGGCCGTAGCCCAGATAACCTTATCGCCTTTAAGATTTGAAAAAATGTTGCTCATTTAATTCTTTAATTTCCTTTTATCGAACCTCATCCTGAACTTGTTTCAGGATCTAAGCTCTTTTTATAGATCTCTAACGGCATCTTTAAACTGACGTCCTCTGTCTTCGTAATTTTCAAAAAGGTCAAAACTTGCACAGGCAGGAGAAAGTAAAACCGAATCTCCTCTTTCAGCGAGACTATAAGCCATTCTTACAGCTTCTTTCATAGATTCTGTTTCAACAATTGTATCTACACAATTCCCAAAGTTTTGCATTAGCTTTTGGTTATCTACTCCCAGGCAAATAATTGCTTTTACTTTTTCATTTACCAGTGGTAGAAGATCGTCGTAAACATTTCCTTTATCTACTCCTCCAACAATCCAAACGGTTTCACTTTCCATACTTTCCAAAGCATAAAAAGTTGCGTTTACATTAGTTGCCTTAGAATCGTTTATATACTGAACATTATTAATTTTCAGCACTTTTTCCAGGCGGTGTTCTACCCCCTGAAAACTCTCCATACTTTCACGAATAGTTTCTTTTCTAATTCGCAATAATTGGGAAACAGTGGCCGCAGCCATCGCATTTTTAGTATTGTGTTTACCCTGTAAACCTAATTTTGTTGTTGGCATATTAAATTGTTTGTTTTTTATATTAACTATAATATTTTCGTTCTCTATGTATGAGCCATTTTCTACTTTTTGCTGAAGGGAAAACGGTAATTTTTGCGCTTTTACCGGGTGTCTATCCAACCAGTTTGTGATAATTTCATCGTCTAAATCGTAGATAAAAAAATCATCTTTAGTTTGATTTTCGGCAATCCTGAATTTTGAAAAAACGTAATTCTCCAGTTTATGTTCATAACGATCTAAATGATCGGGCGTGATATTGGTTAACACCGAAATATCAGGCCTAAATTCTTTAATCCCGTCTAATTGAAAACTGCTTAATTCCAGCACAAACCAGTCGGGATTTGTTTCAGCGACCTGTTTTGCAAAGCTGTCGCCTACATTCCCTGCCATTCCCACATTTACGCCTGCATTTTTTAAAATATGGTGCACAAATTTTGTAGTGGTGGTTTTCCCGTTGCTGCCTGTAATCCCAATAATTTTTGCTGAAGTAAAAGCGGCAGCAAATTCAATTTCTGAAATCACCGGAATACCTTTCTCTACTAATTGTTTTACAATTGAAACAGTTTCCGGGATTCCGGGACTTTTCATCACTACATCGGCATCTAAAATCTTAGCTTCAGTATGAATTTCCTCTTCCCAATCGATCTTCAATTCTTCAAAAACCGATTTATATTTTTCTTTTATTTTTCCTTTATCTGAAACAAAAACCTTAAAACCTTCCTTCACGCCTAAAATAGCAGTCCCAGCACCGCTTTCGCCGCCGCCAAGGATCACCAGTTTTTTACCGGAATTGTTAGTATTTTGAGTTTCTGTTTTCACTATTTCTTATCTTACTTTTAGCGTGATTATAGTTACAATGGCCAGAAAAATTCCAATAATCCAAAAGCGCACTACTATTTTACTTTCGTGGTATCCTTTTTTCTGATAATGATGATGTAAAGGAGACATCAGGAAAATTCTTCGGCCTTCGCCATATTTTCTTTTGGTAATCTTAAACCAGGCTACCTGCATAACCACCGATAGGTTTTCCATTAAAAAGATTCCGCATAAAATGGGGATCAATAATTCTTTTCTTGTGGCAATTGCGAGTACGGCTATAATTCCACCAATAGTTAAACTACCAGTATCGCCCATAAAAACCTGTGCAGGATAAGTGTTGTACCATAAAAATCCGACCAAAGCACCCGCAAAAGCACTTATAAAAATCGTCATCTCACCAGATCGCGGGATGTACATTATATTGAGATAATCTGAAAAAATTATGTTACCCGAAACCCAGGCAAATATCCCAAGCGTGAGCACAATTATTGCTGAAGAACCAGCGGCGAGACCATCTATTCCATCGGTCAAATTGGCGCCATTGGAAACTGCAGTCACAATAAATATTACGATTGGAATAAAGATTAACCAGGCATAATTTGCCAAAGCAGGATTTATCCAACTAATCAAGCTGGAATAATCGAACTCGTTATTTTTCACAAAAGGAATTGTGGTAGTGGTAGTTTTAATTTCCGGGCCCATTTCCCTAATATTCTGAAAGCTATCTACCAGCTCTTGTTGCTCTGGCGCCGGCTCATTTGTTTCTTCTTTTACGGTAACTCCCGGATGCAGATACAAAGTGCCACCTACAATTATTCCCAGGCCAACCTGCCCCAGGATTTTAAATTTCCCCTGCAGGCCTTCTTTATCCTTTTTAAATGTTTTAATGTAATCGTCTATAAAACCTATAGCTCCCATCCAAAGGGTGGTTACTATAAGCAGGATTACATAAATATTCTCCAATTTAGCAAAGAGTAAAACAGGAATTAGCGTGGCGAAGATTATAATAACCCCGCCCATAGTTGGTGTACCCGCTTTTTCGCTTTGTCCTCTAAGTCCTAAATCTCGTACACTTTCCCCAACCTGTTTTGCCTGTAAATAATTGATTATTCTTTTTCCGTAGATCGTAGAAATAGCCAAAGAAAGGATTATAGCCATCGCCGATCTAAAGGAAATGTACTCAAACAAGCGCGCCCCGGGCACCTGGTATTCTGCATCTAAATATTGAAATAAATAGTATAACATATTTTCTGGTTATTCTTCCAGTGGAAAAAGTGGGCTTACTTATTTAATTGTTTCAAAAATTCGGTCACTATCTTAAGGTCATCGAAATCTTTACGCTCTCCATTTACCTCCTGATAGGTCTCGTGACCCTTACCTGCGATTAAAATAATGTCGTTTTCACCGGCCATTTGGCAGGCAGTTTTAATTGCCTGTTTTCTATTGGTTACCGACATAATTTTCTTAAAATTCTGCGGTTCAACCCCGGCTTCTACATCCTCAATAATTTTATCGGGATCTTCAGTTCTCGGGTTATCACTGGTAAATATCACTTTAGTACTTAAAGCCGAAGCAATATGACCCATTTTTGGCCTTTTAGATTTATCGCGATCTCCGCCGCAGCCTACAACCGTAATAAGCTCTTCGTTCTTTGTACGAATGCTATTTATGGTTTCCAGTACATTTTTTAAAGCATCTGGGGTGTGGGCGTAATCTACAATCGCCGTTACTTTTTCTTTTTCTGAAATGATATATTGAAACCTTCCGCTAACTGAATTAAGCTCACTTATAATCTTTAAACTTTCCAGGTTTTCAAGGCCTAAAAGTTCTGCAGTAGCATAAATAGCCAAAACATTGTAAGCGTTGAAACTTCCAATTAGGCGCGTCCATAATTCCTGGTCGTTTACTTTCAGCAATAATCCAGTGAAAGAATTTTCAAGAATTTGCGCCTTATAATCGGCGTAAGATTTCAAGGCGTAGGTATATTTTTGTGCTTTCGTATTCTGCAGCATCATCTGCCCGTTTTTATCATCTGTATTCGTTAAGGCAAATGCCGAAGCCGGTAATTCATCAAAAAACCTTTTTTTCACATCGCGATATTCAGCGAAACTGCTGTGATAGTCTAAATGATCGTGGCTTAGATTGGTGAAAATTCCGCCGGCAAACTCAAGGGCTGTGGTTCTATGTTGGTCTATACCGTGAGAACTCACTTCCATAAAGCAAAACTCCACACCCTCATCATTCATTTGCTTTAAATACTTATTGATGGTAATAGAATCTGGAGTGGTTCTCACTGCATCATAAGAATTTTCAGCAACCATTACTTTCACTGTGGAAAGTAAACCGACTTTAAAACCAGCTTTGGTAAATAAATTATATAAAAGTGTAGCAATCGTGGTTTTACCATTGGTGCCGGTAACTCCTATAAGTTTTAATTTTTCTGAAGGATTATCGTAATAATTTGCAGCCATAAAAGCTAAAGCCTGCTGTGCATTTCCTACTTTTATATAGGTTATTCCATTTACGATTTCCTTCGGAAATTCTTCGCAAATAACCGCGAGTGCGCCCTGATTTATAGCCTGTTCTATGAAGTTATGCCCATCTGAGAGGCTACCACGAATAGCTACAAAAGCATCGTTTAATTCAACCTTTCTTGAATCAAACTGAAGCTTGTTTATAGTTACCGAAGTATTTCCAACCACGGCATCGATTTGTACTTTATATAATATGTCTTTTAAGACTCTCAACCTATATTTAAATTTACTTGTTGATTAGTTTTTATTTTCTGCCCTGCCGAAATTGATTGTCCGTTAACTTTTCCGGTACCTTTGAAATTGACTTTTAAGCCCAGGTTTTCTAAAAGCGAAACAGCATCCATAGCCGGCATCCCGGTCACATCTGGCATTACGATTTTTTCGTTATCAATTTTCGCGAAATATGCATCAAAATCGTCTGTCACTTTATCATTCTGAATATCGAGGGAAGGCAGGGTATCCATTACCGGGGTATCGGTATAAATCTTTTGGGCGATTTGTTTAAAAACCGGTGCTGCAACGATATTTCCATAATATCCTTTACTCCTTTTCGGCTTATGAATAATCACAATACACGAATATTTTGGATCTTCAGCTGGAAAATACCCTGCGAAAGAAGAGATATATCTTCCCGGTTCAATCCAGTATTCTACCTGGCAGGTTCCTGTTTTTCCGGCCATAGAAAAGTTTGGCGTATAAATATTTGCAGCTGTACCTTTTTCTACAGTTTGCTGCATCATTTTTTGAAGTTTTTTAGCAGTTTCGGGAGAACAAATGCTAGGATTCATGACCTCACGTTCAACCTTTAAAATACTTTTATCCCACTCTTTTACCTCTTTAATAAAACGCGGCTTTACCATTTCACCATTATTGGCAATAGCATTGTAAAAGTTCAGAGTTTGTAAAGGTGTAATGGAAACTCCATAGCCAAAGGCCATCCAGGGCAGGCTTAAACCATTCCAGTTTTTATCTTTAGGGTGAGGAATTCTAGGCGATCCTTCTCCTTTTATATCCAGGCCAATTTTACTATTTAGGCCCATATCGTATAACTTATCTACAAATTTAGCCGGATTGTCTTTATAACCTTCAGTAATAATTTTAGTGAATGCTGTATTTGAAGAAACCTCAAATGCCTTGGCCGCAGATATCTTTCCATAGCCACCGTGACGCGAATCTCTTACCGGTCTTCCATAATATCGCACCACACCATTTTCGGTATCTATAACCGAACTGGTATCTATCACACCATCTTCTAAAGCGGCGGTCATGGCCATTAGCTTAAATGTGGAGCCCGGTTCGTGCGACTCGTAAACCGCATAATTTCTTTTTTCAAAATAAGTCCCTGTTTCAGTCCGGCCAAGATTAGACATTGCCTTGATCTCACCGGTTTTGGTTTCCATAACCACTACAGTACCGTGATCTGCTTCAAAATATTCAAGTTGCTTCAGTAAAGCGTGGTGCGCAATATCTTGAATATTCACATCTATAGTAGAGATCACATCATAACCATCTTTTGGCTCTACTTCATTATTATCACTTATAGGTTTCCACTGGCCTTTGGCAATTTTTTGTTTTAATCTACGGCCATCTGTTCCTCTTAAATAAGAACTAAAAGCACCTTCAAGACCTACACGGGTAAAATATCCGTTCTCATCCTGGCGCTCGTAACCAACCGTACGTTCTCCCATTTTACCAAGTGGATGCTCCCGAACCGTTCTTTGCTCTACAATCATTCCACCTCGGTAAGTTCCCAAATTAAACATAGGAAAGCTTTTCACCTTCATATATTCTGAATAACCAAGATTTTTTGCAATAGGTAAATAACGCTGGCCGTTAGCTCTTGCCTGTCTTAAATATTGAGACCAATATGCTGCAGATTTCCCAAACATCTCGGTTAGGCTATTGGAAAGTGGCACTATATTTTCCTGAAAATTTTTATCTGAAACGGTAACCGCATCAAACCGGATATCGTATTTAGGAACTGAAGTCGCTAAAAGATTGCCTTTTGCATCATAAAGATTCCCACGGCTGGCGGGAATTTTAAAACTTCTTACCGTGCGCTCTTCTGCCAGGTTGCGGTAATGATCTCCTTCTACAAACTGAATATCCAGCAGCTTCACGCCCACCCCCACGGCGAAAATGAACATACAGGCCGCAACCACGTATAATCTATTCAATATGCCTTTTTCAGATGTAGCCATTTACTCCTTTATATTCACTTTTATCTTATACGGAGGATTCTCGGAAGGTAGAATTCCTCTATCTTTCATTTTTTGCGTAATTGTAGATTCCATTTTAATACGCATAAGCGCTGAACGCCTATCTACAAACTCACTTTTTAATTCTCTTACTTCTGTATGAAGTTTTGCAATTTTATGCACCTTTCTTTCTGCACTATGCGAACTCGCAATCATAATAATAGCGAGCAGCGTACAAAAAACTATAAAGCGCCAGTTGTTTACCGCATCCCTGCTAATAAGAAAATTAGCCCGTAGTATGTTGTAAAAACCTTTTTTCATAAAGCTTCAAAAACTATAATTTCTTAGCCACTCTTAGCTTAGCACTTCTTGCCCTGTTATTCTCTTTAATTTCTTCTGCTGAAGGCACTATAAGTCCGCCAACTTTCTTGAAGGGAACTGAAATATTTCCGTAGAAATCTTTTTCGGGCTCACCTTCAAACAAGCCACTTCTTATATATCGTTTCACCAATCTATCTTCCAGGGAATGATAAGAA
Source organism: Salegentibacter sp. BDJ18 (assembly GCF_017579965.1). Classification (NCBI taxonomy): domain Bacteria; kingdom Pseudomonadati; phylum Bacteroidota; class Flavobacteriia; order Flavobacteriales; family Flavobacteriaceae; genus Salegentibacter; species Salegentibacter sp. BDJ18. The sequence continues at coordinate 154,175 of NZ_JAFLQX010000002.1, forward strand.
ATAAGACTAATTCTCCCATTTTTTACCACCAGCTCTTCGGTTTGCTTTAAAAATTCCTTTAAAGCTTCAATCTCCTGGTTTACTTCTATTCTTATAGCCTGATAAATCTGCGCCAGAATTTTATTTTCTTTTCCTTTAAAAAGATGCGGCTTCAGCAAATCGTTTAATTGTTCGCTGCTTTCTATAGCTTTTTCTTTTCTTGCTTCAACAATCAAATTTGCCAGCTTTGGCGCATTTTTTAAATCGGCATAATCATAGAAAAGCATTTTAAGCTGTTCTTCAGTATATTCATTGATTACCTCAAAAGCACTTAAATTGCTTCCCTGGTTCATTCTCATATCAAGGCGCGCATCAAAACGCGTAGAAAAACCTCTTTCAGCTTCATTAAACTGATGAGAGGAAACTCCAAAATCACCTAAAATTCCATCAACTTTTTTTATTCCATAAAACCTCAAAAACCTTTTAATAAATCTGAAGTTTTCGTGAATAAGTATAAATCGCGGATCTTCAATTTTATTTTCCAGCGCATCCTTATCCTGATCGAACGCAAAAAGTTTTCCTTTAGGCCCGAGCCTGTTTAGAATCTCCCTGGAATGACCACCACCACCAAACGTAACATCCACATACACGCCATCTTCTTTAATATTAAGGCCGTCTACAGATTCTTTTAATAAAACCGGATTATGATATTGCATCTAAATCATCGTTTCCCATTACTTCTTCAGCCAATTCAGCAAAATCGTCTGAAGTTTCATCAATGGTGTTTTCGTATTTATCTTTATCCCAGATCTCTATAATATTTACTGCTGAAGAAAGCACGATCTCTTTGCTAATCCCGGCAAAAGCCACAAGATCTTTTGGAATTAAAAGTCTTCCATTTGAATCTACTTCCACCATCTTCACACCAGCCTGAAATTTTCTAATAAAATCGTTATTCTTCTTTTTGAAGCGGTTTAGCCCGTTAATTTTCTGCATTAAAACATTCCATTCCTGCATTGGATACAACTCCAAACAAGGCTGAAAAACCGAACGTTTTAGCACAAAACCATCCTGCAACATAGGCGCAAGCTGCTTTTTCAACGCCGAAGGGACCATTAACCGGCCCTTGGCATCTGCTTTACATTCGTATGTTCCTATGAGGTTTACCACTTCTATACTTTATAGAGTCAAATATATTGAAAATTTTACCACATTTTACCACTTTCTACCACTTTGTTGATAAGTTTCTCCACTGTATTTAGCTGAAAGACTATCAAATAGCGCTATTTGTTTAGGTTTCAGAGGCTTGGTTTTTATTGTGCTTTTAGTGTTAAAAAATTTAATTTTTGAGGCAGAAATGCATTTCTTAAATGGCTTTGCTATTTCTCAAAAATGATTATACTTGTAATGAAATCGCTATATTTGCGATTGCTAACCGCAAAGCCAATCAATGAAGAATAATTTAAGGCAAGAGGGAAAGTTTACGTACCTGGAGCAAGGAGAAGGAACCCCGATAGTTATTTTACACGGACTTATGGGCGGTTTAAGTAACTTTGATGGGGTCACAGAGTATTTTCCGAAGCATGGTTATAAAGTGGTAATTCCAGAACTACCCCTCTATTCCATGTCGCTACTTAAAACCAGCGTACAGACTTTTGCTAAATATTTAAAAGAATTTGTAGATTATAAAGGTTACGATAAAGTAATCCTGTTGGGAAACTCTCTTGGAGGGCATATTGCTTTACTGGCTACTAAATTATATCCTGAGATAGTTAAGGGACTGGTAATTACCGGGAGCTCGGGACTTTATGAAAATTCTATGGGCGAGAGTTATCCGCGCCGTGGTGATTACGAATTTATAAAGAAAAAAGCACAGGATGTTTTTTACGATCCTGAAGTTGCAACAAAAGAAGTGGTAGACGAGGTTTACGAAACGGTAAGCGATCGTAACAAATTGGTAAAAACCCTTGCTATTGCAAAAAGCGCCATAAGACATAATATGGCCAAAGATTTACCAAAAATGAAAACCCCAACCTGTATAATTTGGGGAAAAGACGATAATGTTACTCCGCCCGAAGTTGCCGAAGATTTTCAGCGTTTACTTCCCGATGCCGATCTGTACTGGGTAGATAAATGCGGCCACGCTGCAATGATGGAACATCCCATTGTTTTTAACGAGTTGCTTCACGCCTGGCTGAAAAAACGGAATTTTAAATAAGAAAGTTTAAAGTCTTAAAACTTCTTTTTAGGTCTCTTTCAAATATTACTTTTAAACATTTTAAGATGAAAATTAAGTCGGCTGAATTTGTGGTGAGCAATACGCGGGTAGATCAATGCCCTGATAGCAAACTGCCCGAATACGCTTTTATTGGCCGCAGTAACGTTGGGAAATCTTCTTTAATTAATATGCTTACCGGCAGGAAAGCACTTGCCAAAACCTCGGCAAAACCCGGAAAAACACAACTTATTAATCATTTTTTGATCAATAAGAACTGGCATCTTGTAGATTTACCTGGTTATGGTTATGCAAAGGTTTCAAAATCTACTAAAAGGACTTTTCAGAAATTCATCACCAAATATTTTGAGGATCGAGCGCAAATGATATGTGCTTTTGTGCTTATAGACAGCAGGCACGAACCTCAACCTATAGATATGGAATTTATGCAGTGGCTTGGCGAACACAACGTTCCCTTCTGTATAATTTTTACCAAAGCCGATAAAATGAAGCCTAAAGCCCTGGAAAGAAACATTAATAATTACCAGGATAAAATGCTGGAAGTATGGGAAGAGATGCCTGAATTCTTTGTAAGCTCTGCTACTTCAAAATTGGGCCAGGATGAGATTTTAGATTATATTGAAGCAATAAATACCGAGTTGAATTCTTCTAATTCTCCCAAATAATCAATTAAAGCCTTTCTTCAACCAAATTAATTAGATCTTCCTCATTTTGAATTCTTTCTAACTCTTCAGTAGAAATAAATATTCCCATTTCGCCTTCATCTTCCCACAAAACTATAGGAAACGTGTATTTATACCCGAATTTTGAAGCATATCGCTTCTGAAATTCGTCTATATGCAAAAACTCCATTTTTACTTCTGAAGCCAGCCTGTAATTTTTCCACCTTGAATTTTCAGAAAAAACGCCGTGGGTAACTTTGCAAATGCTGCAAGCATAAGTATTAGGCCTTATTAGTTTATGCAGCGCATCCAGCACCACGTGGCGGGTACCGGAATACGCGTTATATACAAAAATGAGTTTTTCCACTCGGTAATCGAGATTTAATGCACCGTCCCGGAAGTATTATTTCTATATACTTCGTAAACTTGCTCCAAGGTAGTTTACTTTTGAGTGATTTCAAGCTTTTCAGCAAAATAATCGCAAAAATCTTTCATTGTAGCAGTCATTTTCTCATCCTGGGTGGCACGGTTAAAAGTATCGCTCATAGAAACCAGGGTTTGGTGAAAGAATTTCTTCATTTCGTCTACCGGCATATCTTTGGTCCAAAGATCTATACGCAGTGTTTCCTGCGATTTGCTGTCCCAAACCGAAAGCATTAAAGCTTTGGCTTCTTCTTTATAAACGTTGCCATCTTCGGCACTCCAGGTAATTCCTTCTGGCACGCGATTTTCATCGGTAACTACTTCTATGTTTATTTCTGATTTTTTAAATTCTGACATTACTTTCTTGGTTTAAAATTCGCTTTATTAAATATCGTTTCGGCATCGGTTTTTATCATTTCCTTTAAAGATGCATCGGTTTTTTCCATATAACTACGCACAATTTGCCAGCCAATATACTGGCCAAGTCTGGAGGGAGATTCGGCATCAAGTTGCAGGTAGAATTTTGAAAAAGGTGCAGGATATAGAAACCGCGAATAAAGTTCGGTATCGGTATCAAAAAACAATTCATTTTCTACAAAATACCGCCACATTTGCGCTTCATTCTTTTGGGCCCAATTGAGCTCTTCTTCAGTATATCCTATTTTTTCAGCATCAGTTACTTCAGGAATAAACTTATCTTTTAAATACAATAACTTGCCATAATATACCATATGGGCAAGAAAAGTTCTGGAACGCGGCCTTTCTACATATTTTTCGGCATACGCATTGGCAACATCTGGGATTATCTGGTCTTTTCTAAAATTCTCCTTTAAAAATTCCTGGATCCCAATATAAAAATGATGCTCTTCCCCTAAATAAGTATCCAAAGAAATAAATAAATATTCATCTTGAAGAATCACCTTGTTTTTATAATCCACTTCAGAAGTTAGCGTAAACACTTTTGGTGTTTCAAACTCCGGGAAATAATATTTTATATGCTGAAAAAGACTGTGAAGTTCTGCCTTTTGATTTTCAAAAGAAGGAAAAGCCTTGCCTACTTCGGTATCTATTTCCTGCTGAATGGTATCGGTAAGTTTATAAATCCAAACGCTATCTGAAAACTGCTGTGGGAATAAGAACGGATATTCCTGTTTTAAATCCATAAGTTTTTGCGGCGTGGCTTCGGCAAATTGCCTGTCAAAACGAACCACTTCAAAATCTACCGGCACTTTTGCAATCTCTTTTTCAATTTTAGCATCCTCATTACAGGAAACAAAAACAATTGTACAAAGCAAGAAAATTATTTTCTTATACATAGGCATTCTTTATGAAGGCTTTAACGCCCTGCCCTTTTAATAATTATGTTTAAATAGTAGATTTGTGTGCAAAGGTATTATTTACAAACTTAATCACCCAAAATTATGCAAACTGAAAAAGTGGTAGATCACATAGTTAACTGGTTAAAGGAATACGCTACAAATGCCGGAATGAACGGTTTTGTGCTTGGAATAAGCGGTGGAATTGACTCGGCAGTAACCTCAGCACTTTGCGCCAAAACTGGTTTGCGTACACTTTGTGTAGAAATGCCTATTCACCAACATACAGACCAGGTGACCAGGGCCCAAAAGCATATAGACTGGTTAAAGCAACATTATGCTAATGTTACCAACCTGGAAGTTGATCTAACTCCGGTTTTTGATGAATTTAAAAAAGCGGCTCCACAGGTTGAAGCTTCAGATACTTTAGATCTCACATTAGCAAATACCCGGGCAAGATTAAGAATGTCTACTTTATATTATTTTGCCGGCCTACATAGCTACCTGGTAGCAGGAACCGGAAATAAAGTAGAAGATTTTGGCGTGGGATTTTTTACAAAATACGGAGACGGCGGCGTAGACTTAAGCCCTATTGCCGACCTTATGAAAACTGAAGTTACTGAAATCGCTAAGTTTTTAGGAGTTACTCCTGAAATTGTAAATGCCGCACCAACAGACGGACTTTTTGGGGACAGCCGTACCGACGAAGATCAAATTGGCGCATCTTATCCCGAATTGGAATGGGCGATGAAAGAAGCCGAAAACGGAAAAACCGCTGAAGATTTTGAAGGAAGAAAACAGGAAGTTTTTAAAATTTATAAAAGTAGGCATGGGGCTAATTTACACAAAATGAAACCTATCCCGGTGTGCAATATTCCCGTTAATCTTAAAAAGTAATCTTTTTATCGATTATTGTACTCAAAAAACGGAAGTAGTGGGAAAATCGGTTATTTTTAATAGTATATACGCGCTTGTCCTACCCCGGCGTGTTTTTTAACCAACCTTTTATTATGAGTACAGTATTAATTGCAGATCACCACCCTGTGGTGCATGAGGGTATCAGGTGTATCCTTAGAAAAAACCCGGCGCTTGAGTTAGTAGGCAGCGTACATAGCGGGATGGAGCTGTACGGATTTTTAAGCGAAAGCCAACCAGATGTTTTAATTATAGAAATTGACCTTCCCGAAATAAACGGGATTAACGCGCTTCGCACCATTAAAACCGATTATTCAAAAGTAAAAATTCTCGTTTGTACCGGTCATCCTGAAGAAGTTTATGCGTTAAGCGCTATAAAAGCGGGAGCGGCAGGTTATATTTCTAAACTTGCAAAACCAGAAGAACTGGAAAAAGCCATTTACCAGGTAGCCAGAGGCGGAATTTATCTCAACAAAAAAATCACCGATAAACTAAACGCGGGGATGTCTCCCGGAAGAAATTTAATCGCAAAATTTAAGAAACTTTCTACACGCGAATCTGAAGTTCTAAACCTTATCGCTTCCGGAAAACGAAATAAAGACATTGCCGAGGCACTTTCTATTAATGAAAAAACAGTAAGTACTTATAAAACCAGGCTACTTAAAAAATTACAGGTAGACAATATTGCCGATCTTATTACCAGATCAAGATTATTGCAACTAAATACTACATAACGCGATTAAGCTTCTCTGAGAGCACCTTCTTCAAACTAAGATAATCTTTTACGTCTTCAAGAACATGTTGGGTGTCCTGCTCTTCAACTGGAGTTTTCACCTTTTCTGAAAGTTCGTTTATTTTTTGATTTATTAAAAATCTGCGCAAAGAGAGAATGGTTTCACTAACGTGCCTTGAAATAGTTTCGGTTTTTGCTTTCACAAAAATGTTTTGCCTATCCCATTCATGCAATTTATATTGCTCCTCCTCCATTAAAATTGAAGTAATCTCAGAAGCCTGCTCCGGATCTATATTATTAATAAAATTCTTAACTTCAAATTTTTCTTCACTATTTAGCCGAGCCATTAATTCAGTATAAATATCTCTGAATTTAGGATTGGTAAAAGCAATTTCATCTTCCTGAAGGTCTAAGAATATTTTTTCAAAAACCCGGGTTCTTTGTATTTCCTTTTCTAAACCGAGCTCCCCGTCTTCTTTTTCTTTAAGCACCAGGTCTTCAAAATCTTCCTCTACAGTTCCATACTGAAGCAGCAGACTAATAATTTTTTTCTCAAGCTCGTATTGCTCGTCAACCTTCGCTGTTTTTGGTTGCGGTTCTTCTTTAACTACATCAAAAGATTTCTTTTTCTGCTGTTGTTGAGGAGAAGTTCTTCCACTTTTCGCATTTAGCTGTGCAAGGCTGGAAAACAGTACATTTTCAGAAATATCCATAATTTGGGAACATTCCTGTAAATAAACTTCCTGCTGAATAGTATCTGGAATCTTCGAAATACTATTTACTATATCCCGAATTAATTCTGCCTTTTTAATCGGATCTTTCTTCGCTTCTTCCATTAGTAAAGAAGCTTTATAACTAATAAAATCCTGTGCGTTCTCCTGAAGATATTCAGCTAAAGCTTCATGTGAATTATTCCTGGCAAAACTATCGGGATCTTCACCTTCAGGGAAAGTACAAACCCGCACGTTCATTCCCTGCTCCAGGATTAAATCTATTCCGCGAAGTGAAGCTCTTATTCCAGCGGCATCACCATCAAAGAGTACAGTAATATTTTTGGTTAGTCTATTAATTAAGCGAATTTGTTCAGGAGTTAATGCCGTTCCTGAAGAGGAAACCACATTTTCAATCCCACTTTGATGAAACTGAATTACGTCAGTATAACCTTCAACTAAAAAACAATTATCTTCTTTGGCGATGGCCTGCTTTGCAAAATTTATCCCGTATAAAACCTTACTCTTATGGTAGATATCACTTTCGGGTGAATTCAGGTATTTTGCCGCCTTTTTTTCATTGGTAAGAATTCTTCCACCAAATCCTAATACCCTGCCAGACATAGAATGAATGGGGAACATCACTCTTCCCTTAAAGCGATCAAATTGCTTTTCGCCTTTTACAATGGTAAGTCCTGTCTTTTCAAGGTATTTAAGTTTATAGGCTTCAGCGAGCGCTTCTTTAGTAAAATCGTCCCATTCGTCTAAAGAATATCCTAGCTCAAACTTCTTGATCGTTTCTAAAGTGAATCCTCGTTCCTTAAAATAGCTTAAACCAATAGCTTTCCCTAAATCGGTTTTATGCAGGTTTTTCTGAAAATGTTTATTAGCAAATTCTGAAACCAGGTACATACTTTCCCGCTCATCGGATTGCTGTTTTTGCTCATCGCTTTGCTGGGTTTCTTCAATCTCAATTCCGTATTTTTTGGCGAGATATTTAATGGCTTCAGGATAGGTAAAATGTTCGTGTTCCATTAAAAAAGCCACGACGTTTCCACCCTTTCCACTAGAGAAATCTTTCCAGATTTGTTTTACGGGAGAAACCATAAAACTTGGCGTGCGCTCATCACTAAACGGACTCAAACCTTTAAAGTTCGAACCCGATTTTTTTAGCTGAACAAAATCCCCAATAACCTCCTCTACACGGGCGGTTTCAAATACATTGTCTATAGTGGATTTTGAGATCAAATTGATGTTGTTTAAGCGGTTAGACCCCACAGGTTTTGGAAACCTGTGGGGTCTGTAAATTCAAAACAAAATTACAATTTAAAATTGGCTAATAATAAAATTTAATAAAGGATGGTTTCATTAATCAACATCAAACCGAAGTCCTAAAGAAAAGTTGTGTAATTCCCTATTTGGATCCTGAAATATGGGATTTAGATCGTATTTCCCGTAAAGCGTAGCGCCACCCCAGCCCAGGTATGCACTTAATCCATAAACCAAATCGTTAGTATTATAATTGTTTTTAAGCTTCTCCTTCACTTTATCGCCATCATCTTTATACTTTAGTTTCTGGCGTTCCCCAATATTAAAACCGGCATAACCACCAAAGCCAATTTTCAGCATTTTATAGGTAGAAAAATGTAACCGATCTTCGGTTTCGGTTTTTGTAGAAGGACCTATTTCAAAATGAACCGGAACTACCAGGTTATCCATTCTAAATTTAGACTTATCAAGGTCTAATGCGAATTCCTCCAGGTAAGTTTCGTCGCCATCTTCTACAAAAATGCGATTATCGGTAGGTTTTAATCCATTGAATTGAAAAGAAAGTCCGTAACGAAGGCGCAACCAGTTTGTTTCTTTAAAAACCCTTGTTTTCCACGCCCAACCAAGTTCAAAAAATCGGCTACCTCCCAATTTAAAATCTGAATCGTTTAAAGATTGGCCTTCTTCCAGGGCATTATTAAAACCGGCAGCAACTACCAAATCACTGGTGGTACGTTTATCGTATTTCTTCTTTGTATTAATATTAATATCCAAGACTTTTCCTTTACCGCCAATTGCAATATAATTTCCAGAAGAATCATTTCTATCCCTCAGTTCCATTTCATTCTCCAAAATGGCTATTTTATTTTCAATATTTTTAGCGTGTTTTTCAGCGTATTCCTTTTTTTGTTTTTCGGCTTCATCTTTAGTGATTTCACCTCTTTCCAGTTCTCCGTTTATACGCTCAATCTGGTATTTTAGTTTTGTTTTCTCCTTTTCAATAATTTCAGCCTTTTGCTTTTCAAAAAATTCTCTGGCTTTCTCATCTGAAGATATTTCTGTCTCTACAGAAGCAACTTCTTGTGCAGAAACCTGCTGATGCGCAAAACTAAATACTAAAAGTGCGACGTAAAAAGTAAGTGTTTTCATAATAATTGATTTTGATGTTTGATGAATGACCCGTTTGTGGGATTTTGATGATTAATAGTTTCTATTGGCAACCGCAGTTTTCGCCTTGAGATATCCTTCTTTTAAAACCTCAAAAACCTTTGCTTTAAAAGATTGGTAAATCTCATCTTCTACTTCGGCTAGCAGTGCATTTGCACTTATTTCGGTATTTGAATTATAAAATTGTGCATTCTTCCGTTCCCTACTTATTTCTGAAGCCGCCTGGGCTAGTAATTCGTCTACTTCATCTTCAGAGATTTCATCATTTCTGCTCGTGGCCGCAATCACTTCTTCAAGTTTAGATTGAATTAATTTTTCTTCTAAAATTGGTGGTTCCAGGCTTATTGGCTCTAAAACAACAGCTTCTTCATATCTATTTTCTTCGAAAATTGGCGTTTCAGTAATCTCTTCTTCTACTGAAATTTCAGGTACTGCTACAATATTATTTTTCGTATTACTTTCAGTTGAAAGTTCTTCCTCCTTTTTAATTTCTTCGGAAGCTATTTGTGTCTTATTTTCTTGCGTAAATTCTTGTTTTAGTTCCGGTTTTTTTATGATCTCGTTTACCGGTTCTTCAACAACCTGCGGACTTTCGGAAAAATTGTTATTCCACATAAAAGTTCCTGCAATTAACAGCACTGCCACTGCAGCGGCAATATATTTCCAGGGTGTTTGAGAGGTTTTGTGTGCTTCAGCATCTAATTTAGCATCCAACTTTTCCCAGCTTTGGGCAGAAGGTTTAATTTCCCTTTTTCCCAGTTTTTCCCTTGAGTTTTCTTCGAATTTATTTAATTCCATAATCCGATGTGTTTTGTGTTTTTAACTGCTCCTGCAACATTGTTCTCGCTTTAGATAATTGCGATTTTGAAGTCCCTTCGGTTATCTTCAGCATTTTCGCAATCTCGCCGTGCTTATATCCTTCTACCGCATACATAACAAAAACCATCCTGTAGCCTTCCGGCAAATTGTCTATGAGGTTTTGAATATGTGCCACGTTTAGCTCTGTATTCATTTCTTCAGAAAAACCAGGGTCTGCGATTTCTTCGTTACTAAAAACAATTTTCTTTTGTGATCTTAAAAAAGAAATTGATTCCCGCACCATAATTTTTCTTATCCAGCCTTCAAAACTTCCTTTAGATTCAAAATCTTTAAGGTGGGTGAAAACTTTTAGAAATCCGTTTAGCATTACTTCTTCGGCGTGGTGCATATCCTTTATATACTGCCGGCAAACGCTAAGCATTTTTCCCGAATGCAACTCATATAATTCGCGCTGCGCCTTACGGTCTTTTTTAGCCGCACGCTTTATTAATTGAGTTTCGTTTTTAAAGAGTTGAATTACTTTCACCCGATTTTTCTAATTAAAAGGCCTTCTATTTACATAGACGCAGGAAAGTTACAAAAGGTTGCCTGTACCTTGATTATTTTTTAAAAAATTAGTTTCGCGACGAATTCTTGTATCTTTGCAGTACAATCTTTTTTATGTCTGAACAGAAGCTTACCCGAATAAATAAATACTTAAGTGAAATAGGTTACTGCTCACGCCGCGCGGCTGATAAACTCATAGATCAGGGCCGGGTGACCATTAATGGAGCTGTACCCGAAATGGGCACTAAAATTGGTCCCGATGATGTGGTAAAAGTAGATGGGAAAGCGGTTTCTGAAGCAGAAAAAAAAGAACCTAATGTTTATATTGCTTTCAACAAACCGGTAGGCATAGTATGCACTACTGATACCCGTGTGGAAAAAGACAATATTATTGATTATATAAATTATCCGAAAAGAATTTTTCCTATTGGCAGACTGGATAAACCCAGTGAAGGACTTATTTTTCTTACCAATGATGGGGACATTGTAAATAAGATTCTACGCGCCAGGAACAACCACGAGAAGGAATATATTGTTTCAGTCAATAAACCCATTACTCCAGATTTTATTAGAAGAATGGGCAATGGAGTACCTATTTTGGGAACCACCACTAAAAAGTGCGAAGTAGAAAAATTAGGAAAGAATGAATTCAGAATTATACTTACCCAGGGACTAAACCGACAAATTCGTAGAATGTGTGAGTTTTTAGGTTATGAAGTTACCGCGCTTAAACGCATTAGAATTATGAATGTTAGCCTGGACGTTCCGGTAGGGCAATGGCGTGACCTTACCCAGGAAGAACTTAATACCATAAACAACATGGTAGACGAATCCAGCAAGACAGAAGAAGCCTCCCGTCTTAAAGCTTCTGCTTTAAAATCTAAAACAAAACCGCGATCTGGCAAAAGACCTCGTAAAGATAAATCTTAACACATTATTAGCGCTGTGGCTTGCCCGCATGTTAAGATTACTTGTTAATTTTAATAGCGTATAATAATGTAATTCTATTAAGATTTATGAAGGTACAACCGTTTCATTTAGCAATCCCGGTATCAAATTTAGAAAAAGCCAGAAAATTTTATAAAGAAACCCTGGGTTGTGGCGAAGGCCGCAGCAGTGATCATTGGGTAGATTTTAATTTTTTCGGGCACCCATTGGTAATTCATTATAAACCGGCTAACGAAACCGAAAAAGCACATAGCAATCCTGTAGATGGCAAAGATGTGCCTGTACCGCATTTTGGAGTAGTCCTTGAATGGGAAGTATTTCAGGAATTTGCTAATTTATTACGATCAAAAAATATTGATTTTGAAATTGAGCCTTACATCCGTTTTGAGGGCCAGGTAGGGGAACAAGCCACAATGTTTTTTAAAGACCCCAGCGGAAATGCACTGGAATTCAAAGCCTTTAAAAATAAAGAACAACTATTTGCAAAATAACCAACCAAGCACAAAAATATGGATAGATTAAAACCGGCACTGGTACGGCAAATTTTCGTATTAATGCTCATTATCTTTTTAACGGTTTTAATTTTTAAAGAAATTATCCCATACCTCTCGGGGGTTTTAGGGGCAATTACTTTATACGTTCTTTTGCGCAATTGGATGAAAAAATTACTGGCCAGGGGTTGGAAACCTCCGGTAGCAGCAGCGCTCTTAATGGCAGGATCTTTTGTAGGTATCCTGGTGCCTATTATACTAATTGTAGTAATGCTCACGTCTAAAATTAGTAAAGCGGTTGCAAACTCTGAACGTGTAATTAGGGCCGTTAAAGAACAACTTACCGAAGCTGAAACCTATATAGGTTATAGTTTAAGTGAGTCTATAGATACCTCTTCTGTAACAAACTGGATGTCTGGAAACCTGCAAAGTCTGGCAGGCGGCACATTTAATGCCTTTATCGCAATTGGTATTATGTATTTTATGCTTTACTATATGCTGGTTAAAAGAGAGTCTATGAAATCTTCTCTTATTTCTTATATCCCGCTTGGGAATGATAACCTGGAAATAATTGCACAAGAAAGTGATCAACTTGTAAAATCTAACGCATTAGGTATTCCGCTGGTGGCTATATTCCAGGGAATTATTGCACTTATTGGATACTTAATTTTTGGTGTACCAGATCCTTTCTTTTGGTTTGTAATAACCGCCATAGGATCTATGATTCCATTTATAGGAACGGCGATTGGTATTCTCCCGGTAGTAATACTGTTAATAGCCCAGGGCGATAACTGGCAGGCCATTGCAATGTTAATCTACGGCTTTGTTGTTGTTGGTTCTACCGATAATATTATTAGACTTTATATCCTGGATAGACTCGCCGCTGTGCATCCGCTAATCACCCTTTTTGGTGTAATTGTTGGAGTACAGCTGTTTGGTTTTATAGGATTAATTTTTGGGCCTTTGCTTATTTCCCTGTTTTTATTAATTCTGAAAATTTATAAAAAGGAATACGGAAATGCCCACGACCGACTTTAAAAAATAACTACTAACCACAAAATGAAGAATTATGAATATGTTTAGTAAAAAGAAAGAAGAAATTGACGAGAAATACCTAAAAAAAGGAGCTACTCAAATTAAAGATGGCGATATTGATATTGCCGTAAAAAATCAAAAAGAAATTGATGATAAAATTAATAATTCTGGTGCTTTAAGAAAATATACTGAGCTGGGAAAAGTGATGTTTGGGATGCTAAAAGATTACCGAAAAGGTGTTTATAAAGATATCCCGTGGTTTTCTATAGCCGCCATAGCTTTTGTGCTCCTGTACGTGCTTAATCCGTTAGATATTGTACCCGATTTTTTACCCGGAATTGGTTATGTAGATGATTTTGCGCTACTAACTATAACCTTAAGATTTATTGAAACTGATCTTCATAAATATTTAGACTGGAAATTAGAAGAAGATTAATTTCTATTTTTCTGAATCCCAATTAATAAAAAAATCCTGTTAAATCTACTAAATGTAAGATCTAACAGGACTTTTTTTATACTGAAAATCTGCTTAAACAGATCTGGCTTTACTGTTTTCTTTTGCTCTTTTCTTATGCCTTTCGGTAGCAAGCAAAGTGTTTTTAAGCAACATAGAAACTGTCATTGGTCCTACTCCACCAGGTACAGGCGTAATATATGATGCACGTTTACTTACATTATCAAAGTCTACATCACCTTTAATTACATAGCCTTTTTCCGCTTCATCATTTGGCACCCTTGTAATTCCAACATCAATAATTACTGCATCATCCTTAATCATTTCCGCTTTCAGAAAATCTGGAATTCCAACCGCGATAATTATAATATCAGCCTGGGAGGTGATTTGTGTAATATTTTTAGTGAATTCATGAGTTAAAGTTACGGTTGAGTTTCCAGGGAAACCACTTCGTCCCATCAAGATACTCATTGGCCTTCCAACTATATAACTTCTGCCAATCACCACGGTATGTTTTCCTTTGGTCGGAATATCATATCGCTCCAGTAATTCTAAAATCCCAAACGGAGTCGCCGGAATAAAAGATGTCATATCCAAGGCCATTTTCCCAAAGTTGGTAGGATGAAAACCATCTACATCTTTATCTGGATCTACAGCATTTAATACTTTTTGCGTATCAATTTGCGGAGGCAAAGGAAGCTGAACAATAAATCCATCTATATCATCATTCTGATTTAGTTCTTCAATCTTGTCAAGTAACTCCAACTCGCTTACCGTATTTGGTAATCTGTATAGAGAAGATTGAAATCCTACGCGTTTACAGGATTTTACTTTTGCATTTACATAGGTTAAGCTGGCACCGTCGTTCCCCACGATAATTGCAGCTAAATGAGGGACTTTTTCACCTCTTTTTTTAATCTTTTCAACCTCAGCAGCAATCTCATCTTTAATATCGTTGCTGGTTTTTTTTCCGTCTAATATAGTCATGGTCAGTTTTCAGTTGGCAGTAGCAGTTGGCAGTTTTTAAGCTTTACCCACTCCAAATCTCCCGGGATTATTAATCATAAAATTCAGAAGTTTTCCTACTTCGTGACTTTTTTTAATCAATTTATCTTTTACATCTAAATCTATGTACTTACAAGCATAAGCAAACTCTAACCAGCTTTGTGTTTCAGCGTTTTCAGCATCACTATCAGTTAACTTACTTATAAAATACTTCTCGTACTTTCTCTTTCTATATGCTTCTGCAATATTTACACAAACCGATCTTGAACTTCTTCTTATTTGATCTGTAAGCGAGTAAGTTTCTTCTTTAGGAAATCTTTTAGAAATTTCGAATATCTCCATAGCAAGTTCAAATCCAATCTCATAAACACGTAGCGACTTAAAATCCATATTTAAAAGTTTAATTTTAACTGCCAACTGAGACTGCAATAACTGCATACTGGAATCTACTTCATACCCTTCATCATCTGCATCATCTTCTGGCCACCGCCACCTTGCATCATCTTCATCATTTTACCCATCTGGTTGAATTGTTTCAACAATTGGTTAACTTCCTGTACCGAGGTTCCTGAACCTTTACTAATTCGTTTCTTTCGGCTTGAATTTATAACTTTCGGATTGCTCCGTTCCTCGGGAGTCATCGAGTGAATTATTGCTTCAATTCCTTTAAAGGCATCATCATCAATATCTACATCTTTCAGCATTTTTCCGGCTCCCGGAATCATTCCCATAAGGTCTTTCATAGACCCCATTTTCTTAATTTGCTGTAATTGCTTCAGGAAATCATCAAAACCAAACTGGTTTTTTGCAATTTTCTTTTGAAGTTTTCTTGCTTCTTCTTCATCATATTGTTCCTGCGCACGTTCCACAAGAGACACCACATCTCCCATCCCAAGAATCCTATCGGCCATACGGTCTGGATAGAACACATCTAGTGCATCCATTTTCTCACCGGTACCAATAAATTTAATAGGTTTATTAACTACAGATTTAATTGAAATCGCCGCACCACCACGAGTATCACCATCTAATTTTGTAAGGATTACCCCGTCAAAATTCAATCTTTCATTAAAAGTTTTTGCAGTATTCACCGCATCCTGACCCGTCATAGAATCTACCACGAATAAAGTTTCGTGCGGTTGAATGGCTTCGTGAATATTGGAGATCTCGGTCATCATCGCTTCATCTACAGCTAAACGACCGGCGGTATCTATAATAACCACATTATGTCCGTTTTGTTTGGCGTGAGTAATTGCAGCTTTAGAAATAGCCACCGGATCCTGGTTTCCTTCATCTGAAAACACCTCAACGCCAACCTGCTCACCAACTACGTGTAACTGGTTGATCGCTGCAGGACGATAAACATCACAGGCAACTAAAAGTGGTTTTTTGGTCTTTTTAGTTTTTAGAAAATTAGCAAGTTTTCCAGAGAAGGTTGTTTTACCACTACCCTGTAATCCAGACATAAGAATAATTGAAGGGTCTCCCGAAAGATTAATTCCTTCAGCTTCCCCACCCATTAACTGGGTAAGTTCATCCTTCACCAATTTCACCATCATCTGGCCTGGTTTCAGAGCGGTTAAAACGTCTTGACCAAGCGCTTTTTCCTTTACGGTATTGGTAAAGTCTTTGGCAATTTTATAGTTCACATCGGCATCCACCAAAGCACGTCTCACTTCTTTTAAAGTTTCGGCAACGTTTACCTCGGTAATTTGCCCGTGGCCTTTTAAAACGTGTAAGGCATTATCTAACTTATCACTTAAACTATCAAACATAATTTTTCCTATGGTTTAATTTCCCATAAAGGGTATAATTCTGCCGAGGCTCGCCCCGATATTTTGAAAACTTTTTTCAATTTAAACCTTCAGGACTTATCCCGAGGTTTTATTCTCCGTTTTTCAACGAATTGCAAATTTAATGATTTGAGCCTGAAGTGAAAACTTTTTATTTCACCTCATTTTAAATATTTAATCTATCTTTTTATTCTCCTTTCGGGGACAAGGGGGGCTTTCTACATTCTTTCTGGCACCTGGATTCCCAATAAGCCAAAAGAAGATTTTATAACATTCCCAACACTATTGGCCAATTGCACTCTTAAAATTTTTTCGGTAATATCCTCAGTACCAAGGATAGTTACATTTTGATAAAATGAATTGAATTCTTTTACCAGATCGTACGTGTAGTTAGCAATCAACGCCGGACTATGATTTTCTGCCGCCAACTGAATTGTTTCAGGATATAACTGAAGCTGCTTGATTAACGAACGTTCTTTTTCGTGAAATTCATAGCCATCGGCTACCGGTTTCTTAAAGTCGAAATCGGCTTTCCTGATTATAGATTGAATTCTCGCGTAAGTATATTGAATAAACGGACCGGTATTCCCCTGGAAATCTACAGATTCTTCAGGATTAAAGAGAATTCGTTTTTTAGGATCTACTTTTAAAATATAATATTTCAAAGCCCCTAAACCAATAATTCGGTAGAGCTCTTCTTTTTCAACTTCGGTATAACCGTCTAATTTCCCTAATTCTTCAGAAATATTTCTGGCAGTTTCGGTCATTTCAGCAATAAGATCATCGGCATCTACAACGGTTCCTTCCCTACTTTTCATTTTTCCGCTAGGTAAATCTACCATTCCGTAGCTTAAATGATATAGATAATCTGCCCAATCAAATCCGAGTTTCTTCAGAATTAAAAACAAAACTTTAAAGTGATAATCCTGTTCGTTTCCTACGGTATAAACCATCCCACTAATATCAAAATCCTTTACCCGTTGGATGGCGGTACCAATATCCTGCGTGATATAAACAGCGGTACCATCGCTTCGTAAAACGATTTTTTCATCCAGGCCTTCATCGGTAAGATCTATCCAAACACTACCGTCTTCTTTTTTATAAAAAACACCTTTTTCAAGTCCCTGGTTCACCACGTCTTTCCCAAGCAGGTAAGTATCGCTTTCGTAATAATTTTTGTCGAAATCTACGCCTAAAGCATCGTAGGTTTTTTCAAAGCCATCATAAACCCATTGGTTCATTTTTTCCCAAAGTGCAACCACTTCTGGATCGCCGGCTTCCCATTTTAGCAACATTTGCTTGGCTTCCACCAAAATTGGTGCTTCAGCTTTCGCGGCTTCTTCAGAAATTCCTTTGGTTTCGATTAATTCGGAAATTTCCTTTTTGTATTCCTGGTCAAACTTTACGTAGTAATTCCCAACCAGTTTATCTCCTTTTATGCCCACAGATTGGGGAGTTTCTCCATTCCCGAAGCGCTCCCATGCCAGCATAGATTTACAAATATGAATCCCACGATCGTTAATAATCTGGGTCTTATAGGCTTTATTTCCGGCAGCACTTAAAATTTCGGCAACAGAAAATCCTAAAAGTATATTCCTAATATGCCCTAAGTGCAAAGGTTTATTGGTATTTGGCGAAGAATATTCAACCATAATTCCTTTAGCATCTTCAGCGGCGGGAAGTATCCCAAAATCTTTTCTATCTTTCATTTCAATGAAGAAATCTAGAAAATAAGCATCGCTTAAAACAATGTTCAAAAAGCCTTTCACCACATTAAATCCAGAAACTTCAGCAACATTTTCAGTTAAATAATTTCCAATTTCTTCACCCAATTTCACAGGATTGGTTTTGAGCGTTTTCAGCATTGGGAAAGTCACCAAAGTAATATCTCCTTCAAAATCCTTGCGCGTAGGCTGAAATTCTAAGTGATCAATTTCAACATCATAGATCATTTTAACAGCATCTTTTACGTGGGTAGAAAGGGTACTTTGGAGTTTCATTTTTTACTTTTATTTGTTGTTTTAAGCCCTGCAAAGATAACAGAAAATAGGCTTTTGCCTATAATTTACTCGATAATCGAGATTAAATGCACCGAGACTTGTTTCGAAATTGTAAATTATTTTTTCTTATTACTTCATGAGCATGTCCCGAAGTAATTTACTTATCTTTAAACAAAAAGCTATGTTATTAAATATCTCTTATAACCGCAGTAAAACCAAAGAGAAAATTGATAAGGAAGTTGGCAAGCCTTTTACGCTGCTTGCGCGAATGAAATTAAACGGCACAGGATCGCCAAAACTACATATTACCGATACCAGTATTGATATTCACAATCTCCTGGTTCTGGATAATAATGCCAATACCTGTAATGTTGAAATGCGGCCCAACGGAATTATCGTCATGTTTAGGTCTTTACTGGAAACCTACGCGCTGGTTATTCCTTATTATAAACTTCATCTTTATAAGGGCAAAGCTGAAGAATATTCTATCTATAAAGATCATTCTAAAATTAAGGTAAAGGCCGATACGCCTGCGATACATAAATATTTTAAAAAGATTTTGGATTATAAAGCCGATAATGCACTTACCCAAATAGGTGATCTTTAGGTTTGTTTAGCGTTTCCCAAAAGCGAGGCCACCTATAAGGGCTAAAATACCAAAACCTATCATAGCGTAAGATTGCGTATTATCGCCGTGAGCTTCAATTTGGAGAGGTCCGGCATCGAGAGCAAATTCTGGTGTAATTAGCCGGTATAACCCATAAGCAATCATTCCAATACCAATTACTAAAAGTACTATTTTCAGGACGTTATTCATTTTATAAAGTTTTACTAATCAAAATGAAAAGTACTAATTTAATTGGTACTTTAAGCTTAAAATCTTTCTATGAGAATTCTTCTAACAGGTGCTAACGGTTATATTGGGATGCGTATGCTCCCTGAACTTCTTGAAAAGGGGCACGAAGTAATTTGTGCGGTTAGAAATAAAAACCGCTTTACCTCTAACGAGGAATTACTGGAAAAAGTAGAGATCGTAGAACTCGATTTTCTAAAAGATGAAGAAGCTCCTGAAAAAATAAAAAATATAGATGTAGCCTATTATCTTATTCATTCTATGAGTGGTTCTACAGATAATTTTGACACCCAGGAATCCCAGGCCGCAGAAAATTTTAATAAAATTATGGCCGGCACCTCGGTGAAGCAGGTAATTTATTTAAGCGGAATTATAAATGAAGAAGAACTATCCAAACATTTAAAATCAAGAAAAAAAGTAGAAGAAATTCTCTATAAAGGAGATTTTAATCTTACCGTTTTACGGGCAGCAATTATTGTAGGTTCAGGTAGCTCTTCGTTTGAAATTATAAGAGATTTATGTGAAAAATTACCGGTAATGATCACCCCAAGCTGGGTAGAAACTAAATGCCAGCCAATTTCTATTCGGGATATTATTAAATTCCTAACCGGCGTTATTGGAAAAGAAGAATGCTATAATGAATCTTTTGATGTTGGCGGTCCGGATGTGCTCACTTACAAGGAAATGATGTTGAAATATGCCGAAGTTAGAAAACTTAAATTATGGATTTTAAGTGTTCCGGTGATGTCACCAAAATTATCGTCCTACTGGCTTTATTTTGTAACCTCAACCTCTTACAAACTTGCACAAAACCTGGTAGATAGTATGCGAGTTGAAGTAATTACCAACGACACTCGTTTACAGGAAATACTCAATATTGAACCAATATCCTATACCGAAGCTATTGAACTGGCCTTCTATAAAATTGAACAAAACCAGGTTATTTCCAGTTGGAAAGACTCGTTAAGCAGCGGCCGTTTTCGTAAAGAATTAAATAAATACATACAGGTACCAAAATATGGATGTCTCCAGGATAAACAAGCCGCCAAAGTGGAAAATCCCGAAGAAGTGCTGGAACGTATTTGGGCTATTGGCGGACTAAATGGTTGGTATTACGGAAATTGGTTATGGAAATTTCGTGGTTATATAGACAAACTTTTTGGCGGGGTGGGTTTACGCCGCGGAAGAACACACCCTAATAAAATTGCCTCAGGCGATTCTTTAGATTTTTGGCGTGTACTTTTAGCCGATAAAGAGGAAAAAAGACTCTTACTTTTTGCCGAAATGAAAGTTCCCGGCGAGGCCTGGTTAGAGTTTTGTATCGATAAAGAAAATGTGCTGCACCAAACCGCCACATTTAGGCCTAAAGGTATTTGGGGCCGATTATATTGGTATGCAATGTATCCCTTTCATTATTTTATTTTTGAAGGAATGCTGAATAAAATTGCCAAAGGCGAACCCAAAAAACAAATAGCCTGATTCTTTCTGAAATGTTTAAATTTGAAAAACTGCCTGTTGAAGAACTAATTATAACCTGAAAAGCAATAAATTTTGAAGCAACTTTTTCGAGCTTTTCTAAGAAATCCACTGCTTTATATCACTTCGGCTATTCTGTTTTTCCTTGCTCTTTTTATCTTTTTCTTTACTGAATTTTTCTATGAATTAATAGAAATCGGATCCCTTTGGGTGCGGGAGTATTTCGGTAGATTTTATCTATGGCTGGGATTGTTGTGCGTATTCTTCCTCATTTTTATCGCTTTTTCAAGATTTGGAAAAATAAGATTGGGAAATTCCCCGCCGGAATTTGACCGACTATCCTGGATCGCTATGTTATATAGTGCAGGAATGGGTGCCGGTATTTTACTAAGAGCAGTGCAGGAACCGGTGTTTATGTTTTTAAATTCGCCTATAGAAACAAGTTCTTCTTCTCAAGTAATCGCATTAGAATATACATTCTATCAATGGGGTTTTACTGCCTGGGCGTTCTATGGAATTTTCGCATTACTCATCGCCTACGCTCTTTTTGTAAGAAAATCTGATATTCTTTTAGGCAGCAGCTTACCCCAGCTCAAAACGATAAAATATTTGCCGCAAGGTATAAACCTGCTCACTATTCTAACTACGGTTTTTGGCCTGGTAGCTGCAATTGGTTTAGGAACCACTCAAATTGAAGGTGGCATTAGTCATCTTACTTCAACACCCGCCGGAACCTTATGGATTACAATTCTGCTGGTTTTTATAGTTTGTCTCCTGGCCTTTATTTCGGCTTTCGCCGGAATTAAAAAAGGGATTAAACGAATTTCAAACTGGAATATTTATGTAACCGTTATTTTGATGTTTTTGGTGTTTTTCCAGGTAGATATATTAAATGTTTTCAGTCAGTTTTTTGAATCATTTTATAGCTACATTATAGATTTTGTTCCGCTTAGTTTAGCTCTGGGGAAATACAATCCAGGAAAAGAATTTCTAACCGACTGGACTTATTATTACTGGGCGTTTTGGCTAGCCTGGGCACCTTTCACCGGAATTTTTATTGCCAGAATTTCAAAAGGTAGAAGTATCAGAGAAATGATTTGGGGAGTTTTGCTAATTCCTTCTCTGGGAAGTTTTTTCTGGTTTAGCGTCTTTGGTTCTGCTTCTTTTGATCTTATTGGAAATATGGAGAGCTACAACGGTGAATTTGATAATGTATTTACTTCTTTATTTCGTTTTTTCGAAGCCTTTCCTTTATCTAATTTCACAAATATTGTAACGATAATTTTACTGATTAGTTTTCTGGTAACCTCTGTAGATTCGGCTATCTATGTTCTCAGTATGTTTAGCGATAAAGGAAAAGAACACCCGAGGAAAAAATTCCGGTTAACCTGGGCGGTTTTGATCCTTCTTTTTTCCGAAGCAATTATTCTGCTGGGAAATATAAAACCTAATAGCGATGTACTCACCGCCATGCAGAAGTTTTTAATTATAAGTTCCCTGCCCTTTGCTTTTTTTACTGCTGCAATTATGATTTTGTTTCTCAGGGATCTGTATAAGAAGTTTTAATTTGCCCTATCGTCATCCTGAACTTGTTTCAGGATCTAAGTTGTTTATACTCTCCATCAAGTTAGAAGCTGAAATAAATTCAGCTTGACGAAAATCTTTAATTATTTTGTCTGAAAAATATGTCAAACTAAGCTTTCGGTAAGAAAACTTCAGCCATCATACAACGAGCGCTGCCGCCACCGCAGGTTTCAATCACATCAAGATCACTGCTTAAAATCTCGCAATGCTTTTCAATTTTACTAATTTGATCTGGATTAAGACTTTTATGAGCACGAGCACTCATTACCAAATATTTTTTATCAAATGCACCCTGAACCTGTAACATATTTCCTGCAAACTCGTGCATTTGAGCTTCAGTAATTGTGATTACTTCCTTGCCGTCATTTTTTAAATGTTTCAGTACATTTTTGCGCTCTTTTACATCGTCTATGGTATCCAGGCAAATTACCGCAAAGTTTTCCGCAAGGCACATCATTACATTAGTGTGATAAATAGCTTTTCTTTTACCTCCAACACTTTGATTAGCGTTGAAAATCACGGGTGTAAATTCAAAATCTTCGCAAAATTCTATCAAAAGATCTTCGTCTGCCCGGGGTGATAGAGCACAATAAGCTTTTTGGTTTTGTCTATCTAACAAAAGGCTGCCGGTACCTTCAAGAAATAAATCGTGTTCTTCAGCCGAAGTGTAATCTACTAATTGGGTAATCTTAAAACCATTTTCTTCCAATTTCGCAAAATACTCCATTCGGCGCTCTTTCCTCCGGTTTTCAGCAAACATAGGGTACAGAGCGATGTGTCCATTTTCGTGAAAAGAAACCCAATTATTAGGAAAAATAGAATCGGGAGTATCATCTTCCTGTTTATCATCTACCACAATTACATTTACTCCAACTTTTTTAAGTTTTGAAGCAAATTCATCAAATTCTGCCTGGGCGCGTTCATTTACATTATCGGCAGTAAGATCTTTTTGAAAATAGTTGTTTACCGCGGTTTGCTCGTTCATTCTAAACGCCACCGGGCGCACCATTAAAATTGTATCTGTAATTTGTCTCATAATTCTATTTTCTGATTAACGGTAAAGTTGAACAACGCAAAAGTCCTTCCTGCTTAGAAATCTCAGCATAAGGCACTTCTTCTACAGTAATGCCCTGCTCTCTTAACCAGGCATTTAATCTTGTAAAATTCTTTTCTGAAATTACGACATCTTCATCAATAGAAAATATATTAGAATTCATATAATACATTTCATCCCGGGAAATTTCAAAAACATTTTCTTTTCCAAAGAGATTTACCAGCCAGTTATACTCTTCTTCTTCCAAAAAACCATTTCTATGAATTATAGCCTTGCCTTTTCCCACTGGCTGAAAGCAGCAATCTAAATGCAAAGCATTATCACGAGGTTCAGTATTAGATTTTTTTAAGTTGAAAGAAACCACTTTTTTATGCGGAAATAATTCTTGTAAAGCTTCTACCGCCTGCACGTTGGTACGCGCCGTGATATAATCTTTATAATCTGCACCGCGGTAGGTGCCCACCAGGATATAATCTCCCAACGGCATAACATCACCACCTTCTATATGCGCTTCCTCCGGCAACTGAAGTATTTTTGAAGGGTCTATTTGCTTAATTACGTGACTAATAGCTTCAATTTCCTGTTCGCGATCTGGTAAAATATTTGATTTTATAAATTTATCTTCTATTACAAAAGCAATATCGCGGGTAAAAATCTGGTTATAATCTTTTATAACTTTTGGTCTAAAAACCTGCACTTTGTACTTCTCCAGTATTTTGGCAACGGCTTCCATTTCCTCTACCATATCCTCTTCTTTGGGATAGGAACCCATCCTGATGAATTCGGCTGATTTTGGGTCGTATGCCTCTTCAAGAGATGGAACGGGACCATTACTTTCTGCTGTACCTAAAACCACCGCTTTAAGGCGGGAAGTTTCATTATTGATATTCAATTTCACAAGTAAAATTTTCACCAAATATAGAAAAAGCTTCATACGATGATGAAGCTTTTTCCGAATTTATTAATATATGTATGATATTCTTATCTTTTCTCAACCTCTTTAAATTCACGCAGGTTTGCACCGGTGTAAATTTGGCGTGGACGGCCAATTGGTTCTTTCATTAACCTCATTTCTCTCCACTGGGCAATCCATCCCGGAAGTCTACCAAGTGCAAACATTACAGTAAACATTTCTACCGGAATTCCCAATGCACGGTAAATAATTCCTGAATAGAAATCTACGTTTGGATATAGTTTTCTATCTACAAAATATTGATCTTCTAAAGCTTCTTTTTCAAGACCTTTGGCGATATCCAAAACAGGATCGTCTACACCCAGTTGGGCAAGAACTTCATCGGCAGATTTCTTGATAATCTTAGCTCGTGGATCAAAGTTTTTATAAACACGGTGACCAAAGCCCATTAGACGGAAAGGATCTTCCTTATCTTTAGCTTTTGCCATAAATTTCTTGGTATCGCCACCATCTTCTTTAATTCTTTCCAGCATTTCTATCACCGCCTGGTTTGCACCACCGTGAAGTGGCCCCCAAAGGGCAGAAATTCCTGCTGAAATTGAAGCAAAAAGCCCTGCGTGAGAAGAACCTACCATTCTTACCGTAGAGGTAGAACAGTTTTGTTCATGATCTGCGTGCAGAATTAATAATTTATCTAAGGCATCAATAACCTCTTTGTCTACTTTGTAACTCTTTCCAGGTTTTTCGAACATCATTTTATGAAGGTTCTCCACATACCCAAGAGAGTCGTCACCGTAATTTAGCGGAAGACTATTTTTCTTTCTAAGTGTCCAGGCCGCAAGAACCGGGAATTTACCAAGAATTTTTACTATAGCCTTATACATATCTTCTTCAGAATCTACATTTACTGAAGAAGGGTTAAATGCAATAAGAGCACTGGTTAAAGATGAAAGAACGCCCATTGGGTGAGCCGATTTTGGAAAACCATCAAGGATCTTCTTCATTTCTTCATCTACCGTAGACTCCTCCTTAATATCGGCATAAAACTTATCTAATTGGGTTTTAGTTGGTAACTCCCCAAAAATAAGAAGGTAAGCCACTTCAAGAAAATCGGCTTTTTCTGCCAGGGCTTCTATAGAGTAGCCGCGGTATCTTAAAATACCTTCTTCACCGTTAAGAAAAGTAATGGCACTCTCACAACTTCCTGTATTTTTATAACCACGATCTAGGGTAATAACACCTGCTTCAGCTCGCAGTTTCTTAATATCTATTCCCAGTTCGTTTTCAGTTCCTTCTACAACGGGAAATTCGTATTTTTTCCCATCTATTTCAATCGTCGCAACTTTTGACATATCTTAATTTTATATACTTGATTCAACTATTTTTTCGAGAGTTGCTAATTTAAGAAATCTACTGTTAATTTTGCGTTAAGCAGCGATAAGATTTTCACTGAAACAAGGGATTTTGAAAGGTTTTTTGCTGAATTATCTCAAAAAAAAATCCCTTTTGAAATTTCTTCAAAAGGGATTTGATTTTTATTAGAATCCTGTAATTAGATTTTAAAAGCTTTGCGCTTTGGAAAATAAGCTACTTCACCAAGTTCTTCTTCAATTCTAATTAACTGGTTGTATTTTGCCATACGGTCACTTCTTGAAGCTGAACCGGTTTTAATTTGGCCGGTATTTAAAGCTACGGCAAGATCGGCAATAGTATTATCTTCTGTCTCTCCAGAGCGGTGAGACATTACTGAAGTAAAGCCGGCGTTGTGCGCCATATTTACTGCTGCAATAGTTTCAGTTAGCGTACCAATTTGGTTTACTTTAATAAGGATTGAATTTGCAATTCCTTCTTCAATTCCTCTTGAAAGTCTTTCAACATTAGTAACAAAAAGATCGTCACCAACCAACTGAACTTTATCTCCAATCTTATCGGTTAAGGCTTTCCAACCATCCCAGTCGTTTTCATCCATTCCATCTTCAATAGAAATAATAGGATATTTAGAAGAAAGTTCGGCAAGATATTCTGCCTGCTCTTCGCTAGATCTTATTTTTCCGCCTTCACCTTCAAATTTCTTATAGTCGTATTTTCCATTTTCATAGAATTCGGCTGCGGCACAATCCAGAGCGATCATCACTTCGTCGCCACCTTTGTAACCCGCATTTTCTATGGCCTTAAGAATAGTATCTAAAGCATCCTCTGTCCCGTCTAAAGTTGGAGCAAATCCACCTTCATCACCAACAGCAGTACTTAAACCACGATCGTGTAGCACTTTTTTAAGATGGTGGAAGATCTCAGTTCCCATTTTTAGAGCGTGAGAAAAGCTTTCGGCCTTTACAGGCATAATCATAAATTCCTGAAAAGCGATAGGAGCGTCACTATGTGAACCACCATTAATAATATTCATCATTGGTACCGGAAGCGTATTTGCACTCACACCCCCAATGTAGCGGTACAACGGCAAACCAAGTTCGTTTGCTGCAGCTTTAGCTACGGCAAGAGAAACCCCTAAAATAGCATTTGCTCCCAGTTTTGCTTTATTTGGCGTTCCGTCTATTTCAATCATCGCCTTATCAATTAGGTTTTGTTCAAAAACAGAATAACCCAATAATTCTTCAGCAATTACATCATTTACATTTTCTACGGCTTTGGTTACCCCTTTGCCCATATAATCATCGCCACCATCACGAAGTTCTACAGCTTCGTGCTCACCGGTAGAAGCTCCAGAAGGCACTGCTGCTCTTCCTAAAATTCCATTCTCGGTTAAAACATCTACTTCTACGGTTGGATTTCCTCTTGAGTCAAAAATCTGACGGGCGTGAATATTTATTATTACACTCATAATCTTTTTTAATTAGTTAATTGATTTGAATGCAAGATACAAATTGAAGCCTAAAAAATCGAGGGAAACAGGTAGTTTTAAAGCATTTATAACATTATGGAAACACGAAATGGTTTTCTAAAAGAAAGTGTTTAAAAGAATCTCAGGAAATAGTATGATTTTTTATGAATTTACCGAAAACCGAAATAGAATAGCATTTTATAAAATTCAGAAGATTTTTAAATGCTGAAATTATTTAAAAACATAATTTTAGTCATTTTCTGAAGCAAAAGGATTGTAATAAAATCTAAATCCCAAACCTATGGTAGAAGTTGAAGCTGACTGCATAAATGCATCTTCTGAAGAAAATTAGTTTGAAAGAAGCCATCCAAGTCTAATTCCTATGATTGGCGAAAAATAGGAATCACCCAATTCATCAAAACCATATCCAGCTCCTAAATTTAGGTCTAATTTAAAACCGCTGCCATAGTAACGTTGCAAACCCCAAACCGGTCCTACAACTCCAAAATAATCTGCGGTATATTCAATATTCCCAATAATTGGTTTTCCCGATTGGAGGTTACCACTTAGTGCTATATAATTGGCGCTATTATTTTTTACTGTTTTATTCTTTTCAATTCTATTTTTAAAATTATAATAATAACGATACTGAGCAGAAAAGACCGGGAAAATACCAAAAAAATCTCCCGATGAACCGGTACCAAAAGCAATACCTGAGCCCGCACGTAAATCCAGAGTTGTTGAATTTGAAACTCCGAATTCGTATTCTAAACCGGGAGTTAAGATGTTTACTGATAAAAGTCCGTCTTCAACCGAAGCCTGGTTTTGTGCGTTGCTGGATAAAAATGAAAATAAACAAAAGCTGAGTAGTAATAATTTTTTCATTGATGAATTTTTGATGATTTTGAGGTCGCAATTTAGAATAAATTCACTTTTAAGAAAAGAAAAGCCCAAAATCTTTAAATTTTGGGCTTTTTCTTCAGATTTTATAAAATATATTTAAGTTTTCACTCTCTTTATTCGATCCATAAACTCATCAAATAAATAGCTGGCATCGTGCGGCCCAGGACTTGCCTCTGGGTGATATTGTACCGAGAAACAGTTTTTATTTTTCATTGCGATTCCACCAACAGTATCATCGTTTAAGCAAATATGAGTGATTTCAACTTCTTTATTTGCTTCAGTTTCTGCTTTATCTACAGAGAAACCGTGGTTTTGAGAAGTGATTTCTCCTTTTCCGGTTTTAAGATTTTTCACAGGATGGTTTATTCCGCGGTGCCCGTGATGCATCTTATAGGTTTTTATACCATTGGCAATTGCGATAATCTGGTGACCCAAACAAATTCCAAAAAGTGGATGATCTTTTTCTATAATGGTTTTTGTAAGGTTGATAGCACTATTTAAAGGCGCAGGATCTCCGGGACCGTTTGAGAGAAAGTAGCCGTCAGGATTCCATTCTTTCATCTCCTCGTAAGTAGCATTGTAAGGAAAAACCTTTACGTACACATCCCGCTTCTCAAAATTGCGAAGAATATTCTTTTTAATACCTACATCTAAAGCGGCTATTTTATAAGTCGCATTTTCATTTCCGAAATAATACGGCTCTTTGGTAGAAACCTTAGAAGCTAGTTCCAAACCATTCATATCTGGTACCTCTGCAAGCTCTTTTTTAAGACCTTGAATATTATCTACATCGGTAGAAATAATTGCATTCATTGCACCATTTTCCCGAATATAAGTTACCAGGGCACGTGTATCTACATCTGAAATTGCGAAAAGATTACTGTCGTCTAAAAATTCCTGCAGGGAAGAATCGGCGGCCGGGCGGGAATGGGTGTAACTGAAGTTCTTACAGATAAGTCCGGATATCTTAGCTTTATCAGATTCACTTTCTTCGGCTAAAGTTCCATAATTCCCAATGTGGGCATTCGTAGTAACCATAAGCTGGCCATAATAAGAAGGATCTGTAAAGATTTCCTGGTAGCCTGTCATACCGGTGTTAAAACAAACTTCACCAACGGCTTTACCATCTTTGTCTCCAACAGCCTTACCGTGAAAGATAGTACCGTCTTCCAGTAAGATAATCGCTTTTTTTCGGGTTTGATATTTCATTTTGCTTTATTTGTTGTGTTGCGGGGATTTCCGCAGCTACGGAATTTTTTTTTACTCTTTAGATTTCCGCCTTCGCGGAAATGACTATTTCACTTTAATATATAAAAAAAGGATAAACCCTGAGAGTTTATCCTTTTTAAAAATTAGAACTTTAAAAGATTCATTTCTATTCCTCTTTTTTGTCTTCTTTATTTTCTGAAGATTTCTCTTCTGTTTTTCCTTCTGCCTTTGGAGCATTTGGAGTAGCTTCAGTAGATTTCTTTCTACCCGCTCTACGTGTAGATTTCTTCTTCTCTGTTTTACCAAGTTTATAAGTTTCGTTGTAATCAACTAACTCGATAAGGGCCATATCGGCATTATCTCCAAGACGGTTACCTAATTTAATTACCCTTGTGTATCCACCCGGGCGGTCACCAACTTTAGGTGCTACCTCACGAAACAATTCGGCTACAGCTTCTTTTTGACGAAGTTTACTGAATACCAATCTACGATTGTGAGTAGTATCTTCTTTAGACTTAGTTACCAACGGCTCTACAAAAACTTTTAAAGCTTTTGCTTTAGCTACGGTGGTATTGATTCTCTTGTGCTCTATAAGAGAGCAGGCCATATTGGCTAGCATAGACTTCCTGTGAGCGGTCTTTCTACCTAAATGGTTTGTTTTCTTTCCGTGTCTCATTGTTTTGTTCTTAATTCATTTTCCCAAAGCGCGATCTTTTGCCGGCTTTTATGGAAAACTACTTATATATTAGTCCTTATCTAATTTGTATTTTGAAAGGTCCATACCAAAGTTAAGTCCTTTGTTACTTACCAGTTCTTCAAGCTCTGTCAAAGATTTCTTTCCGAAGTTTCTAAACTTCATCAAGTCGTTCTTATTGTAAGAAACAAGGTCTCCCAGGGTATCAACTTCAGCCGCTTTTAAGCAATTTAAAGCTCTTACTGAAAGATCCATATCTACCAACTTAGTTTTAAGCAACTGTCTCATGTGAAGAGATTCTTCATCATAAGTTTCAGTTTGTGCTATCTCATCAGCTTCAAGCGTGATACGCTCGTCAGAGAATAACATAAAGTGGTGGATAAGTGTTTTTGCAGCTTCAGTAAGTGCATCTTTTGGATGTATAGAACCATCGCTTACGATTTCAAAAACCAATTTCTCATAATCGGTTTTTTGCTCTACACGATAGTTTTCAATGCTATACTTTACGTTCTTTATTGGTGTATAAATAGAATCTGTAAAAATAGTTCCAAGAGGTGCGTTGGCTTTTTTGTTTTCTTCGGCCGGAACATAACCTCTACCTTTTTCTATGGTCATTTCCATATTCAGGTTTACTTTCTTATCTGCAGTACAAATAACCTGATCTGGGTTTAGTACCTGAAAGCCTGAAATGAATTTTTGAAAGTGACCGGCAGTAATTTGTTCTTCTCCAGATACAGAAATGGTAACGGCTTCGTTATCTATTTCATCAATTTGCCTTTTGAACCTAACTTGTTTAAGATTCAGGATAATTTCTGTTACGTCTTCAACAACTCCAGGAATAGCGGAGAATTCGTGATCTACGCCTTCTATACGAATTGAAGTGATTGCATAACCTTCTAACGAAGATAAAAGCACTCTCCTTAAAGCGTTACCAACGGTTAATCCATAGCCGGGTTCCAAAGGGCGAAATTCAAATTTCCCTTCGAAATCGGTTGAATCAATCATTATAACTTTATCGGGCTTCTGAAAATTTAGTATTGCCATATTACGACTTCTGTGAATTATTATTTCGAATATAATTCGACGATGAATTGTTCATTTATGTTTTCCGGAATCTGAATACGTCCGGGTACTGAAACAAAAGTTCCTTGTTTTGTTTCGTTATTCCAGGTAATCCATTCGTAAACACTGCTATTGTTAGCTAGTGAATCCTGGATAGCCTGTAAAGATTTTGATTTTTCACGAACACTTACTACATCACCAGGTTTCAATTGGTAAGAAGGTATATTCACCAACTCACCATTTACCGTAATGTGCCTGTGAGATACAAATTGTCTTGCTGCGCTTCTAGTTGGGGCAATACCCATTCTATAAACTACGTTATCAAGACGTGATTCACAAAGTTGAAGTAGAACTTCACCAGTAATTCCCTGTGCTCTAGTAGCTTTTTTAAACATATTGCTAAACTGACGCTCAAGGATCCCGTAAGTATACTTTGCTTTTTGCTTTTCCATTAACTGGATAGCATATTCAGATTTTTTTCCACGACGACGGTTGTTCCCGTGTTGTCCTGGAGGGTAATTTCTTTTTTCAAAAGATTTATCGTCTCCAAAAATAGCTTCACCGAATTTACGGGCTATTTTAGTCTTTGGACCAGTATATCTTGCCATTAATTTAAATTTTAGAAGAAAGGGATTATGAATTAAGGTCTCTGTCCTTCGATAATCTTAACTCCTCTCTTATTATTATACTATTTATTAAACTCTACGTCTCTTAGGAGGACGACATCCGTTGTGTGGTAATGGAGTAACATCAATAATTTCTGTTACCTCAATCCCGTTGTTATGAAGCGAACGAATAGCAGATTCTCTACCATTCCCCGGCCCTTTAACGTAAACTTTAACTTTGCGCAAACCAGCTTCGTGAGCTACTTTAGACGCGTCTTCTGCAGCTAATTGGGCAGCATAAGGAGTATTCTTTTTAGAACCTCTAAAACCCATTTTTCCTGCAGATGACCAAGCAATAACGTCACCCTTTTTATTAGTAAGGGAAACAATAATGTTATTGAAAGAAGCCGTAACGTGCGCTTGCCCTACGGACTCAACGGTTACTTTACGCTTTTTTTGAACTGTCTTCTTTGCCATATTAATTACTATTTAGTTGCTTTCTTCTTGTTAGCAACTGTTTTTCTTCTACCTTTTCTGGTTCTTGAGTTATTTTTGGTTCTCTGCCCTCTAAGTGGTAAACCACTTCTGTGACGAATACCTCTATAGCATCCAATATCCATTAGACGCTTAATACTCATTTGAACTTCTGTACGTAATTCTCCTTCGATTGTAAATTCACCAACAGCTTCACGAATACGACCAATTTCTTCATCGTCCCAATCTGAAACTTTTTTGCTTTCATCTACTTTGGCCTGGCTAAGGATCTTTTGAGCCCTGCTTTTACCAATTCCGAAGATATAGGTCAATGCTATAACTCCTCGCTTTTGTTTAGGTATATCTACCCCTGCAATTCTTGCCATAATTAGCCTTGTCTTTGTTTAAATCTAGGATTCTTTTTGTTAATTACGTAAAGGCGCCCTTTTCTGCGAACTATCTTACAGTCGGCACTTCTTTTCTTTACTGATGCTCTAACTTTCATCTCTTTAGTTTTTTACAATTCACTGATTTTGAAATATGCTCAAAATCAGGATTTCAGCATTCATATTTTTTTCAGGTTGCAAAAGTACTGAAAATTTTACAAATAGCTCAAATTACTTTTAGTATCTGTATGTTATACGAGCCTTACTTAGATCGTAAGGGCTCATTTCCAGTTTTACTTTATCTCCAGGTAACAATTTAATGTAGTGCATACGCATCTTCCCAGAGATATGAGCTGTCACAACGTGACCATTTTCCAATTCTACACGAAACATTGCATTAGATAATGCTTCTATAATTGTTCCGTCTTGTTCTATTGCCGGTTGTTTTGCCATAATTAAGCTACTGCTTTTCTGTTTTTACCTGTTTTCATTAATCCGTCGTAATGTCTATTCAGCAAGTAAGAATTTACTTGTTGCATAGTATCTATTGCAACTCCAACCATAATTAAAAGCGAGGTTCCTCCAAAAAACAATGCCCATCCTTGTTGCACACCTAAGAGTTGCACCACAATCGCTGGGAACACAGCAATAAGCGCAAGGAAAATAGATCCTGGCAAGGTAATTTGAGACATAATTCTATCTAAAAACTCAGCGGTTTCAGTTCCGGGACGAATGCCGGGAATAAATCCTCCACTTCGTTTTAGATCATCAGCCATTTTATTGGTAGGTACAGTAATCGCGGTATAGAAGTAAGTGAACACAATAATTAATAGTGCAAAAACTACATTATACCAAAACCCAAATATATCGCTAAAGGCAGCGGTAACCCCTTGTGCAGCATCAGAATCTAATAATCCTGCTACAGCAGCCGGGATAAACATAATTGCCTGGGCAAATATAATTGGCATTACACCTGAAGCATTAAGCTTAAGTGGAATGTACTGTCTTGATCCAAATACGTTTTTCTCGTAACCTCCAGAGGCGGTTCTTCTGGCATATTGCACCGGGATTTGGCGCACTGCCATCACCAACATTACCGAAGCAAGAATAATAGCAAACCATATTACCAATTCAATAAGAATCATAATAAGGCCTCCATTAGATTCAAATACCCTGGAAGCGAATTCCTGAATAAATGCTTGTGGTAAGGTAGCAATAATACCTACCATAATTAATAGCGAAATACCATTACCAATACCTTTGTCGGTTATCTTTTCACCCAGCCACATTGCGAAAATGGTACCTGTAGTAAGAATTACTACTGCAGAAGCTACAAACGTAACAGTATCACCTAATAAAAAGGCTTGCTGCGGAAGTGTAGCAAAAAGGTTATAGATATAACCGGGTCCCTGTACTAATGTAATTGCAATAGTTAACCAACGGGTGATCTGATTGATCTTACGTCTACCACTTTCACCTTCTTTTTGCAGTTTTTGCAGGTAAGGTATAGCAATACCCATTAGCTGCACTACAATAGAAGCCGAGATATATGGCATAATTCCCAATGCAAATACAGAAGCATTAGAAAAAGCTCCACCTGTAAATGCGTTTAAGAGGCCCAAAAGACCCCCATCTGTTTGGGATGCCAGGTTAGATAGCTGCGAAGCATCTATCCCGGGAAGCACAACTTGCGCTCCAAAACGATAAACTAATAACAGACCGAGGGTTACTAAAATTCTATTTTTTAGCTCCTCGATCTTCCAAATATTTTTAATAGTATTGATGAATTTCATTTGGCTATCTATTATAAAGTAACAACTTCACCTCCAGCAGCTTCTATAGCTTCTTTAGCTGTGGCTGTAAATTTATGAACAGATATTTTCAACTTTGCCTTTAATTCACCTCTACCTAATATCTTTACTGGTTTGTTTTTACTCACAAGACCGTTTTCGATCAAAGTATCAACATCTACAGTATCTTTAATTTTACCTTCATCAACCAAACGCTGTAAGGTATCAAGGTTAACACCCTGGTATGCTACACGATTTCTGTTAGTGAAACCAAATTTTGGAACACGACGTTGAAGTGGCATCTGCCCTCCTTCAAAACCAATCTTCTTGGAGTAACCAGAACGAGATTTAGCCCCTTTGTGACCACGGGTGGCAGTACCACCTTTACCTGATCCTTCTCCACGGCCAACACGCTTGTTGTTACTCTTAACTGAACCTTTTGCAGGTTTTAAGTTATTTAATTCCATGTGAATTTATTATTTTGTTTCCTCAATGGAAACTAAATGTTTAACTTTATTTACCATACCAAGGATGTTTGGCGTATCGTTGTGCTCTACCGTCTGGCCAATTTTCTTAAGACCAAGAGACTCTAAAACCAGTTTCTGGTTTTTAGATCGGTTAATTGCACTCTTTACTTTTGTAACTTTTATCTTTCCCATCTTTCTCCTTGATTTATCCTTTAAAAACCTTCTCTAATGAAATACCACGTTGTTTAGCAACAGTATCTGCACTTCTTAATTGAAGTAGCGCATCAAAAGTAGCTTTTACCACGTTGTGCGGGTTTGAAGAACCCTGGTTTTTAGAAAGTACGTCGTGTACACCAACAGCTTCCAGTACGGCACGAATTGCACCACCGGCTATAATCCCGGTACCAGTTGCAGCAGGTAGCAAAAGAACTCTTGCACCACCATACTTACCTTTTTGCTCGTGAGGAAGGCTTCCTTTATGTAAAGGAATACGCACTAAATTCTTCTTTGCATCTTCCACAGCTTTAGAGATAGCATCGGCAACTTCTTTAGATTTACCTAAACCTTGCCCTACAACACCATTCTCATCTCCTACTACAACAATAGCAGAAAATCCAAAAGCTCTACCACCTTTGGTTACTTTGGTCACACGTTGTACTCCTACCAAACGGTCTTTTAATTCAAGTCCGCCCGGTTTTACATGTTCTACGTTTTTATAATCTTGATACATAATTTTCTAGAATTTTAGTCCTCCTTCTCGAGCACCTTCTGCTAATGATTTAACTCTTCCGTGATACAGGTAACCACCTCTGTCAAAAGAAATGGTTTCTACACCGGCTTTCAAAGCTTTTTCAGCAAGGGCTTTACCAACCAATTCTGCTTGTTTGGATTTATCACCTTCTACTGACACGCCTTTATCTCTTGAAGAGGCTGCAGCTAGTGTTTTTCCTTCTACGTCATCTATAATTTGAGCATAAATTTCTTTATTACTTCTAAATACAGATAATCTTGGACGGCTAGCGGTACCCGTAATTGACTTACGAACACGCTTTCTTATCTTATTTCGTCTATCTTGTTTTGAAACTGCCATATCTAAACTTTATTAAGCTGATTTACCTGCTTTTCTACGTAATTGTTCTCCAACATACTTAATACCTTTACCTTTATAAGGCTCTGGTGCTCTAAAGGAGCGTATTTTAGCAGCTACCTGGCCCACAAGTTGTTTATCGTAAGAAGTTAATTTCACGATTGGGTTTTTACCTTTCTCTGAAATTGCCTCTACTTTAACTTCCGGTGCCAAATCTATTACAATATTATGGGAAAACCCAACGGCTAAATCTAATTTTTGTCCCTGATTAGAAGCTCTATATCCAACTCCAACCAATTCTAAAGATTTTGTATATCCGTTAGTTACTCCTTCAATCATATTGTTTATCAAAGCACGATAAAGACCGTGTTTTGCTTTCTGATCACTTTTCTCTGAAAAACGTTCAAAAGTAATTACGCCATCTTCAATTTTCACATCAATGTCGCTAACTTCCTGCTTAAGTTCTCCTAATTTTCCTTTTACCGTTACAACGCCATCTTTAAGGTCTACATTTACACCTTCTGGAATTGTAATTGGGCTTTTACCTATTCTTGACATTTCTTTAGTCTTTTAAGTATTAGTAAACGTAACACAATACTTCACCACCAACTTTCTCGGCTTTAGCCTGCTTCCCGGTCATTACACCGTGAGAAGTAGAAACTATAGCGATACCAAGACCGTTTAAGATACGTGGCAATTCGTTAGCGCCGGCATACTTACGTAAACCAGGTTTACTTATTCTCTGGATATCTTTAATTACAGGCTCTTTTGTGATCTTGTCGTACTTAAGGGCAATTTTAATTGTTCCCTGAGCACTAGCATCATCAAACTTGTAACTAAGAATATATCCCTGATCGAATAATATTTTTGTAATCTCCTTTTTAAGGTTAGAAGCTGGTATTTCTACCACCCTGTGGTTTGCAGCCACAGCGTTCCTAACTCTTGTCAAATAATCTGCAATAGGATCTGTATTCATCTATCTTAATTTGCGGATGTGGTTTTCGTCCCGTCACTCGGGAGAACCTGCAACCAATTTATAATTTTACCAACTAGCTTTTCTAACTCCAGGAATTAATCCCTTATTAGCCATTTCTCTAAACATTACACGAGAAAGACCAAACTGTCTCATATAACCTTTTGGCCTACCAGTTAGCTTACAACGGTTATGCAAACGTACAGGAGAAGAATTTTTTGGTAATTTTTGTAGTGCTTCCCAATCGCCAGCTTCTTTTAAAGCCTCGCGTTTTTCAGCATACTTTTTCACCATTTTTTGTCTCTTCACCTCACGGGCTTTCATTGATTCTTTAGCCATAATTAATTCTTTTTAAAAGGTAATCCTAGTTCGGTTAACAACGATTTTGCTTCCTTATCGGTTTTGGCAGTGGTCACGAAGGTAATATCCATACCATTAATTCGGTTTACTTTATCAATATCAATCTCCGGAAAGATGATTTGCTCAGTAATTCCTAAATTATAGTTTCCTCTACCATCAAAACCATTAGCCTTAATCCCGTTAAAGTCACGAACACGTGGAAGTGCTGATGTAATTAAACGATCTAAGAATTCGTACATTCTGTATCCTCGCAAAGTAACTTTTGCCCCAATTGGCATTCCTTTACGAAGTTTGAATGAAGCAACATCCTTTTTAGAAATGGTTTGCACCGCTTTTTGACCGGTAATTGTAGAAAGTTCATCTACAGCATGGTCAATAAGCTTTTTATCTGCTACAGCTGCACCAACGCCACGGCTCAAAACTATTTTTTCAAGTTTTGGGATCTCCATTACGTTAGCATAGCTAAATTCTTCTTTTAATGCAGGCTTTACTCGCTCTGCATATTCTGCTCTAAGTCTTGGTACGTATGCCATAACTAAATTACTTCATTAGATTTTTTGGAAAATCTTACTTTCTTTCCATCCTCTTCTTTATATCCAACTCTGGTAGTGTTACCATCTTTGTCTAACAAAGAAAGGTTAGAAATATGAATAGGAGCTTCTTTCTTTACAATACCACCTTGTGGGTTAGATGCACTTGGTTTCTCATGTTTTGAGATAGTGTTAACACCTTCCACGATGGCTTTATTCTTTTCTATGAGAACTTTTTGAACTTTACCTTCCTGACCTTTGTGGTCTCCAGCAATAACTCTTACAGTATCTCCAGTTTTTATTTTAAGCTTTCTCATCTTGTTAATGTATTAAAGCACTTCTGGTGCCAATGATACAATTTTCATGAATTGCTTATCACGAAGTTCTCTCGCAACCGGTCCAAATACACGAGTTCCGCGCATTTCTCCAGTTGGATTTAATAATACACAGGCATTATCATCAAAACGGATATAAGACCCGTCTGCTCTGCGTACTTCTTTCTTGGTACGAACAACAACTGCTGTTGAAACTGCACCTTTTTTGATATTTCCGTTAGGTGTAGCTTCTTTAACGCTGACAACTATTTTGTCCCCAACAGAAGCGTATCTTTTCTTTGTACCGCCCAATACACGTATGGTCAAAACTTCTTTTGCCCCGGTATTGTCTGCTACTCTTAGTCTAGACTCTTGTTGTACCATTACTTCGCTCTTTCAATTATTTCTACTAATCTCCAACATTTAGATTTACTTAAAGGTCTTGTTTCCATGATCCTTACAGTATCTCCTTCGTTGCAGTCGTTTGTTTCGTCGTGCGCTACATATTTTTTCGTTTTTAAAACGAATTTTCCATACATAGGGTGTTTTACTTTCTTAACTTCAGAAACCACGATAGATTTCTGCATTTTATTACTTGTAACAACGCCTATACGCTCTTTTCTTAAATTTCTTTTTTCCATCTTTCAGCAGAATAACACTTATTGTTGTTCTCTTTTAGTTAACTCTGTAGCAAGTCTCGCTATAGTTCTTCGTACAGCTCTAAGCTGTATTGGGTTCTCTAATGGCGAAACTGCGTGAGCCATTTTCAAATCTGAATATGCTTTTCTAGATTTCCCAAGCTCTTCTTGTAATTCTGCCACAGACAGTTCTTTTACTTCTGATTGTTTCATAACTTTATAATATTAAGCTTGATAATCTCTAGCTACAATAAATTTGGTTCTTACCGGAAGTTTCTGTGCCGCAAGCCTTAAAGCTTCTTTAGCAACATCCATTGGTACTCCACCAATTTCAAACATAATTCTTCCTGGTTTTACAACAGCAGCCCAATATTCTACAGCACCTTTACCTTTACCCATACGTACCTCTAGAGGTTTCTTAGTGATAGGCTTGTCTGGAAATATTTTAATCCAGATAGAACCTTCCCTTTTCATATATCGGGTAGCAGCAATCCGTGCAGCTTCTATTTGACGGGCAGTAATGAAACTAGAATCCATAGATTTAATTCCAAAGGTACCATTAGAGAGTCTATGCCCTCTTCCGGCGTTGCCTTTCATACGGCCCTTCTGCTGTTTACGGTATTTTGTTCTTTTAGGTTGTAACATTTTTCTTTACTTTAAAAAATTACTTTCTACGACGTGATTTGTTACCACCTCGCCCGGCTCCAGGTTTTCCTCCTTGTTTCTTGGACATTCCAACAAGTGGAGAAAGATCTCTTTTACCATAAACTTCGCCTTTCATGATCCATACTTTAACACCCAACCTACCATAAGTAGTATGAGCTTCAACTAAAGCATAGTCAATATCGGCCCTAAAAGTAGACAGAGGAATTCTACCATCTTTGTATGCTTCTGAACGTGCCATTTCTGCACCATTTAAACGTCCGGAAATCTGAATTTTGATTCCTTCAGCATTCATTCTCATAGCAGCCGCGATAGCCATTTTAATTGCACGACGGTAAGAAATACGATTTTCAATTTGTCTTGCAACACTAGATGCTACTAAATGCGCATCAAGTTCTGGCCTCTTAATCTCAAAGATGTTAATTTGAACTTCCTTGTCGGTAATTTTCTTAAGTTCTTCTTTAAGCTTGTCTACCTCCTGGCCGCCTTTACCAATAATAATACCTGGTCTGGCAGTGGTGATAGTAACGGTTACAAGCTTAAGCGTACGCTCAATAATTACCCTGGATACACTCGCTTTAGAAAGACGAGCATGGATGTACTTTCTAATCTTATCGTCTTCGGCTAATTTATCGCCGTAGTCATTTCCTCCGTACCAGTTGGATTCCCATCCTCTTACGATACCAAGGCGATTCCCGATTGGATTTGTTTTTTGTCCCATACTCTACTTAGCTTTGTGTATTATTGTTTTCTCCAAGCACCAAAGTAACGTGATTGGATCTCTTTCTAATTCTATGTGCGCGACCCTGTGGTGCAGGACGTAGCCTCTTAAGCATCGCTCCTCCATCTACACGGATTTCTTTTACAAACAATTCAGCATCTTCAATACTTGCATCTTCGTTTTTAGATTGCCAGTTGGCTATTGCAGAAAGCAATAATTTCTCTAAACGCCCAGAAGCTTCTTTTGAACTGAATTTTAATATTTGAAGCGCTTTTTCTACTTTCTCTCCTCTTACTAAATCCGCAACTAAGCGCATTTTTCTAGGCGAAGTAGGGCAGTTATTCAACTTTGCAAAAGCTACCTGTTTTTTGGCTTCTTTTATTTGCTCTGCTCTTTCTCTTTTACGAACTCCCATAGCTTCAATTATCTTTTACCTTTATTTTTTGCACCAGAATGCCCTCTAAAAGAACGTGTTGGTGAAAATTCTCCTAATTTATGCCCTACCATGTTCTCTGTTACATATACAGGTACAAATTGTTTCCCGTTATGAACAGCGATAGTTTGCCCTACGAAATCTGGAGTAATCATTGAAGCTCTAGACCAGGTTTTGATCACGGCTTTCTTACCAGACTCAACGTTTTGAGCAACCTTCTTATCTAACTTATAGTGAACGTAAGGTCCTTTTTTTAATGAACGTGCCATATCTTATTATTTCTTTCTACGTTCTACAATATATTTATTACTCGCTTTTGTTCTTGAACGGGTTTTGAAACCTTTAGCAGGTAAACCTTTTCTAGAACGTGGGTGACCACCGGAAGCTCTTCCTTCTCCACCACCCATTGGGTGATCTACAGGGTTCATCGCTACTGGTCTTGTTCTTGGTCTAATACCCAACCAACGTTTTCTACCAGCTTTACCAGAAACCTGAAGTTGGTGATCACTATTTGATACAGCTCCAATTGTAGCCATACAAGTAGACAACACTCTTCTAATTTCTCCTGAAGGTAGTTTTACAGTTGCATATTTTCCTTCTCTTGCCAATAATTGAGCAAAAGCTCCAGCACTTCTTGCCATTACAGCACCCTGACCGGCTCTTAACTCTATACAAGAAACTACAGTACCAAGCGGAATACTAGATAACGGCATTGCATTTCCAATTTCTGGAGCAGCCGAATCTGTGCTTGATACAATATTTTGACCTACCTGCAACCCATTTTGAGCAATAACGTATCGTTTTTCACCATCCTGGTAATTCAACAATGCGATAAAGGCAGTTCTGTTTGGATCGTATTCTATACTCGCAACAGTAGCAGGAACACCATGCTTGTCACGTTTAAAGTCTACAATTCTGTAACGTCTTTTATGACCTCCACCTTTGTAGCGGATAGTCATTTTTCCCTGACTGTTTCTCCCACCTGACTTTTTAATCGGAGCCAAAAGGCTTTTTTCCGGCTTATCAGTAGTCACGGCGTCATACCCGTTTACTACTCTAAAACGCTGGCCAGGGGTGATTGGTTTTAATTTTCTAACTGACATTTTTTAATCTTAAAGATTACTGTATAAATCAATAGTTTCACCTTCCGTCACCTGTACCAATGCTTTTTTGAAAGCTTTGGTTTTACCAGTGATCATACCAGATTTTGTATATCTGGTTTTGCGATCTGGACGAACATTTATAGTACGAACTTTTTCAACTGAAACTCCGTAAGCAGCTTCTACTGCATTCTTAATTTCAATCTTATTCGCCTTATTGTCTACCACAAAAGAAAAACGGTTATTCAACTCGCTATCTCCGGTGGCTTTTTCTGTAATAATTGGTTTTATCAAGATACTCATAAGGCTTATTTACTTAAATTCGACTCAATTCCTTCTAAAGAACCTTCAAGCAACACGATATTCTTAGCATTAAGAATCCCGTAAGTACTTAATTCTGAGGAGTTTACAACCTCAAGTCCTTTTAAATTACGTGACGACAAATATACGTTTTTATTTGAGTCACCCAACACTATAAGCGATTTTTTGTCCTGAATACCAAGGGCTTTCAAAACATCTATCATACTTTTTGTCTTCGGCGCATCAAAAGAAAAGTCTTCAACTACAAAAATTGATTCTCCTTTTGCTTTTATTGATAAAGCCGATTTTCTTGCCAAACGTTTTAAATTTTTGTTCAATTTAAAACCATAGTTTCTTGGTCTTGGTCCAAAA
Source organism: Salegentibacter sp. BDJ18 (assembly GCF_017579965.1). Lineage (NCBI taxonomy): Bacteria > Pseudomonadati > Bacteroidota > Flavobacteriia > Flavobacteriales > Flavobacteriaceae > Salegentibacter > Salegentibacter sp. BDJ18. Next base: position 196,476 of record NZ_JAFLQX010000002.1, read on the forward strand.
ACACGTCCACCACCTTTAAAAATTGGCGACTTAATACTACCTGCACGTGCAGTACCGGTACCTTTTTGTTTTTTGATCTTACGGGTACTCCCAGCAATCTCAGCTCTTTCTTTAGCTTTGTGGGTTCCCTGGCGCTGATTAGCTAAATATTGTTTAACATCTAGATAAACTGCGTGATCGTTTGGCTCTATAGCGAAAACAGCGTCAGAAAGCTTTGCTTTTCTGCCTGTTTCTTTTCCTTTTATATCTAAAACTGCTACTTCCATTACTTGCTAATGATTACGTATGAGTTTTTGTGACCTGGCACACATCCTTTTACTACTAAAAGGTTTTTATCTACCACCACTTTTAAAACTCTCAGGTTTTCTACTTTTACTCTCTCTCCACCCATTCTACCGGCCATTTTCATTCCTTTGAAAACCCGTGCAGGGTAAGACGCTGCACCAATAGAACCAGGAGCTCTTAATCGGTTATGCTGACCGTGAGTCGCCTGACCCACACCACCAAAGTTGTGTCTTTTTACAACACCCTGAAAGCCTTTACCTTTAGAAGTACCTGCAATATCTACAAATTCCCCCTCGTTAAAGTGCTCTACCGTGATAGCATCACCTAATTTATAATCTGCTTCATAGCCCTGGAATTCAACGACTTTACGTTTTGCAACGCTTCCTGCTTTTTTAGCGTGCCCTTCGGCAGCTTTATTTGCAGTCTTTTTGTCATCGAAACCAACTTGAAGTGCCTCATACCCGTCAACCTCTTTGGTTCTGACTTGGGTAACTACGCATGGACCTGCTTCTATTACGGTACAGGGAATGTTTTTCCCGTTCTCGTCGAAAATACTGGTCATGCCTATTTTTTTTCCTATTAACCCAGACATAATTAATTATTGATTATTACTTATTTATTTAAAAAAATTCAGGGCAGAAAAATACTTCCGCCCTGAATGTATCTTTCTTCCGTTTTTCCCTCGCCAACTGCTCGGGACATGTAAACTTGAGTTTCACTCAAGAGATCCCGAAACAAGTTCGGGATGTATTCAACTAAGGTTTACCGGAAAAACCGGAAAACCAAGTTTCATCACACCTTAATCTCTACTTCAACTCCACTAGGCAGCTCCAATTTCATTAACGCATCAATGGTTTTTGAAGAAGAACTGTAGATATCAAGAAGCCTTTTGTAAGAGCTTAATTGAAATTGCTCTCTTGCTTTCTTGTTTACGTGAGGAGAACGTAAAACAGTAAAAAGTTTTTTGTGAGTAGGCAAAGGAATTGGTCCTGTTACCACCGCACCTGTAGTTTTTACAGTCTTCACGATCTTCTCTGCAGATTTATCTACCAGGTTATGATCGTAGGATTTTAGTTTTATTCTTATTTTCTGACTCATTTTCCTAATATTATTCGTTTGTACCCTTTGCTGCTTTAATAACTTCTTCTGAAATATTAGAAGGAGTTTCAGCATAGTGAGAAAATTCCATAGTTGAAGTTGCTCTACCAGAAGATAATGTTCTTAATGTTGTTACATATCCAAACATTTCAGCTAAAGGCACTTCTGCTTTAATAATCTTAGCACCAGACCTGTCTGACATGCTGCTTACCTGACCTCTTCTACGGTTCAAGTCACCAACAATATCACCCATGTTTTCTTCTGGAGTTACTACTTCTATTTTCATAATTGGCTCAAGAACTACAGCACCGGCTTTTTTAGCAGCGGCTTTGTAACCCATTTTCGCAGCCAATTCGAAAGAAAGTTGATCGGAATCTACAGGGTGGAAAGATCCATCCTTAAGGATTACTTTTAAGGTATCCATTTGGAAACCAGCCATTGGCCCGTTTTTCATGGCTTCCTTAAATCCTTTTTCTACCGAAGGAACAAATTCTTTAGGAATACGCCCACCTTTAATTTGGTCTACAAACTGAAGCCCTTTTCCTTCAAAGTCTTCGTCTACAGGTCCCATTTCAAAAACAATATCAGCAAATTTACCACGACCACCAGATTGCTTTTTATAAACCTCTCTGTGCTCTGCAGTTTTAGTTACTGTTTCTTTATACTCAACCTGTGGCTGACCTTCGTTAACTTCAACTTTAAATTCTCTCTTTAAACGATCTACAAGAATTTCAATATGAAGCTCTCCCATTCCAGAGATAATAGTTTGTCCTGAAATTTCATCAGTCTTAACCTGGAAAGTTGGATCTTCTTCAGCTAGTTTAGCTAAAGCCATACCCATTTTATCAACATCGGCTTTCGTCTTAGGCTCTACCGCGATACCAATTACTGGCTCTGGGAAAGTCATAGACTCAAGAACGATTGGGTGTTTCTCATCAGTTAGTGTATCACCGGTTTTAATATCTTTAAAACCAACAGCTGCACCAATATCACCAGCTTCAATTCTATTAATAGGTTCTTGCTTATTAGAGTGCATCTGGTAAATACGAGAAATACGTTCTTTTTTACCTGATCTATTGTTCAATACATAAGATCCTGCATCTAAGGCTCCCGAGTAAACACGGAAGAATGCTAAACGACCAACAAAAGGATCGGTAGCAATTTTAAATGCCAATGCAGAGAAAGGAGAGTCAACGTGTGGCTTTCTGCTTTCATCTTCATTAGTATCAGGATTTGTTCCTACAATGGCTTCTACATCTACTGGAGAAGGCATATACCTCATTACTGCATCAAGCATTGCCTGCACACCTTTATTTTTAAAGGCAGAACCACACATCATAGGTATAATAGACATATCTATGGTTGCAGCTCTAAGGGCAGCAATAATTTCGTCTTCAGTAATTGAATCTTCATCTTCAAAGAACTTTTCCATTAATGCTTCATCATACTCGGCCACAGCTTCTACAAGCTCAGTTCGGTATTTATTCACATCATCCATAAGTTCTTCAGGAATATCTATAGTTTCATAGGTCATCCCGTGATCCTCATCATTCCAAATAATTGCTTTTTTGGAAATAAGATCAACAACTCCTTTAAAGTCTATTTCGTCACCAATTGGAACTTGTAATGGCACTGGGTTTCCACCTAGCATTTCCCTAACCTGCTTACACACATTAAAGAAGTCAGCTCCCTGACGGTCCATTTTATTTACAAATCCTAAACGTGGTACTTTATATTTATCAGCCTGTCTCCAAACGGTTTCAGATTGCGGCTCAACACCATCTACAGCACTGAACAATGCAACCACACCATCAAGAACACGTAAAGAACGCTCTACCTCTACGGTAAAATCAACGTGACCAGGAGTATCGATAATATTTACCGTAAATTCCTGATCTCTATACATCCACTTACAATGCGTAGCAGCAGAAGTAATTGTAATACCTCTTTCCTGCTCCTGTTCCATCCAGTCCATAGTAGCGGCACCATCATGCACCTCTCCTATTTTGTGGCTTATTCCTGTATAATAAAGGATACGCTCTGTTGTTGTAGTTTTACCTGCATCAATATGAGCTGCAATTCCAATATTTCTAGTAAATTTTAAATCTCTTTGTGCCATTTTATTTTAGAATCTAAAGTGAGAGAATGCTTTATTAGCTTCAGCCATTTTATGAGTATCAACTCTTTTCTTAACTGCAGCACCTTCTTCTTTAGCAGCAGCAAGAACTTCAGAAGCTAATTTCTGCGCCATAGTTTTCTCATTTCTCTTTCGCGCAAATGAAATTAACCATTTCATAGCGGTTGCTACTTTTCTATCTGGTCTTATTTGCATTGGGATTTGAAATGTTGCACCTCCAACTCGTCTACTTCTAACTTCAACGTGAGGCATAACATTAGAAAGAGCATCTTTCCAAATTTCCAAACCGGTTTTTTCTTCGTCTTGTTTCTTCTCTTCTATAATTGCGATAGAATCATAGAAAATTTTAAAGGCTACCGATTTCTTACCATCCCACATCATCATGTTCACAAAACGTGTAACAAGTTGATCGTTAAATTTTGGATCTGGTAAAAGCGGTCTTTTTTTGGCCTGTCTTCTTCTCATTTCTTTACATTAAAAGTTTTTAATTACTTCTTAGGGCGTTTTGCTCCGTATTTAGATCTACGTTGGCTTCTTCCTTCAACACCCGCAGTATCTAATGCACCGCGAACAATGTGATATCTAACACCTGGCAAATCTTTTACCCTTCCACCTCTAACCAATACTATCGAGTGCTCTTGTAGATTGTGACCCTCACCTGGAATATAAGCGTTAACTTCTTTTCCGTTTGTCAACCTCACCCTTGCTACTTTACGCATAGCCGAGTTTGGTTTCTTAGGTGTAGTAGTATACACACGTGTGCACACTCCTCTTCTTTGAGGACACGAATCTAAAGCAGCCGATTTACTCTTCTTGGTTATCTGGGCTCTTCCTTTTCGTACTAATTGTGAAATTGTTGGCATAATTTCTTTTACCTAATTATTAATAAATTTAATCCCCTGTTTTTTAGGGTTTGCAAATGTAGAAATAAAAACAAATTAATCAAACTATAATGAATTAATTTTCAGAAGGATAATCTGGAAGACAGAATTCACCTTTTAACAACATATATAATAATAGGTATAGATCAATAAAAATAAGCTGATTAAAAAACAAGCTCATCTTACTCAAAAAGGAATATTTTAGATTTTAACTACATTTTAATAACAAAACTCAATAATATTCTAACATTTTAACATTTCACCAATTCCACTTTAACGCCTGACTCTAACCAATCTATATACAATTATTAACATTTATTTAAATAACTACCTGATATTTAAAATTAAAAGTTTGTTTTATTAACCATTTATTAGCACTTTTGGCCTTGGCTAATTCAAACAAATTTAAAAATGAGAACAAAGTTTAGTAGTATTCTAACACTATTATTAGTGTTAGCTGTGCAAATTACTTTTGCACAAGAACGAACGATTACCGGTACGGTAGTCGATGAAGACGGGCTACCCCTTCCAGGTGTAACCGTTTTAATCAAGGGAACCAACACAGGTACCCAAACCGATTTTGACGGAAATTATTCCATTCCTGCCACACAAGGAGATGTTTTGGTTTATTCTTTCGTTGGAATGGAAACCGCAGAATATACTGTAGCAAACAATGACACTATAGATGTGACATTAAGCACAGATTCTGCCCAGTTAGATGAAGTTGTGGTAACTGCATTAGGTATCGAAAGAGAAAAGAAATCTTTAGGTTATGCAACTCAGGAAGTTGATGGGGCTGAAGTTTCTGATGTACCAACACAAAACTTCGTTAACTCACTTTCTGGTAAAGTAGCAGGTCTTAAAGTTTCATCTTCAGGTACTTTAGGTGGATCTTCTAACGTAGTGATTCGTGGCAACTCCTCTTTAACAGGAAATAACCAAGCACTTTTTGTTATTGATGGTACTCCGGTGAGTAACGCTAACACAAACAGATCCGGTCAAAATGCAGGTAGAGGTGGTTACGATTATGGTAACGCAGCGTCTGACATTAACCCAAACGACATTGCCTCTATTAACGTACTTAAAGGTGCTGCAGCAACTGCACTTTATGGAGCTAGAGCTGCCAACGGTGCAATTATTATAGAGACTAAAAAAGGTAGCAAAAGCAAAGGAATTGGTGTTTCAGTAAATTCTACGCTTATGACTACTCACGTAGATGACGAAACACTTCCAAAATACCAGGATCAATATGGTGCAGGTTACGGTAGATATTACGGACCTGATGGAGATGCTTATTTCAACCTATATGATGTTGATGGTGATGGTAACCTTGATGAAGTAACTCCATTTACTGAGGATGCCTCTTTTGGTGCTGCTTTTGACGGAAGACCTATTTACCAATGGAATTCTATTTATCCACAATTGGATACCTACCAACAGGCTACCCCATGGCAAGCTGCAGAAAACACTCCAAATGACATTTGGCAAACCGGTTATACCGCAATTAACTCTGTAGCCTTAGATGGTGGTAACGAAACAAGTTCTTTTAGAGTTAGTGCAACTAACCTAAATCAACAAGGTAACTTACCAAACAGTAGAATTAAAAGAAATACAATTAAGTTTAGTGGTTCGCACGATTTTACTGACAAGTTTACCGCGCAAACAAATATAACTTTCACCAAAACTGACGGTAAAGGTAGATATGGAACTGGGTATAGTTCTTTAAATATTATGCAATCTTTCAGACAGTGGTTTCAAACCAACGTAGATATTTATGAGCAAAGAGATGCTTATTTTTCTACTGGAGAAAACATTTCATGGAACCCAAATAGTCCAGATAATCTAGCTCCTATTTATATGGACAACCCATACTGGACACTTTACGAAAATTTCCAAACCGATACTCGTAACAGGTATTTTGGTAACATCAACCTAAACTATGAAATTAGTGATGTATTTAGTGTTCTAGGACGTTTTTCTTTTGATACCTATGATGAATTACAGGAAGAAAGAAGAAATGTTGGAAGTAACGGGGTTTCTGGATATAGTAGATTTAACAACCGAGGTGCTGAATATAACTACGATCTTATCCTGAACTTTAATAAAGACATAACTTCAGATCTTAACCTTGATGGTAACCTTGGGGTTAACCTTCGTAGAAATGAAAGAAACAGTATTCTTGCAAGTACTAATGGTGGCTTAAATGCTCCAGACTTCTATGCTTTAACTAACAGTGCCAGCCCATTAAACCCTCCACAGGAGTACGAAATGGTAAGAATGCTTGATGGTGTTTATGCCAGAGCTGGAGTTGGATATTTAGATACTTATTATTTAGAAGGTACAATAAGAAGAGACCGTTCTTCTACCCTACCAATGGAAAATAATACATTCTGGTACCCATCACTTTCTACCAGTATTTTGCTTTCTAACGTAATTGAAGTTGATTGGTTAAACTTTGCTAAATTAAGAGCTAACTATGCAGAGGTAGGTAATGATACTAGTCCTTACAGAGTATTTAACACCTATACTATTTCATCTCCTTTTGCAGGAGCTGGTGTTGCGAGTAACAACTCTTCATTAAATAATCCAAACTTAGATCCAGAGCGTATGAAGTCATATGAAGTTGGTCTTGAAGCTAACTTCTTTGACAGAAGAATTGGATTTGATGTTTCTTATTATAACTCTCAAACCGAAAACCAGATTACTCCGGTACCGGTTTCGACTGCAACAGGTTTTACATCAAAACTATTAAACGCAGGTACAATTGAAAATAAAGGTGTTGAACTATCTTTAACCTTAAATCCAATTAGAACAGAAGACTTTAATTGGAATATAAACGTTAACTGGGCTAGAAACCGTAGTGAAGTACTAGAGTTAACTGAGGGAATTGATAACCTTCAGCTAGCCAGTGTCCAGGGTGGTATTAGTATCAACGCAGCACCAGGAGAACCTTATGGAGCTATTAGAGGTACAGATTATATCTATGACGATAATGGAAACAGAGTAATTAATTCTGGAGGTTATTATGCAAGAACTCCTAACTCAAACTACATTATTGGTAATATCCAGCCAGATTGGACAGGTGGTGTTTCTAACACTTTCCAATACAAGAATGTTTCTTTAAACTTCTTAATTGATGTTCAAAAAGGTGGAGATATTTTCTCTCTTGATACCTGGTATGGTTTTGCAACTGGAATCTATGACCAGAGTGTAGGCACCAACGAGCTTGGTAATCCAATTAGAAATCCATTATATAATCCAGACCTTGCACCAGGAGATCCTGGCTACGTTACTGAAGCAGAACAAGGTGGTGTGATATTAGATGGTGTACAGGGAGATGTTTCCTTTAATCCTGATGGTACTTATGAAGTAACAAATACTTCAGAAAATAATACCAGAGCAAGAACAGACTATTTTGGTAACCCATTTGGTTACGGTAGAGATGCAAATGCTGGACACGTGTACGATGCTTCTTTTGTGAAGTTGAGAGAGGTTAACCTTTCTTATAATTTTGGAGACAAAATTCTTGATGCAATTCCATTTACAAGAGCTTCAATCTCTGTTATAGGTAGAAACCTTTGGATAATTCACAAGAACCTACCTTACTCTGATCCAGAAGCGGGTCTTAGTTCAGGGAATGTTCAAGGTTACCAATCTGGAGCTTATCCAGCTGTGAAAGAAATTGGTGCAAGCCTTAAATTTAACTTTTAATAAAATTAATCATGAAGAAATATATTGTAGCTATAACAGCACTCGTAACATTATGGTCTTGTCAGACCGACGAGCAATATGAGGACCTAAACAGGGATCCTAAGAACCCTACGCAGGTAGCTTCTGAATTTTTATTCACAGCGGCTACCGTAAGCCTGGCAGATAATATGGCCAGTCCTAATGTGAATGATGCACTTTACAGATTTTTAGCCCAGTACTGGACAACTACTACGTATTTAGATGAACCTAACTACAATTTGCAGTCTAGAAATAATCCAGACAATGTATGGTCTGAAATCTATAGAGATGTTATCTTCGATTTACAGGACGCCAAGCGTATTTTAAACGAAAACACTGAACTTTCTCAAGCTCAAAAAGATGCGAGAATGGGCCAGATAGAAGTTATTGAAGTATATGCGTGGCATGTACTTGTAGATACTTTTGGAGACATTCCTTACTCTCAAGCCGTTCAGGCAGAGGAATTCCCTCTACCTGCTTATGATGACGATATGGTAATCTATGAAGACCTTATTTCACGTTTAACTGCAGCAAACACCATGTTAGGTGCAGGCCAGGGTTATGCAGGTTCAGACCCCGTATACGGTGGAGATATGAACAAATGGATGTTATTCGCTAATTCGTTGAAATTACGTTTAGGAATGAGAATTTCTGACGCCAACCCAGGTTTATCACAATCTACTGTTGAGTCAGCTGCTACGGCAGGTCTTATTCTATCTAACGAAGACAATGCTACTTTGCAATACCAGTCTAACGATCCTAACACAAACCCTTTATGGGTAGATCTTATTCAAAGTGGACGTGCTGATTTTCTTGCATCTGCAACTATTGTAGATTACATGAATGAATTAGATGATCCTAGAAGAATGTTCTACTTTAAGGATAACCTTGCCGATGGTTACGACGGTGGTGTATATGGAGGAAGTAATAATTTCAGTGCATTCACTCAAATTGGAGAACTTCTTGAAGATCCAACAAGGGAAGGCATCTTTATAGATCATGCTGAAGTTCGTTTCAACCTTTCTATGGCTGCCCAACTAGGTTATGAAGTTCCAGGTGATGCTGAAACTCATTACAATGAAGCAATTACAGCTTCTATTACTTATTGGGGTGGATCTGCAGAAGACGCTGCCGCTTATTTAAGTCAGGCTGATGTTGCTTATGACGGTTCTACCGAGCAGTACGCAAAACAATACTGGATCGCGATGTTTGACAATCCTTTCCAGGGATGGTCAGTTTGGAGAAAATATGATGCTCCTGAACTAGCTATTCCGGCAGAGTTTGAAACTCCGGTACCATTAAGGTTCACTTATCCAATTGATGAACAAAACCTTAACAACGCTAATTATATTGACGCATCAGATGCCATTGGCGGTGATGATCAACAAACTCCAGTTTTCTGGGATGTTGAATAATTAAGAATTCAATTAATATTATGAAGCCACCCAAATTGGGTGGCTTTTTTTATGCTTTAACTTTATTTAAATTTCCTAACAAAGCATACCTTTGCCCTATGGAAGAAACTACACGTATTTTTGGAATTAGGGCTGTTATAGAATCTATCCAGGGAGGAAAAAGCATTGATAAGGTTTATATTCAAAAAGGCCTCTCAGGTCCTTTATTTCAGGAATTGAATCACCTTCTTCAAAAGGGCAGCTATAATATTTCATTTGTTCCAGAAGAAAAACTTTATAAGCTTTCCAAAGGAAATCATCAGGGTGTGGTAGCGACTATCTCCCCAATTAAATTTGGGAACCTTGAGGAAACGATTGAAAAAATTCTTGAAGAAAAAACCACTCCCCTATTTCTATTATTAGACCAAATTACCGATGTGCGTAATTTTGGGGCAATTATTAGAACCGCAGAATGCACAGGAGTTGATGCTATAATTATTCCTGAAAAAGGAGGTGCGCCTTTAAATGCAGATACCGTTAAAACTTCAGCCGGCGGGGTATTCAACCTTCCTATTGTAAAAGTGAATCACATTAAAGATGCTGTTTTCTATTTACAATCTTCAGGTGTGCAATTGGTAGCTGCTACCGAAAAAACAGAAGACACAATTTACGATGTAGACTTCACGCAGGCCTCAGGAATTATTATGGGGAATGAAGCTAAAGGAGTTTCAAATTCAATTTTAAAAAGTGTAGATAAAAAGGCAAAACTGCCTATGTTCGGTAAAATTGAATCATTGAATGTATCCGTTGCCTGTGGTGTATTTTTATATGAAGCGATTCGACAAAGAGAACTTTCTTAGGATTTAAAAAAAAATTTCATCCTTACTCTTTTTTGGATTCTGATTTCTTATAAAAATAACGATAAGTAATTTCTGAATCATCATTTTCCTCGTGATTAAACTGAATATTACACTCCTCCTTTGGAGCCTGTCCCGAATTTAATTCGGGAGGCTGGGGGACCTCTTCCTCTTCCTTCGTTTCAAAGCGCCGTTCAATGAAATTCCCATTTTCATCAAAATGCTGCATAAATAGATCTTCCTTCTCGCTGTATTCAGGTTTTTCCCATTCGTATTTAGGACTTTTAATAGTATTCTTCCTATAAAATACCGCTAACACAAAACCCGAAATTAATCCCGATAGATGCCCTTCCCAGGAAATTTCAGGATCTATAGGAGTAACATACCAAAGCATTCCGCCATAAAGGAAAACTACGATTAGAGAAAGCGCCACTAAGCGGTAATATTTTGAAAAAATACCTTTGAAAAATAAAAAAGCGGCAAGCATATATATTATTCCACTCGCCCCAATATGGTTCGCGGGTCGCCCAATGCTCCAGGTAAGAATTCCGGTAAGCAGCAAACCAATAATTAGCACCGGCCAGCTTATTTTCCTATAGAAATAGAATAGCGACATGGAAAGCACAAAAAGCGGGATGGTATTATTGAAAAGGTGCTTTATATCTCCATGAATAAATGGTGAAAATAAAATTCCACGTAAACCTTTAATTTCTCCTGGACGAACCCCAAAATTATTAAAACTAATACCGAAGCGAATCTCAAACCAGAAAACTATCCAAATTAGCAGCACGAAAAGGATAGGGTATCCCAAAACGCCGGTAGTAAAAACAAATGGACTGGACTGTTTCAAAAGAATTAGTTTCTTTTAATATTACAAAAAAGAATCCATTTGTTAATAGATGACAAAGTGTTATTCAAATTACTAATTTTGTCAGATGAGTAAACCATTAGCAGAAAGATTACGCCCACAAACTTTAGACGACTATTTAAGTCAGCAGCATCTAATTGGGCCAAAAGGAGCATTGAGGCAACAAATTCAACAAGGTATAATTCCTTCCATGATTTTCTGGGGGCCACCGGGCGTTGGCAAAACCACTTTAGCCAATATTATCGCCACCACTTCAGACAGGCCTTTCTTTACACTGAGCGCAATTAGCAGTGGCGTGAAAGATGTTCGGGAGGTAATAGAAAAAGCCAAAAAAAGCGATGGTTTATTTACCACAAAAAATCCTATTCTATTTATAGACGAAATTCATCGTTTTAGCAAATCACAACAGGATTCTCTTTTAGGCGCGGTCGAAAAAGGTTGGGTTACTTTAATTGGTGCCACTACCGAAAATCCAAGTTTCGAGGTGATCTCTGCCCTACTTTCCCGTTGCCAGGTTTATATTTTAAAACCTTTTAGCAAAGAAGATCTGGTAGCACTTTTGGAAAGAGCGATGCGGGAAGATAAAATTATTGCGGCCAAAAATATAAAATTAAAGGAAACCGAAGCTTTACTTAGGTTAAGTGGCGGTGATGCCCGGAAATTGCTGAATATTTTTGAACTTCTCGTTACATCTTCCGAAGGAAACCTGGAAATTACCAACGATATGGTTTTTAATAGGGTTCAGCAAAACACAGTGCTTTACGATAAAACCGGTGAACAGCATTACGACATTATTTCGGCATTTATTAAATCTATTCGCGGGAGCGATCCCAACGCGGCTGTTTACTGGCTCGCCAGGATGATTGAAGGCGGTGAAGATGTAAAATTTATTGCCCGCAGATTACTAATTTTAGCCAGTGAAGATATCGGAAATGCCAATCCTACCGCCCTGGTTATAGCTAATAACACGTTTCAGGCGGTAACTACCATTGGTTTTCCCGAAGCCCGAATTGTATTGAGCCAATGCGTTACCTACCTGGCAACTTCCTCCAAAAGTAACGCGGCCTATATGGCAATTAACCAGGCACAAAGTGCAGTTAAAAAAACAGGAAATTTATCAGTTCCGCTTTCTATTAGGAACGCTCCAACTAAACTAATGAAAGATATTGGCTATGGAAAAGACTATAAATATGCCCACAACCACGAGAATAATTTTGTGGAAGCAGAGTTTTTACCCGATGAAATAAAAAACACAAAGTTTTATGATCCCGGGAACAATCCGCGGGAAAATGCGCAAAGAGAATTTCTTAAGAAGCGCTGGAAAACCAAGTATAATTATTGATTGGCTGAAGCTTTATAAACAAGCTTAACCGATTTATTTTCGGCGTTTAAATATTCTACTATCAAGTCACCTCCCTCGTCAAAATAGGCTACACCCTGCCGGGTGAGGGATTTGTAGATAAAGCTATTTTTCTCCCCAGATTTAGCTAAAACGGCAAAAGGTTCCTGGGAATTTTCCTGAAAAAATGAATACCCTGAATCTGATTTTTCAAGAAAATAAGAAATATTATCCTTTTCAAATTCCAATTCCTTTGCTGAATCATTATCTATCATAGGATTTTCAACCACTACTTCGGCGGAAGCTGTTGCAGGTGTTTGAGCGTCTTCAGGAGCTTCGGGAGCTCTGGTTTCAGGCTTGCTTTGTGCTACTTCAGCTTTTTCGGCGGCTTTTGGCTTCTTATCATTAGCAGGTGCAGCAGCTGCAACTTCCCCCTGATTATAGCTGTAATTTAATGCTTCAATATCACTAAAAGCATCCCGCAAAGCTTCGTGATGGGCTGTTTTATAATCTTTTTCCCTGCTTCGTCCCTCTTTGGTTTCAAAAACAATATTACCTCTACAATCTTCTAACTGGATCACCAGTTTAGTCACAAATAAACCCGAATTATCTTTTACTTTGGTATTGAGCCCCAGGCAATAATTCTCCTGAAGATCGGCTGGTTTTTCTTCACTTTTCATCAATGTTTCAAATCCATATTTTTCAAAGAGAAATTTAGTGAGTGCGTTTAATTGAAATTGATTTTTTTCTTTAGAAAACTCAAACTCCTCGGGAACTATCACATATTTATATTGATCAAGATCTTGCGCAAGCATTGGAATAGAACCGATAAAAAAAGTGAGTATAAAAATTATTCTTTTCATTTAAATATTATTAATCATTAAAAATAAGTTGCATTCCCAGTTGCACGGAAGCACTGTGAGCTTTGGCCAAATTAGGGAAAGCCAGCAAATTATTGGCAGCCAGATAAACATTAAATTTATTAAAAGTTCTTGTATACATCAAGCCAATATTAGTTAAAGAATAATCGTCTAAAGAATAAGACACTTTTAAGCGCTGGTTTTCATTAATTTTTCTATCCCAATAAGTAGTAAAAGCGTAGACAAAACCTTTTGGCCTTTTCACACCGCTTAGCTGCATTCCCAGCAAATTCATATACCTCACTTTTTTCACACTTAGATAATGACAGGGTAAAAAAGCGGGGCCAAAACCATATTCCATAGCAAAGTTTGCTTTTATAGGTCGCCAGGTAGTATAAGATTGGTTGGTAGTTTCATCTCTAAGATTTCTATCTACTTCATCTTCAAAATCGTCCCAATATGGTAATGCTTCATCATTTGCATCTAACTCAGGGAAAAGTGGTTCTATCCCGCTGGTTTCATAAGATCCAAAATACCTGTAATTTTCTACGTCTTTACGCTGAAAAACAGCACCAAGATCCTGTACAGAACCGGACAGGATAAATTGTTCATGCAAAATATAGGAAAGACCCAAATCTAACCCGAAACCCACGTTGCCTCCAAAAAAAGACCGACTTAGCAATTCGGCGGTAGCTTGTTCTACGGTCATTCCTTCTTCCTCCTTTAAGGGAGCAAAACCTGAGGTATTAATTAAAACGTTCATATCTACCACTTCGTGATTGTAGACATTTCTACCATCGGGAGTGGTATAGGTGGTAAATCTGCCTGTATTCCCGGTACTTTCGGCATTAAAAATACTGGAATATAATTTTGCCCTCGCACCTACTGTGAGTCGGTTATCAAATTTATGGTTAATTCCCAGGTGATACACCGTCATTATTTCTCCCGTAAAAGAAACATCGTCAAAATAGAAAGGTTCGTTTAAATAATCGTTATTGCCTTCGTTGGCCAGAATCGCAGGGTCTTTTGGAAAATAAGAAAATACATCCATTTCCTGGTAAATACCGGTAGACAGATAATTTTTTTTATCTATTTTCCAACCCATAGAAAATATTTCCAATTGCTGATTTATGGAAAAATAATCCCTGGAATCCATATTGCGCATGGTTTCCTGAATACGGGTATTAATATTTGTACCATCATTGGCAAAAATATCATAAAGATCGGCTCCCGTAGAACCTGCAGAAAGATGGATTTGTGAAAAAAACGGAATCCCAATATGGCCAGTAAAGTTAATTTGAGCCCCGGGATTACTCATTAAAGTTTGTGGCAAATCGTCTACATTAAACAGTAGCGGTTTGTTTTGGGCTACAACCGTTCCTGAAATAATTAAAAACAATCCTATTAGTCTCCACATCATTAAAATTCAAACGAAAAGAGGCCTTTGGAAGCGAAATCTAATTCCCCTTCAAATTTTGATGATCCCGGTTGAACCTCTAATTCAACAACCATTTTTATTGTTCTACGAACTAAATGTATACGATCTTCTTCAATAAATTCAAACTGCTCTGTTGTTACGGGATTACCAGCAGTACCGGGTTTTATAACATAGTTTACCGCAAATTGCTCCTGGTTAGCATCAGACAAAAATCTAATTTCACTATTAATTTCGCGAGGAAAAGTATTAATATGCCTGAAATAGAATTCTACCGAAGCAAGATCTTTCTGAATATAATCATCGTCCAGAAACTCTAACCTCACGGTATCACTTATATGAGTTTTAATATTTCCGGTAGAAGGATCTTTAAATTGAGATTGGTCTATATCGTAGATAAGAAGATCTATTTGCACATCGGGGCTTAAGCTAATTTCCTCTTTTTGGTTAAGATCTACATCTTTTACGCAACCGCATAACACAACACCAATAAGCACTAGGCCAATACTTCTTACAAGAAAGTTGGAAAGTAATTTCATTAGGCACGGCATTAGGTTGTACTAACGAAATTAACAAAAGAATATTACTACAAATAAGTCTTTAGTTCATTTAACGTTTTTATATGCATTACACCGATGTTTTCTTTATTTCCATAGTAGTCGAAAAAGATGGGTTTTATACCACAATTTTGAGCTCCAGTACAATCGGCTTCATAATTATCCCCAATCATAATACTATTTTCAGGAGTAGCTGAAGATTTTTTGAGTGCGGCTTCGAAAATTAATTTATTCGGTTTTTTCACACCTGCTTCTTCAGAAGTAGTGATTGTAGTAAAATACTTACTTATGCCGGAATTAGAAAGTTTTTTATGTTGCACTTCTTCAAAGCCATTTGTAATAATATGCAATTCATAACTTTTGTGAAGATAATCCAGCACTTCTTTACTACCCTCCAAAAGATAATTATGGTCGGGTAAATATTCTATATAATCTATAGCTATATTATTTATTAAATCTTGATCGGCTTCAAATTTTAAAAGATCAAAACTATCTTTAAGCCGCCCATACCGTAAAGCTTCTTTTGTAACTTCGTCATTTCTATAACGCTCCCAATATTTAAAATTCACCGGCATATAGATCTCGAGAAAATCTTTTATCTCTAACGGAATATTTCTGAATTTAAAAACCCGCTCAAAAGCAAGGGCAGAATTTCGATCAAAATCCCATAGAGTATGGTCTAAATCGAAAAATATATGATTGATATTACTTAATTTCATAAATCTGTTTTAGTAATGCGTAATAAGCCTGAAAGTTAGAATATTCAGAAAAATCCTGATTTTTAAATACAGCTTTAAAACTTCCACCTACTTTTTTTACTTCAGCAATCATTTTGCCAATATCGCCGGTTAATTGTCCAAAATCTGTATGTTCTACGATATTTGAATTGAAAACATAAGGATGAATTTTTAAAGCAAGGGTAGATTCAGTATTAATGTCATAAAACAAAAAAGGACTACAGGTTCCCGCTCTAAAACCGGCAGTTTCAGGATATCCCATAGAATAATCCTGCGGAATTTCAAGCTCTGAGAGGAAATTATAAAATTCAGGAATATTCAAATTATATTTCACATTAATCACGCTATCTAAAGGAGTATGTACGGTATTTTCCATACGCAACTTTTCCTTCCGAAGGGTTTTAAAATCTTCCATTGCAAAATAACCGGGCATTAAACCCACTTTAGCATAATCTCCCACATATTTTATAATAGAGCGATATGGGTTTCGGTTGTAATTAATGTTACGATCGTAAATAGAAAAATCACTAAGCTGAAACATAAACAGTAAAGGAACTTTGTATTCCTTTATAAATGCAATTAGATCTTCAAAAATATTTATAGGATCTTTTTTAATCCGCATCACTACCTGTATACGATCTAAAACTTTATTAAACTGGAGTTTTATAATATCTAAATGCATTCCTGCTAAACTGCGCAAAAACCCTTTATTCTGAAAATTAAAAACGTGCTCTACTGCTATTATGGCCCTGGTATGAAATTCCCTGTTGGCAAGTGAAATTTCCGGGAATCTTTCCAGCAGAATTTCCTTAAATTTATAAGCCCAGATATCTACTACGGGAGTTTTTAAAAATCCTTCCTGAAACCCTACACTTTCTGAAGCAGGGAAACGCCCTAAATCATCTTTTACGTGCGGTAAATATTCTTCGTACCTACTCAGCAAAAAGAAAGAAGCTGCAAAAATATCAAAAGGTAAAGCACTGTTTTCTGACACTGGGAAAAAGCAATAATTATCGCCCCAGGGCTGTACTTTTATTTCTACCTCGCTTAAACCCTGTTCTAGTAAAAGATCTACTTTTTGCACAAACAATTCGTTTCCCAGGGCTTGTTTTCCGTAAGAAAGTTTCATCCCCTCGTGGGCGATAAATTCTTCAATTTTTGTAGTAAATTTTATGGAAATCCCCAGAACATTGGTGCAAATATGTTTAAAAATGTAAACTATTCGCGGGGTGATCTTCTGGGTATAAATTAGTAGCATCTAATCAATTTAAAGTACGCCTTCGTCTGCAAAGCTAAAGTATGATTTTTCGGTTACAATAAGATGGTCCAGCACCTTTATATCTAAACTTTGCGCCGCTGTTTTGAGCTTCTGGGTAAGTTGTTTATCGGCTTCACTTGGCTTTAAAGTTCCCGAGGGATGGTTATGCGCCAAAATAATAGAAGTTGCACCAACTTCAAGTGCTTTTCTTAGGGTGATGCGAACATCTACAAGGGTACCAGTAATACCGCCTTTGCTAAGTTGTAATTGCTCAATAACTTTGTTGGAATTATTGAGATAAATAATCCAGAATTCTTCGTGATAAAGTTCGCCAATTATAGGCTGCATCAGCTCAAAAACCGAAGCACTGGAAGTAATTTTCTTCTTCTCTAAGGCTTCTTCTGTTCTTCGGCGCCGACCCAGTTCCATCGCAGCTACAATACTTATAGCTTTTGCCGGACCAATTCCTTTAAATTCACAGAGCTTTTTTACTGAAAGTTTTCCGAGATCGCTAAGTTGATTTCCTGTAGAAGCTAGAATGCGTTTGCTTAATTGCACTGCAGATTCATTGCGGCTTCCTGAACCAATTAATATTGCGATAAGTTCAGCGTCGCTTAGACTGAGTTTACCTTTATGAAGCAGTTTTTCCCTGGGCCGATCGTCTTCTGCCCAGGATTTAATTCCAAAACCAACCTGATTTTCCTGCCCCATAGTTTTATAAAGATAAAAAATGATTTCTTATATACAGCGGGACAATTTAAAATGAGGTATTTAACTTAAAACAAAGTTTTCATCTCTTCAAGATCTAAACTTCCAAAAGTCCCGCTACTCATTAAAAGTAAAACCGAATTTTTTAAATCTTTAGATTCCAGTATTTTTTTAAATGCTGAAGTTTCAGAAACCACTTCCAGATTTGGTTCATTGAAGGCATTTTTTATTTCCTCAGGAGAAACAGCTTGCATTTGTTTTTGCGAAATTGCCTCTGGAGAATAAAATACCACAGCTTCATCAGCTTTATCTAAAGTATCTTTATACTGCTGAATAAATTCTGAATTAAGACTGCTAAAAGTGTGTAATTCTAAACAGGCAATAAGTTTCTTATTGGGGTATTGTTCTTTCACCGCCTCTGTGCTGGCTTTCACTTTAGATGGGCTGTGTGCAAAATCTTTAAAAATAATTCCGTTCTCATTTTCATAAATCTTTTCTAACCTACGGCTGGCACCTTCAAATTCCATCATAGCTTCATAGAAATCGTCTTCATCAATTCCCATATGCTGGCAAATCCATTTTGCACCTGCAAGGTTATTCATATTATGTCTTCCAAAGATTTCTAAAGGCATATCCCCTTCAGAAGTTTCCAGGATTGTTTCTCCATCTTCTACGTGGTATTCAGGAGTAGAATAAGGATGTTTTCTTATTTGATTTTCGGTATTTTCAGCTAAATTTTTTAAAGTTTCATCTTCTTCGTTATAAACGAGGATTCCGCCTTTTACAATAGATTTTATAAAAATTTGAAACTGCTCTACATAGTTTTCAAAAGTAGGAAAGACGTTAATGTGATCCCAGGCAATCCCACTAAGTAAGGCTATATTTGGTTGATAAAGATGGAATTTTGGACGAAGATCTATAGCTGAAGCCGGGTATTCGTCACCTTCAATGAGCATAAAGTCATTCTCATCGCTTAGATTAATAGTATTTTCAATTCCGCGAACCGGGGCACCAAGCATATAGTCAATTTCCTTACCGTGATAATGCATTACGTGCAATATCATAGCCGTAATCGTAGTTTTTCCGTGAGATCCACCAATTACCACGCGTGTTTTCTCTTTAGAAAGTTCAAAAAGGAATTCAGGATACGAATAAATTTTCAAGCCTAATTCTTCAGCTTTCTTCAACTCGGGATTATCTTCCCTGGCGTGCATACCCAATACCACGGCATCCAATTCCCGTGTTAATTTCTCAGGAAACCACCCAAATTCTTCCGGAAGCAAACCTTTGTTTTGTAAAGCAGATTTTGAGGGTTCGTAGATAGCATCATCGCTTCCGGTAATAATATTTCCTTTTGTGTGAAGTGCAAGGGCAAGACTATGCATAGCACTACCGCCAATTGCTATAAAATGAAGTTTCATTAGATTCTTTTTCGCGCCAGTAATTATGGCAATTTTAACTCTGTTAACTGGCTGCAAATATAGTTAAGACTTTAGGAAAAGCCTTTAGCCTACATCTCTAATATTTGTTGTTTGAGTTTTTCGGCTTCAGGAAAATTAAACTTTGATGCCAGGGCTTTATTTATATGAGTCAAAGCTTGATCCTGATTATTCTTTGAAGCCTGAATTTTAGCAATATGAAAATGGGCCCAGGCCGGCGATTTTAAATCTTTATAATTATAATTTTTTATATACTTTTCAAGAAAATCAACTGCCATTTCAGGTTTTAGATTTAGTAAAGCTGCTCTTTCGCCTAATTCATAATTCAGGTAATTACGCGCTACCAGGCTTTTATCTTTATTGGCCGCTTCAAAGGCTTTATTCACTGCTATTTTCATTGCTTCCCGGTCTTCTTCTATTTTATGAATATAAGCTTGGGCCAGGTAAGCATCCACTTTATTAATTGACTGAAGTTCTTTTACATACTGCTGTGCAAGTTCTTTGCTACCCCCAATAATAGTTGGCAATTGCATATAAAGTTCCACCAGGGCCCTACGGACTTCTGCATGGTTTTTATCTAAATCGGCAGCTTTATTTAAATACGTTTTAATATCGCCCAGCATTAAAGCCGCTTTAAATTTAGAAGCTTCCATAGCTTTCATTCCCATTGCTCCACCAAGTTTGAAGTTATAGGCCGAAGAGTTAGGCTGGTCTTCCACCAGTTTTGCATAATAATCTATTGCTTCATCCCATTTTTTCTCAAAACTGGCAATATCACCAAGATATTCCATAGCCTTTAAATTCTCATTGTGCTCTTCAAAAACCTTCTTTGCCTGGTTAATTTGGTTTTCATTAAGATATTTCTCCCCGGTTCCTATAGAAGACTGCGCTAAAACAGGCGTTAAAATTGAATAGAGAATTATACTGAATATTAAGAATTTGTTAGTCATCCTATTAATTTTTTCATAAATTTATCGCGAATTTCGACCTAAAGCATCAAGTAACGTTTAACAAAAAAATATAGAACCAAAATAAATGGTAAAATTTGTTAAAGTACTGCTTAGTTTAACTCACAATGTTAAAAATTATTTTAATATTTGTGCTGCTAAAATTATTTAAACCTAATACTAATAATTGAATTTTAACACCTAGCCTATGCAAAATTTTACTTTTGGGAGGAAGGGAACAAATTGGTTCCTTTTCGCCTTTGTATTGTTAATTGGAACCTTGCCTTCATTTGGGCAAGACTGCCCTATCGTCGGAGACGACGATACTAGTGAAACTGGAAATCAGCAAATTTTCTGCGATTCTCAAGAAGCTGAAATAAGCGACCTAAGTGCTACTCCAGCTAACGGTAACGATGTCGTTTGGTACGAAACTGCAGATTCATCAGATCCAATCCCTGAAACCCAACTTTTAGTTGACGGAAACACCTATTATGCAGGAAATTCTGATGACACCTGTAACTCCAGGGAATCTGTAACAGTAACTATCATCAATGAACCAGAAATCCTGGGAATAGATTCCTCGAGAATGCAAACTAACAAACAATCTTTAGGAGGACTTACTATTTGTGTTGATGACATAAATAATCCGGAAACAACCGTTGGAGATCTTAGAACTGATGCAGATGATATTCCTAACCTGACCGTTAATTGGTATTATAATAGAACAGATTCTGATCCAATTGATCCTTCAACTCCACTACAAGACAACACTGACTACTATGCTAGTGTAACCAACGATTTCACAGGATGTGAAACTAACCGTGCTAGAACTAGGGTGAACCTGGAAACGGAACCAGCTCCAACAGGTGATGAAGAGCAAATATTTTGTGCTTCAAACAACCCTACGTTGGGTGATATTGTAGCTAGCGGAGAAAATAGATATTTTCCTACTCAGAACAGTGTAGTAGAACTAAGTCAAAACACACCTCTGGAAGACGGTGAAACTTACTACTTAACTACGGTTGGTGAATTTTGCGAAAGCGTTGATAGACTTGAAGTTACAGTAGAAATAATAGAATTTGATGCTGGAGCAGATGTCTCAACCACACTTTGTTTAGCTGAAGTTCAAGAGAGATTGGCTGCTGGTGAAGCACCTCAAAACCTATTCCTAACTTTAGTGGAAGATCGCAATCTTCCTTCCGATGTTTCTTTTAATCCTAGCATTCAAAGTATTGCAGGAGACTTTAACGACGATCCTACACAAACCTTTACTACTGAAGCTACTTTTACTACTGAAGAAGGATGTGAAGATATTGTAGAACTTGAAATCATAGTAGAAGAAGATTTCGAGGCTGGTGAGAATAACACTGAAGGCAATGAGGTTTGTCTTTCGACTGATGTAACAGAACAAGAAGTTGAAGACTATCTAACATCATTGCTAAGTGAAGATGTAGATGAAGGGACTTTCTCCAATATTACACAAATCACAGTAGATATTCAGAACGGATTAGAAGGACCTTTTAATTCTATTTATACCGCTGGTTCGGGTGAATGTGCGGACACAGCTGAATTTGAATTCACTGTATTAGAAAGTCCAAACCTAGAAGCTCTTTTAGAACCTGTTGCCGATTTATGTAACGACGATATTCCTGCACTGGTTAATGAAATTCCGGAAGATGTTGAAGCATTATTCTTAGAAAACTTCGGAGAAAACATTCCTGAAGGAGATTTTGAAGAAGGCGATATTCAGGCTGTAATCAATCAATACAACCAGAATAACATCGATACATTTACTGCTACCTTCATTGCAAATGTTGAAAATGGCTGTTCAGAGGAAATTGAACTTACCCGTACTGTTATCGAAGGAGAAACGGCTAACGCAGGAAATTTAGTTTATAACGAAGATGTTTGCACAAGTGACCAGCCAATAGATCTAACTTCATTAACTGAAGCTGATTCTTTTGAAGGCACGGTAGGCGGAACTTTCTCAGGAGAAGGAGTATCCAACAATGTTTTTGATCCTTCAACAGTAGAACCAGACACTTATACAATTACTTACAGAGTAGACGAATCTTTAAATTGTGTAAGCGGTAGTGAGGAAACTACTTTTACCATTGATGTAATCCAAGGACCTGATGCAGGCCAAGATATTTCTGGATCACTATGTTTAAGTGAATTAGAGGAAATTGTATTACCTAATCTTCAGAATCCAGAAAACATAATACCAGCTCTTTTTAATAGATTTAATTTCAATGGAGAAACTGGCGGAACGGTCGAAAGTAATTTAGGAAATGATTTTGAGGAGATAGGGCAATCTCTATTTACATATTACAGTAATCCAAATCGAGATCCTAGCATTACCATAGAAGGCACATACACCGTTGGTGATGAAGCTGATGAATGTGGTACTGATGAATCTACTTTTGCTATTACAATCATTGATGGTGAATTGGTAGATGCTGGGCAACCTAACAGCACAGAAATCTGTAATATAACGATCGAAAACGGAAGGTTCCCTTCAATTAGTTCGGTTAGAAATTACTATCTAGATCTTCTTGATGAAGGTGTAAGTAGAAACGGAACTTTCGAACCTACTATTAACGAAATCGTAAACTGGTACAACAACGAGGCTGAGATTGGCATCTTTTCCACAACTTATACTGTTGGATCTGGAGAATGTCAAGATTCTGTAGAACTTTCTGTAGAAGTACTTGCTCCCGAACAAGCTATTGTGGAAGTTAATGATGAAAATCCGATTATTTGTATCACCGAGAATGAATTTAATTTAAATACCTTATTAAGTGAAAACACACTTGAAGGGGGAATTTTCACAGGTTCAGAATTCATTGACGCTAATATATTTGATGCCACAACCGCTGGAATTGGAGAATTCGAAATCACTTATTCTATTAGTGAAGAAACTTCAGAATGTGTTCTTGGAGAAGCATCGAAAAGCTTCACAATAAATGTGATAGATGCACAAGAAGCAACTGCAGAAGCAACTAATCAGGAAATCGATGTTTGCGTTAGCGAAACTTCTTTTGATTTAACCACCGCATTAACAGCCGGTACTACTCCAGGAGGTTCATTTACATTAGAGGAAGAAGCTTTTGAAGGAACTTCTTTTGACGTGACACAAGAAGGAACGTATAATTTCACTTACAATATAAGCTCAGAGAATGCTGAATGTATTCAGGGAAATGCTAATGCGTCTTTTACCATAAACGTAACTACAGAAAGTTTTGATGCTGGGCAACCTAACAGCACAGAAATCTGTAATATAACGATCGAAAACGGAAGGTTCCCTTCAATTAGTTCGGTTAGAAATTACTATCTAGATCTTCTTGATGAAGGTGTAAGTAGAAACGGAACTTTCGAACCTACTATTAACGAAATCGTAAACTGGTACAACAACGAGGCTGAGATTGGCATCTTTTCCACAACTTATACTGTTGGATCTGGAGAATGTCAAGATTCTGTAGAACTTTCTGTAGAAGTACTTGCTCCCGAACAAGCTATTGTGGAAGTTAATGATGAAAATCCGATTATTTGTATCACCGAGAATGAATTTAATTTAAATACCTTATTAAGTGAAAACACACTTGAAGGGGGAATTTTCACAGGTTCAGAATTCATTGACGCTAATATATTTGATGCCACAACCGCTGGAATTGGAGAATTCGAAATCACTTATTCTATTAGTGAAGAAACTTCAGAATGTGTTCTTGGAGAAGCATCGAAAAGCTTCACAATAAATGTGATAGATGCACAAGAAGCAACTGCAGAAGCAACTAATCAGGAAATCGATGTTTGTTCTAGTGAAACTTCTTATAACTTAAACGATGCTCTTTCAGATGATAGCACCCCAGGTGGTACTTTCTTTCTTGATGGAGAAGAGTTCAATGGAAACACTTTTGACGCAACTTCAGTAGAAACTGGTGAATATTCGTTCACTTATACTGTGAGCTCAGAAGATTCAGAGTGTATTGAAGGAAGTGCTACAACTGATTTTACAATCAATGTTACTTCAGAAACTTTTGATGCAGGTGACGATGTTACTTTTACCGTTTGTTCGGTTGGGTTAGACCCTACACCAACACTTACTGAAGTTAGGAATTACTTTCTAAACTTACTTGAAAACGGTATTCCTCAAAACGGAACTTTCTCTCCTAGAATGGAAGAAATTCGTGAAGTTTATACTGCCGAACAAATTGGAACTTTCACCTCAACCTATACTGTAGGAAATGGAACCTGTGCAGATTCTGTTGAACTAACAGTAGTAGTTACTGATGCAATCGAAGCCGAAGTTGGCGAAATAGCACCTCAAACAGTTTGTTCAAGTGATGAAGATATAGACCTTTTCACTTACTTAACAGATGATACTACTACAGGTGGTACTTTCGAAGGTTATGAAGACGGAATCTTTAGCCCTTCTATGATGGGTGCTGGAAGTTACGATGTAACCTATACCGTAAACGAAGATGCCCCTTGTGTTGAAGGAGAAGCTAGTACTACCTTTACTATTACAGTAGAACAAGGTGCTAACGCCGGTGAAGATATGGCTGTAACAGTTTGCAGTAACGATGGTCAACAAGATCTTTACGATTTAATTTCTGCAGACGCCGATATGGACGGAGAGTTCACTTTAGAAGGTGATGTTATTACCGGCGGAATTATGGATCCTTCCGCTTTTGAAGCTGGAACGTATGAAGTAATATACACAGTAACAGCTGAAGGTGATGAGTGTGGTGGAGACGATATGTCTACAATCATTATTACTCTTAGTGAAGCTCCTGACGCTCCAACAACTGGTGAAGCGATTGCATTCTGTGCAATAGATGGTGAAACTGCGGCAAGACTTGAGGCAGATGGAACTAACCTAACCTGGTATTCTGATGCAGACCTAACTATGATGGTTAGCGAAGAAGACCTGTTGGTAGATGGAGATTACTATGTAACCCAATCATCAGATGAAGGATGCGAATCTGAAGCGGCAGTACTTACTGTTAATATTGTAGATTCTCCTGCTCCTACTATTAGTTCAAATTATGAACTATGTGAGTTTGACAATCCTACAATTGCAGCCCTTACCGCAGAAATCAATGAAAGTGGAGAAGTAACCTGGTATGATTCAGCAGATAGTATGACTGCTTTAAGCAACAATGCTACTTTAACTGATGGAACTACTTACTATGCTACTCTTATTTCCGATAATGGTTGTGAAAGTTCAGAAAGATTAGCTGTTACAGTTACCTTAGAACAGTGTGCTATTATTCCAGAAGCGATCACACCAAACGATGATAATAAAAATGACACATTTTCTATAGGTTTCCTAGAGAATGATTATCCTAACTTTAATGTAACAATATTTAATAGATGGGGTAATGCAGTATATAAAGGAAACGCTTCTACTCCTGAATGGGATGGAACTTCTAACCAATCTGGTAGTCTTGGAGACGATGTATTGCCTGTTGGTGTATATTTCTATGTGATAGACTTTAACGACGGAAGCACAGAGCCTCGTCAGGGTAAAGTATACTTGAACAGATAATATAAAAGGATAAACATTAGAAAGAAATGAAAAAAACAATCACAAAATATTTAATATTCGCAGTCGTTATCCTTTTCTCAGTAAAGGGTATGGCTCAGCAAGACCCGCTGTTCACTCAGTATATGTATAATATGAGTGTAATAAACCCGGCCTACGCTACCGATGATCCTGGTATGCTTAACCTGGGGGGTATATACAGATCTCAATGGCAGAATGTTGACGGTGCACCAAGCACCGCCAACTTCTTTGCCCACACTCCAATTAGTGAAAGAGTAGAACTTGGTTTAACCGTAGTTCACGATGAAATTGGTGGTATTGTAAAAGAAAACAATATTACCGCCGATTTCGCTTACGTAATCCCAACTGGTGGAGAAAGCAAAATCTCTTTTGGTCTTAAAGGTGGTCTTACCACTTTTGATGCAAACCTTTCAGGATTGCAAGTAAATCAACCGGGAGATCCTGCTTTGGAAAATGTAAACGAAGTTTTCCCGGTATTTGGACTTGGTGCTTTTTGGTTTGGAGATAACTACTACTTAGGTGCTTCTGCTCCTAACGTGTTTACTTCAAAATACATTGAGAACGAACAGGAGATCGCAGCTTTAGGAGAAGAAGCAATTCACTACTATTTAACTGGTGGATATGTTTTTCAACTAAACCCAGATCTTAAATTGAAGCCTGCTTTTATGGCAAGAGGTGTTCAAGGTGCGCCGTTGGCAGTAGATGTTACTGCAAACGTTTTGTTATACGATAGGTTAGAAGCCGGTGTTGGTTACAGGTTTAATGAAACCATCACAGGACTTGTAAACTTCAAGATCACTCCTTCACTACGTGTAGGGTATGCTTACGATCACTTTACTTCAGAATTCGCTAATTACAATTTAGGTGGAACTCACGAGGTAATGTTGTTGTTTGATCTTGACCTGTTTGGCCTTACCAAAGGATATGACAAATCACCTAGATTCTTCTAAAAAACGAATAATATGAAAAATTTATATAGTACCCTTTTTATTCTTTTTATAGGCCTTGCCGCTTTTGGGCAAAACGCCGAAATAAAGAAAGCAGATAAATTGTTTGCTCAAAGAGCCTACATTGATGCTGCAGAAGCTTATGAAAAAGTTGTAGATAAAAATCAGGAGGTGCTACAAAACCTTGGAGATGCTTATTTCTACACAAACCAAATGGAAAGTGCTGCGGAAGTTTACCGCACACTTTTCCTTAGACATGAAGATATCACTGAACCTGAGTACAAATTCCGATTTGCACATTCTTTACGTGCTATTGGAGAACAGGAGGAAGCCGATAAGAATATGAGTGATTATACCGGTGAGGATATAAGCTACGAGGAATTTTCGCGTGAATTAGACACCATTGCTCCTCACGTTTATACTACGAACCAAATTATGAACAATAGTGCTTCAGCTGACTTTGGTATTGCGTTTTATGGAGACCGAATTACTTTTGCTTCCACAAGAAATCAGGAGCGTCCGGTTTATCCCTGGAACAAGAAACCAACCTTAGATCTATATTCTGCTGAAATGTCTGAAGACGGTGAACTAAGTGACATCGTTTTATTTTCTGATGAAATTAATACCGATGAGCACGAAAGTTCTGCTACTTTCAGTGAAGATGGTCAGGTAATGTACTTTGATCGTAACAGTGAGAAAAGAGTTAAGAATGAAGACGGAATTAGAGTTGGACACATTAAAATCTTCCGTGCAGAAATGGTAGATGGTGAATGGGACAATATTGAGGCTCTTCCTTTTACAAGTGACGCATACTCTACTGAGCATCCAAGCTTAAGCGCAGATGGCAGCAAACTTTATTTTGCCAGCGATATGCCAGGTACTGAAGGTTCTTTTGACATTTATGTTGTAGATGTAAATGAAGATGGTACTTACGGTGAACCAGAAAATCTTGGTACTGGGGTTAACACGCCACACCGTGAGCAATTTCCTTACATTAGTGAAGAGGGAGTACTTTACTTCGCTTCAGATGGTCACCAGGGATTTGGTAACTTAGATGTTTTTAGAGCTGAAGGAGATTTTTCTGAAGTTCAAAATCTTGGTAACACGGTAAACAGTGGTCACGACGATTTCGCATTCATTATAAATGAAGAAAAACAAAAAGGATATCTTGCTTCTAACAGAAGAGGATCAGATAACCTTTATGTATTCACCAGAGAAGATTATGTTCCTCCTGTAGTTGATTACGATGATAGAGAAACAAACCTTGAAACAGGAAGACAGCAATTAAGAGATGTTGGAAATATTTATTTCGATTTTGATAAAGCAACTATAAAAGCTGAGTCTAAACCAACTTTAGATAAGGTGGTAAGTATTATGAATAAATATCCTGAGCTTAAAATTGAAATTGGTTCTCACGCTGATGCAAGAGGATCTGATAAATATAACATGGGCTTATCTGAAAGACGTGCAGCCTCTACTTTAGAGTATCTTGTTGAAAAAGGCATAGACCGCAGCAGATTAACTTCTAAAGGTTATGGAGAAAGTATGCCGCTTAACGATTGTACTGAACCAACAGGATGTACAAACGAGCAGTATGCTAAAAACCGTCGTAGTGAATTCACTATTATGAATTAAATACTGACGAAAGTTTGTAGTTAACTACTAACTAACCAACCAGATGTGAAAAGCCCCGGAAAATTCCGGGGCTTTTTTATTGATCAAAATTCAGGAAATTGTTTTAACAAATAACGCTTAATCTTTCGGAGGATAACCTTCTAAAGCCTTATCCACGATCTTATCAAACATCGCCCTGCGTTGCTCTGGAGAAGCATTTGCATTGAATTTAGATTCTACAACAGCCTGCCAAATTAAGGAATCTTCAGTTACATCTATAAAGTCTACAGTGACTTCAAGAATCATAGTATTATTTTTTATAGGAATTCCTCCTGAAACTCCTACTCCCCCGCTTCTACCACCTCCACCAATACCAACGCCAATACTGCTTCGGTTCCGGTCAATAAATTCCCGGGAATAAGCATTTACATATATGCCAGGTTCTTCAGAAGTTGAAAAACCCTTCTCTTCAATCTTGTTTTTTAAACTGTTAATTAACCTGGACTCGTCCAATTGCGAAAGTCCAGACTGAAAATCGGGGAAAAGCTGATAGGTTTTGTAATTATTAAAACTTACCGTGTCATCATAATCATAAACCGCCTTTGGAGTATTACAGGATGAAACAAAGGCACAAACAAATAGTAACTTTATAAATTTCATAAGAATCAATTTTTGACTTTTTTACAAAAAAATGCAGCGTAGAAATTAATCCACGCTGCTTAAATTTAATCAAAAACCGTTCAGAAGATCTAAAGATTAACACAAATCCAAGATATCTCTACGTGTTTAATCTTATAATTTAGGAAGTTTCTTTATTTAGCATTTCCCATAACCTGTCCTTTAGCTCAGTTAATCCTTGTTGGGCTACCGAAGAAATAAACAAATAAGGCGCACCTAAATTCTTATCTAATTCGTGCTTCATCTCCAGTTTTAATTCGGCATCCAGCATATCACTTTTTGAAATTGCAATAAGGCGATCTTTATCCAACATCTCTGGGTTATACCTTCGCAATTCATCTAAGAGAATTTCATATTGTTCAGAAATATTGGGAGCATCTGCCGGGATTAAAAATAAGAGCGTAGAATTTCGCTCTATATGCCTTAGAAATCTATGGCCAATTCCTTTTCCTTCCGCAGCACCTTCAATAATCCCCGGAATATCAGCAACTACAAAAGTTTTAAAATCACGATATTCTACAATACCCAAATTAGGTTTTAATGTAGTAAACTCGTAATCGGCTATCTTAGGTTTTGCAGCGGTAATTACAGAAAGTAAAGTAGATTTTCCTGCATTTGGAAATCCAACCAATCCAACATCGGCAAGAATTTTTAACTCTAGCGTAATATCCACCTCTGTACCATCAATTCCCGGCTGAGAATAGCGCGGCGTTTGGTTCGTAGAACTTTTAAAATGCCAGTTTCCACGGCCACCCATACCACCTTCGGCAACCAGATATTCTTTACCGTCTTCTGTAATTTCGTGAATAATTTTTTGGGTTTCGGTGTCGCGAATTACAGTTCCTAAAGGCACTTCAATGTACTCATCGGCTCCTTCTGCCCCGGTGCTGCGTTGTTTACTACCATTGCTACCGTGTTCGGCACGAATATGCCTTTTAAACTTTAGATGATAAAGCGTCCAAAGGTTTTTGTTTCCCTTCACAATCACATGGCCACCACGGCCACCATCACCACCATCGGGTCCCCCTTTCGCAACGTATTTTTCGCGGTGCAAGTGTGAAGATCCGCTACCTCCTTTTCCGGAAGCTACATGAATCTTTACATAATCAACAAAATTCCCTTCAGTCATAGTTTAAAAATTAAATCAAAAACCTCTAGAAAAGCCCAGAAAGTTTAAATCGTAACAAACCTCAAAGAGGTATTAAGCTTGTAGCTTATCAATTACAGAGCTAAGACGTTCAGTGATTTCTTCAATAGAACCAACTCCGTCCACTCCATAATATTTGTCCTGTTTTTTATAGTATTCTTTCAGGATTGCAGTTTCATCATAGTAAACCTTAATCCTATTTCTTATCACAGATTCATCGGCATCATCTTTTCTTCCCGAAGTTTTTCCTCGTTCCAATAGTCTATTAACCAAAACCTCATCATCTACCTCTAAGGCAATCATCGCGGTTACTTCGGTATTTTTCAACTTCAGCAATTCAGCTAAAGCATCAGCCTGAGCTGCAGTTCTTGGAAAACCGTCAAAGATAAATCCGTTAGCACCTTCATTTTTATCAACTTCAGCATTCAACATCTTTATAGTAACCTCATCTGGTACTAATTGACCTTTATCCATAAAAGATTTAGCGTGCAAGCCTAATTCGGTTTCGCCTTTAATATTATGTCTAAAAACATCTCCCGTAGAAATGTGAATTAGTTTATATTTTTCCTTTAGAATGTCTGCCTGTGTTCCTTTGCCGGCGCCGGGAGGGCCAAACAAAACTAAATTTGTCATGTTATTTTCTTTAAGTTTATAGATTTGAGTAAGATTTCTACCTAAACCGTCATAGTCCAGGCCATAACCTACAATAAATTTATTGGGAATTTCAATTCCCCTGTATTTAATATTGAATTCCTTTTTATAAGCTTCAGGCTTGTAAAATAAGGTTGCCACCTCATAGTTGGCCACTTCTTCTTTTAAAAGAATTTTATTGATTTCTTCTAACGTATTACCGGTATCTACAATATCTTCCAGTAAAATTACATGCCGGTCTTTTAAAGATTGGTTTAATCCCAGGAGCGTTTTTACATTTCCGGTTGTTTTGGTGCCCTCGTAAGAACCAAGTTTTACAAAACTAACCTCGCAATCTGCATTAAATCTCTTTATAACTTCACTTGCAAACATAAAGGAACCGTTAAGTACTCCTAAGAATATGGGATTGGCATCCCTATAATCTTCATTAAGCTTATCGGCCACTTTATCTATAGCGGCATTGATTTCTTCTTCTGAAATATAAGGCTCAAACTCTAAATCGTGCAGTTTTATCAAATCTCAAAAATTTTAAAGGGCAAAGATAAGGATTCTTAACAACCCAAACTGCCAGATTTCCATAAGAATAATAGCACAGCTTGCCCTAAAAAATTATTTTTGCTGAAACTTTTAAGGTATGATCAATTATTTTTCTTCAGATTTTAAACTGGGAATTCTCGGTGGGGGCCAGTTGGGTAAAATGATGCTTTACGAAACCCGAAAATATGATATCCAAACCAACGTTGTAGACCCAAATCCTGAAGCACCCTGTAAAATTGCCTGTGATTATTTTGAAACCGGCGATCTTATGGATTTTGATACCGTGATTAATTTTGGAAGAAAAGTTGACGTGCTCACGTTTGAAATTGAAGGCGTAAATGTTGAAGCTTTAAAACAATTGCAAAAAGAAGGTGTGAAAACCTATCCTTCAGCTGAAACTTTAGAGAAAATACAGAATAAAGGAATTCAGAAGAATTTCTATAAAAAACATCAAATCCCAACCGCTGATTTTGAAGTTTTTTCAAATAAAAAAGAATTAATTTCTGCGCTTGAAAACAGTAAAATTAATCTTCCATTTGTTTGGAAAAGTACTACCGGCGGCTATGATGGCAAAGGAGTTTCGGTTATAAAAAATAAAGAAGCTTTAAACGAGCTTCCCGATGCTGAATGTATTGCCGAAACACTGGTTCCTTTTAAAAATGAATTGGCAGTAATCGTCGCAAGATCTGCTTCAGGTGAAGTAAAAACGTATCCCGTAGTAGAAATGGAATTTCATCCTACCGCAAACCAGGTGGAGTATGTGATTTGCCCGGCTAGAATTGAAGAATCCGTAGCGCAAAAAGCCAGGGAACTCGCAGTTAAGGTTTCCGAAGCTTTTGAACATGTGGGTTTACTTGCTGTAGAAATGTTCCAGACCGAAAATGATGAGATTTTAGTAAACGAAGTCGCTCCAAGACCCCACAATAGCGGACATTACAGTATTGAAGCCAGTTACACCAATCAGTTTGAACAACATATTCGAGCTATTTTAGATTTACCTTTAGGAAACACCGATAGTAAAGTGGGCGGAATTATGGTAAATTTAGTGGGCGATGCCAATCACGAAGGGGAAGTGGTTTATGAGAATATTGAGAAGATAATGAAAATGCCGGGCGTGACGCCTCATATTTACGGTAAGAAAATAACCCGTCCTTTTAGAAAAATGGGCCACGTAACTATTGTAAATAAAGACCTGGCCGAAGCAAGAAAAATAGCCGAACAGGTTAAGAATTCAATTAAAGTTATTTCCAAATAATAAACTTTTCGAAGTTTTTGAACATAAAATTATGAGCAAAGTAGCAGTAATAATGGGAAGTACCAGCGATTTACCGGTAATGCAAGATGCAATAGACATCCTGGAAGGTTTTGACCTGGAAGTAGAAGTAGATATCGTTTCCGCCCATCGCACCCCAGAAAAATTATTCGAATACGGAAAAACCGCACATGAACGCGGCATAAAAGTAATTATAGCCGGTGCCGGAGGCGCAGCTCACCTGCCGGGAATGATAGCATCGCTCTCCCCCCTTCCAGTAATTGGTGTGCCGGTAAAATCCAGCAATTCTATAGATGGGTGGGATTCGGTTTTATCTATTTTACAAATGCCAGGCGGAGTTCCGGTTGCCACCGTAGCATTAAACGGAGCAAAAAACGCAGGAATCCTTGCCGCTCAAATTATTGGAACTTCAGATAAATGTACTTTAGACAAGATATTAGTCTATAAAGAAGGACTCAAAGAGAAAGTAATTGAAGGCGCCAAAAAGGTGAAAAAATAACAAAAGCCACGTCTTGCGACGTGGCTTTCTTTGTAGTAAACTCACCTAAATCTGTACAAATTATTTATTAACCATTCTAAATATTTAAACCAGAAAAAACTTTAAAAGCTACTACAATTTTAAAACGTTCAATATTTTAAAGCCGAAATATACAGTTTTTTAAAGAAAAACAACGTTTTGTGTTAAAAAAAGTTACTAAAAACGTCAAATTTAGGTTAAGTACATTACCTGTATAGCTCAGGAAATGTTTAATAGATAAATTTGAAATTATAATTAAAAGAAAAGAGATAATGACGACTCAAAATAATCCACTTTTACAGGAATTTGATCACGCTCCATTTTCAAAAATTGAGAATAAGCATTTTAAACCCGCCATAATAAAAGCCATAGAAATGGCTCGGGAAGAAATTAATGCGATTGCAACAAATGCCGATGAAGCTACTTTTCCATATACCATTGAAACTTTAGAATTTTCAGGAGAAAAATTAGATAGAGTAACCAGCATATTTTTCAATCTTAATTCTGCGGAAACCAATGAAGATATTCAGCAAATCGCACAGGAAGTTTCCCCACTTTTATCAGAATTCAGAAATGATATTATTCTAAATAAAGCACTTTTTGAAAAAGTGAAATCGGTTTATAATAAGAAAGACCAGCTTGACCTGAATACGGAGCAAAAAACGCTTTTAGACCGAAAATACAAGGCTTTTTCGCGAAACGGAGCCAATTTGCCAATAGAAAAGCAAAACGAACTTAGAGATATAGACAAGAAACTTTCAAAATCAAGCCTTGATTTTGGCCAAAATGTACTTGCCGAAACCAATAAATTTGAATTACATCTTACCGATGAAAACGATCTAAAAGGCCTACCGGAAAGTTTTAATGAAGAAGCTGCACAAGCAGCAGCTTCTAAAGAAAAAGAAGGCTGGATCTTCACCCTTGAATATCCAAGCTACCTTCCTTTTATGAAATATGCTGAAAACAGGGAACTGCGCAAGAAAATGGCACTTGCTTTTGGCTCAAAAGGATTTCACGGCGATGAGTTAGACAACCAGGAGAATGTGCTGCAAATTGCTAAGTTAAGATACCAGCGCGCACAGCTTTTAGGTTATAAAACCCACGCACATTTTGTATTGGAAGAGCGTATGGCTGAAACCCCGGAAAAAGTGAATAGCTTTTTGGAAGAAATTCTTGAAAAAGCAAAACCTGCTGCTGAGCGCGAATTCAAAGAATTAGAAAATTTCGCAAAAGATCTGGATGGAATTGACCAGTTACAAAAATGGGATGCCGCTTTTTACAGCGAAAAATTAAAGCAGAAATTATTCAATCTCGATGACGAAAAACTAAAACCTTATTTTAAACTTGAGAATGTAATAGACGGAGTTTTCACGGTAGCCCAAAAACTTTATGGCTTGAGTTTTAAAGAAGTTTTTGATGTAGATAAATATCATGAAGATGTAAAAACCTACCAGGTACTTGATGAGAATAATAAAGAAATGGCACTGTTTTACGCCGATTTCCACCCAAGACCGGGAAAAAGAGATGGCGCCTGGATGACGGGTTATAAATCGCAATACAAGAAAGATGGCGAGGAAGAACGTCCGCATATTTCTATTGTTTGCAACTTCACCAAACCTTCTAAAAAACAACCTTCATTATTAACTTTTAACGAGGTCACCACGCTTTTCCACGAATTTGGCCACGCGCTTCACGGGATGCTGGGAGATACTGAATATCCAAGTTTATCGGGTGCAAATGTCTATTGGGATTTTGTAGAACTTCCAAGTCAGTTATTAGAAAACTGGTGTTATGAAGAGGAAGCGCTTCAGTTGTTCGCGAAGCATTACGAAACCGGAGAAGTAATTCCTATGGAGTTGATTCAGAAAATAAAAGAATCTGCAAATTTCCAGGAAGGAATGGCCACGGTAAGACAACTAAGCTTCGGAATGTTAGACCTCAGCTGGCACGGTGTAGATCCTTCAGCAATTACAGATGTTAAGGCGAATGAAGACAATGCTTTTGAGCGCACTAAGTTATTCCCCAATGTTGCTGAAAACTGTATGAGTACTGCATTTTCTCATATTTTCCAGGGCGGATATTCTGCAGGTTATTATTCCTATAAATGGGCAGAAGTATTAGATGCCGATACTTTTGAATATTTTCAGCAAAACGGAATTTTTAGCAGAGAAGTTGCCAATAAATTCAAGACGAATATACTTTCACAGGGTGGCACAGATCACCCTATGACGCTTTATAAGAAATTCCGCGGAAAAGAACCAAAACCCGATGCCTTATTAAAACGCGCCGGATTAATTGAGAAATAAGTTTAGTTAAAAGGTTGTCTGACACACTTTTGTGTTGTCAAGCTGAATTTGATTCAGCTTCTAACATGTTTAGTTTATAAGATCTTAGATCCTGAAATAAATTCAGGATGACGATTAATTCAGACAACCTTTTATATTTTTTAATCAATTTTCCACCTTAAAAACCTTATAAGATCTATAACTTATAATGTCAAATACTTTTGTTAATTTTGATTTGACCTTGAAGTAAGCCTATGCCAACTCATAAACTCGATCCTACAAAATGGGTGGATAAATATTCCGATTACCTATTTAACTACGCTATTGTTAGGGTTAACGATCGCGAGGTGGCCAACGATTTAATTTCTGAAACCTTTCTTGCAGGCCTTAATTCTAAAGATAATTTTGAAGGAAGGGCCACAGAGCGCACCTGGCTTATTTCTATTTTGAAGCGAAAAATCATAGATTATTACCGCAAAATAAACTCTATAAAAGGTCAGGCCGAAGTTCGCATCAATTATTCAGATTCTGAAAATAATGGCGATTGGATGGAGGAACAGGTAGCCGATGCTTTTGATCGTACTGCCGAGGATGAGATGGAAAACACCGAGTTGGGAATGGCTATTTTAGAGTGTCTCGATCAAATAAACGAAAAACACGCTGCCATCTTTAAGATGAAAACCATTGATGAGGCTGATACTGAGGCCGTATGTAAAGAATTCAATATTAGTCCGTCTAACCTTTGGGTAATCATTCACAGGGCGCGCACCGCATTGGCCGCATGCCTTGAAAAAAACTGGTTCTAAGTTATGCCGAAAAGAAAATTTTTCATTTTTGACTGTTCAAAAGCAGAAAATTGCTGCGACAAAAGCCAATATAACGAGGCTGGAACACGCGAAAAACTATCAATGCTTATGCATTTGCTTTTATGCAAACCCTGCCGCAAGTACACTTCCAAAAACACTAAACTCACCCATTTAATAAAAAAATCTAAGCTTAAAACTTGTTCTGAAGAAGAAAAAAAAGCCTGGAAAAACAGCATTGAAAAAGAAATGGCTAAAGGAGAATCTTAGCTAGCAGCCAAACTAAAAGCCAAAACACCGGAATTCCTTCCACCCAAAAAGCCGAATAATAACTTCCCTGATCTATCCGCGCTGCTTTTATAAAATACGCCGAAACCAATAAAGCAAGACTTAAAGCAATTAAGTTGATTACAGAAAAATAAGATTTCAGCAACTCCAAAAACAGCATAATCCCTAATAATATATAACCGATTTTTTTAGTATTCGATATTCCTATTTGCTGCGGAATTGTATTTAAATTCCCAGAATCAAACTTCAAGTCCCTTATCTCAAACGGAAGCGTTATAGCAATTACAAAGAAAAAACGCTGCAAAAAAGTGAGGCCGATTTCCTGTAAAGAAACCTGATTCATCAGTGGCAAAATAACGGTCACCCCCGCCCAAACCACGGCAATAATAAAAATTTTAATCCCACCAATATTTCTAAGATTTTGCCTGTTTTTCCCTAAAGGAATAGCATACAGTAAAGTAAAAACTCCCAAAATAGCAGCAGCTAACAGTATTTTTAATTCCTGCTGAAAAGCAAAATACAGCAACGCCAGGAAGCAAAAAAAGGAGAAAATCTGTATCAATTTTAGGTTTCGGGCAAGGCTGGCGTGATGCAGTTTAGCGATGCCGGCATACTTCACAAAATTATAGCCGGTAATGCTTCCGAAAAAAATAAAAAACAGCAGGTTTTTATCAATTTCAATATTGAATTCCAGGAAGCTTAGTAAGCTTAACGAAACCACGGCCAAAGCCACGTGCAGACTACTATTTATATAGAAATCCAATATATTTTTAAAACGCTGCATCCTGCTAAATTAATCATTCTTCTCACAACCAAAACGGACGTCTTAAATCTTAACAAGTGTATACGCCTAATCACTAAAAAATTACGTTTAAAATATGTACTTTTGCAGCACAAAACACAACTTTATTTTAATGAGAACAGATTCTTTTGCCCTACGCCATATTGGCCCCAGAGAAAGCAATCTCCAGGCAATGTTGGACACCATTGGTGTAGATTCGTTAGAACAGTTAATATACGAAACCATCCCCGACGATATTCGTTTAAAATCACCCTTAAATTTACCTGCTGCACTTAGCGAAAATCAATATGCCGAGCATATTGGGAAGCTAGCTGCAAAAAACAAGGTTTTTAAGACATATATAGGTCTTGGTTACCACCAGGGAATATTACCGGCGGTGATTCAGCGAAATATTCTGGAAAACCCGGGTTGGTATACAGCCTACACGCCTTACCAGGCAGAAATTGCCCAGGGAAGACTGGAAGCTTTATTAAATTTCCAAACTATGGTAAGCGATCTTACCGGAATGGAAATCGCCAATGCTTCACTTTTAGATGAATCTACCGCTGCGGCAGAAGCTATGGGACTTTTATTCGCTGTTCGCGATCGTAAGCAAAAGAAAGATGAAGTAAATAAATTCTTTGTTTCTGAACAGGCGTTACCACAAACCATAGATCTTATTAAAACGCGTGCCGATTTTATGGGCATAGAGTTAGTGGTTGGTAATCATGAAGAATTTGATTTTAGCGATAAATTCTTTGGAGCTTTAGTACAATATCCGGGGAAATTCGGTCAGGTTTTTAACTATGCCGATTTTGTTTCAAAATGTAAAGATGCTGACATAAAAGTAGCTGTTGCTGCAGATATTTTGAGTTTGGTTAAACTACAGGCGCCGGGAGAACTTGGTGTAGATGTAGTTGTTGGGACCACTCAGCGTTTTGGAATTCCATTAGGATATGGTGGACCTCACGCTGCTTATTTTGCTACTAAAGAAGAATATAAAAGAAATCTTCCCGGAAGAATTATTGGGGTAACCAAAGATCTTGATGGGAACCACGCCTTAAGAATGGCGCTCCAAACCCGCGAGCAGCATATAAAACGTGACCGTGCTACTTCTAACATTTGTACCGCACAGGTTCTACTGGCCGTGATGGCGGGAATGTATGCAGTTTACCACGGACCCGATGGTCTAAAATATATTGCTGATACCGTTCATTTTTCTACAGTTACTTTAGCTGAAGAACTTGAGAAAATGGGTATTAAGCAGCTTAATTCAGCTTATTTTGATACTCTGCAGGTGAAAGCTGATGCGCAAAAAATTAAAGCTGAAGCTGAAAAGAACGAGATCAATTTCTATTACCCAGATGCTGAAACGGTTTGTATTTCTTTAAATGAAACTACAACCCAGGACGACATCAATAATATTCTAAAAGTTTTCGCTACAGTTTCAGGTGAAAAATCTACTGAAATTGAAAGCTTAAAAGAGGAATCTGCAATTCCTTCAGCATTACAGAGAAAAACCGATTTTTTAACGCATAAAGTATTCAACCTTTACCATTCAGAAACTGAATTGATGCGTTATATCAAAAAACTGGAACGCAAAGATCTTTCTTTGAACCAGTCTATGATTTCGCTTGGAAGCTGTACCATGAAATTAAACGCAGCTTCAGAAATGCTTCCTTTAAGCAATCCGCAATGGGGGAATATTCACCCGTTTGTGCCGGTAGAACAAGCTGAAGGTTACCAGATTGTATTAAAAAGACTGGAAGATCAATTAACAGAGATCACCGGATTTTCTGCAACTTCACTTCAGCCAAATTCTGGTGCGCAGGGGGAATATGCAGGCTTGATGACGATTAGAGCTTACCATGAATCTAAAGGTGAAGGTCATAGAAATATTTGTTTAATTCCATCTTCGGCTCACGGTACCAACCCAGCTTCTGCAGTAATGGCGGGAATGAAAGTGGTAGTAACCAAAGCTTCAGAAAACGGAAATATAGATGTAGACGATCTTCGCGAGAAAGCGATAAAACATAAAGATAACCTTGCCGCTTTAATGGTAACCTATCCATCTACCCACGGGGTTTTTGAATCGGCTATTAAAGAAATTACCCAAATTATCCACAATAACGGTGGGCAGGTTTATATGGATGGTGCAAATATGAATGCCCAGGTTGGTTTAACTAACCCTGGAGTAATTGGTGCCGATGTTTGTCATTTAAACCTACATAAAACCTTTGCAATTCCACACGGAGGCGGTGGCCCTGGAGTTGGACCAATTTGCGTTGCAGAACAATTAAAACCATTTTTACCCGGAAACCCGGTAATTAAAACCGGTGGAGAAAATGCTATTGGCGCAATTTCTTCAGCACCATGGGGTTCTTCTTTGGTATGCCTTATTTCTTATGGTTACATAACCATGTTGGGAAGTAAAGGACTTCAAAAAGCTACGGAATATGCAATTCTTAATGCCAATTACGTAAAAGAGCGTTTAAACGAACATTACAAAACATTATATTCTGGAGAACGTGGCCGCGCTGCTCACGAGATGATCTTAGATTGCCGACCATTTAAAGAGAATGGAATTGAAGTAGTGGATATCGCCAAGCGATTGATAGATTACGGCTTCCACGCTCCTACTGTTTCTTTCCCTGTGGCAGGAACTATGATGATAGAACCTACCGAAAGTGAAAGCAAAGCTGAACTGGATAGATTCTGTGATGCATTAATTTCTATTAGGCAGGAAATTGAAGAGTTGAATAGTGAAGAAGATAACGTGCTTAAAAACGCACCGCATACTATTACTATGCTAACTTCAGATGAATGGAAATTCTCTTACACAAGAGAAAAAGCAGCTTACCCGCTAAATTATGTATCAGAAAATAAATTCTGGCCAAGCGTAAGACGTGTAGACGAAGCATTTGGAGATAGAAATTTAATGTGTACCTGCCCTCCTATTGAGGAGTATATGGAAGCTTAAGATTTAATTAAAATGCCTGAAAATTTTCTACGGAAATTATTCCAGAATTCTTTTCAGGCATTTTCTATTATGTGACTTTCGTCACATTTCAGTTTATTTTTCCATTTTGTTTAAAGCTCATTATATTTGTAATTAGTACATTGGAAGTTTAATCTTAATTTAAAAGTCAGATGAATATTAAAATTACCGGCACAGGTAGTTATATCCCTAAAGTTATAACCGCAAATGCTGACTTTGACAATCATGAATTTTTCAACCTTGATGGAACAGGATTTCCACAAGACAATAAAACAACAATTGCCAAATTTAAAGCCATAACGGGAATTGAAGAACGGCGTTATCTTGAAGAGAATTTAAACACTTCAGATATGGCAGTTATCGCGGCTCAGCAAGCTTTAGAAACTTCTAATACAGATCCCGAAACCTTAGATTATATTATTGTCGCCCATAATTATGGCGATGTTAAACACGAAAGCATTCAGAGCGATACCGTACCAAGTATGGCTACTCGCGTGAAATATCATTTACGGATTAAAAATCCAAAATGTGTTGGCTACGATGTACTTTTTGGCTGCCCGGGTTGGATTGAAGGAATGATACAGGCACAGGCATTTATTAAAGCCGGAATGGCAAAAAAATGTTTGGTAATTGGTGCCGAAGCTCTATCTCGAGTTGTAGATAAACACGACCGTGACTCTATGATTTTTTCTGATGGTGCTGGAGCCGTGGTTTTAGAAGAAACCGAAGAAGAAGGTGGAATCCTCGCGCACGAATCTGGTACTTATGCTTTTAATGAAGCAAATTATATTTACTTCGGAAAATCTAACCGAACTGAAGCGCCAGACGATCTACGATATATTAAAATGAATGGCCGCAAGATATATGAATTTGCACTGATGCACGTTCCCGGGGCGATGAAAACCTGCCTGGAAAATAGCGGAAAAGACATAAAAGACCTTAAAAAGATCTTTATTCACCAGGCTAACGAGAAGATGGACGAAGCGATTATAAAACGCTTTTATAAACTTCATAAACAAGAAGTTCCAGATAAGGTAATGCCTATGACCATTCAGGAGTTAGGTAACAGCAGTGTGGCTACCGTTCCCACGCTCTACGATCTTGTGGTAAAAAATAAAATTGCCGATCAACAACTTGAAAAAGGAGATGTGGTGATGTTCGCCAGCGTTGGTGCTGGGATGAATGTGAATGCGATAGTTTACCAATACTAGATGTACGAAAACAGCTTCCCCAATAAACGATACAAGGAAACTTTAGAATTTTTAGAAGCTAATGTACCCGCCCCTGAAAAAATTCTTGATTTAGGCGTAAAAAACCCTTTTTCAGAAATTATGGAAAAACATAATTACAAGGTGCAAAATACCGAAGGGGAAGATCTGGACATAAACACTACAGCCGTAGAAACTACCGCTTATAATGTGGTAACTGCATTCGAAATTTTTGAGCACCTGGTTTCTCCTTATAACATCATATCAAATATTAAAGCCGATAAATTAGTTGCCACAGTTCCGCTTAAATTGTGGTTTTCTAGCGCCTATCGAAGCAAAACAGATA
This sequence comes from Salegentibacter sp. BDJ18, assembly GCF_017579965.1. Taxonomy (NCBI): domain Bacteria; kingdom Pseudomonadati; phylum Bacteroidota; class Flavobacteriia; order Flavobacteriales; family Flavobacteriaceae; genus Salegentibacter; species Salegentibacter sp. BDJ18. The sequence goes on from NZ_JAFLQX010000002.1 coordinate 238,647, forward strand.
TGCGCGACCGGCATTACCACGAGTTTGAAGACTGGCAATTTGATTGGCTTTTAGAAAAAGCAGGATGGAAAATTATTAGCAGAAAAAAGTGGACCAATCCTGTCAACAAATTGGGAATTAGACCAATTTTAAGATATTTCACGCCTAGATATTACGCGGTTTATGCCGAAAGGATTTAAGCGAAATTAATCTTTGCAGAACCTTTAAATTTCGCCACTTGAAGACCTATATTATTATTCCGGCATATAATGAAGCTGAATTTATTGGCGAAACTCTTCAGTCTTTAATCGACCAAAGTCAACCGGCTGATAAAATTGTAGTGGTAGATGACGGCTCTACTGACAGAACTCCGGAAATAGCCTCAGAATTCACTGAAAAACATCCCGAAATCTTACTTGTAAAAAATGTTTCAGAAGGCAAGCATTTGCCCGGCAGCAAAGTAGTGAAGGCTTTTAATTTAGGTTTTAAAACACTTGACGACGATTTTGACATTGTATGTAAGTTTGATGCCGATCTAATTTTTCCGAAGGATTATTTAGAGAAAATTAGCCTTCATTTTAAGGAAAATACCAAAATCGGTATGGTTGGTGGTTTTTGTGAAATTCAGAAAAATGGAGAGTGGATCCTGGAAAATCTAACAGGAAAAGATCATATTCGCGGTGCGTTAAAAGCTTATCGTAAAGCCTGTTTTAAAAATATTGACGGCCTTAAACCGGCTATGGGCTGGGATACCGTAGATGAACTACTTGCACAGTACCACGGCTGGGAAATAAAAACCGATGAAAACCTTAGAGTAAAACATCTTAAACCTACCGGGAAGAACTACAATAAAACTTCAAAATATAAGCAGGGAGAAGCTTTTTACAGCTTGAGGTATGGTTTTGTGATCACTTTTATAGCTTCAGCTAAACTCGCCTTTAAAAAGAAAGACTTCAGCTTTTTCCTTAACTGTATCACCGGATTTCTATATGCTAAAAATGAAAAACGACCTTATCTTGTAAATAAAGATGAAGGCCGTTTTATAAAGAATTTACGCTGGAAAAAAATGCAGGAGAAATTATTCTGAAATTTCAGTTTCTTCAGCATCGAGCATCATGTATAATGGTTTTCCGGTAGTTCCATTTGGAAATGAGATTCCTAAAATTGCTGATACCGTTGGTGCGATATCTACAATTTCTGTTCTTTGGGTTGTGCTGCCTTTCTTCACTCCGTTTCCGTAGAAAATTAAAGGAGCGTGGGTATCGTACATCAATCCGCTACCGTGGGTAGAACCGGTTTCGGAATATACAATAGTTGCAGGATCTAAAACATACACCAAATCTCCACTCCTCTTTTGATTAAATCCGTTTTGAATAGCTGCGCCTGCACCGGTTACAAAACTACCGCTGCTAAGCTGATCCCTGGTATACACTTTATCTATTTGATCTAACTGAAGAATATAATGTGCCAATTTAGCCTGTAACTCTGAAGAGCTGATTTCGGCTTCTTCCATCACTTCATAATTAAAGAAAATCTGGCTGTTATAAACACTTTCTATAAGTTCATCTTCATCAAATTCTTTTAAAACAAAATCTTTAAGTTTATCTTCAAATACATCAGATTCAAAATATCCTGCCGGTATATTTACAGATTCAAGATAAGCAGGAACATCTACTCCACCGTGATCTGCGGTTAAAAAAATTGTATAATTACCTTCGCCAACTTTCGCATTTAATTCTTCTAAAAGTTGTGCTATATTTTTATCAAGCCTAAGATAAGTATCCTGAATCTCTTTAGAATTCACTCCAAAGTTATGACCTATCTTATCGGGACTTGAAAAACTTAGGGTAAGGAAATCGGTATCAACATCCTGTCCCAATTCTTCAGCTTCAATTGCCGCTAAAGCAAATTCCAGGGTAATATCATTTCCATAAGATGAATTTTCAATGATATCAAACCCACCATTTTCTTCACTCAACTCCTCAAGGTCGTATGGAAAAGTAGCATCTTCTTTTCCTCTAAAACCACCTTCAAAATTATTCTTATCACTTCCGCTTTCGTTATAGCTTTCAATATCATGTAAAGTAGTCCACGGTTTCAGGTAAGCCTCTACTTTATCTGAATCATTAAAGTCTTTTACCCATTGCGGTAGTTCTTCCATATAAAATGAACTGGTAATCCACTTCCCTTCATCAGAGCCATGAAACCAATAAGCTGCGTTTGCAGTATGGCCTGCCGGAAGAATAGACCCTCTATCTTTAATAGAAACCCCAATTGTTTTTCCGCGCATTTGAGTATGCAAGCGGTTTTCATCGGCTACCGTAGTGGTTTTCATTCTATGCGGAGACATTTTCCCGGCATCATCTTCAGTTCCAACCGGCTCTACAGAATCGTCTCCTGCGCAATAAACCGATTCGTGTATAAATTTATCGTACCAGCCGTTACCAATAATGCCGTGATTCATTGGGCTGGTTCCAGTATAAACCGAAGCGTGTCCCGGCCCGGTATAAGTAGGCACATAATTAAAATGATTATTCTTAAAATTATAACCATCATTTATCAATTTTTTGAAACCGTCTTCACCAAACCTGTCCCAAAATCTCGTAAGATAATCGTAGCGCATTTGGTCTACCACAATTCCTACAACCAGTTTAGGTTTTTCTTCTTCATTCTCCTGGGAAAAACCCTGAAATGCCAAAAATGTAACCAATAATAAAAATGTAAATCGCTTCATTATATTTTGTTTTATAGAAGTAGCCCAAAAATACTAAACTTATTAGGCTAAAGATTAATTCTACGTTAAATACTTTGGAGTAATTTTTTAGTATTTTAGCTTTACAAAAATTGCTTAATGAACTATCTACACTCCATTGGGGAATATTTTTTAATGCTGAAAGGGACTTTTCACCGAATGACCAAAGGTTCGGTTTTAAGAGGTTTAATCCTTAAAGAATTAGATGACCTGATTATTGGCTCCATGGGAATTGTAGCTTTTTTATCCTTTTTTATTGGAGCTGTAGTTGCTTTGCAAACAGCCTTAAATCTAAATAATCCTTTAATTCCCAAAACGCTTATTGCCTACGCGGCCAGGCAATCTATAATCCTGGAATTCGCACCTACCTTTATTTCTATAATTATGGCGGGGAAAGTGGGTTCTTATATTACATCCAGTATAGGTTCTATGAACGTTACCGAACAAATTGATGCGTTGGAAGTAATGGGTATTAATTCTTTAAACTATCTTATTTTCCCTAAGATAATAGCAATGCTTTTTTACCCTTTTGTAATCGCTATTTCAATGTTTTTAGGAGTTTTTGGAGCTTATGCGGCAGCGGTTTTTGGTGGTTTTGTACCACCAGATCAGTTTGTACAGGGACTTCAGGAAGACTTTATTCCGTTTCACCTGGTGTATGCATTTATTAAAACATTCTTATTTGCCTTTATTTTGGCAACAGTTCCCGCTTATCATGGCTATTATATGAAAGGTGGCGCGCTGGAAGTTGGCGAAGCCAGTACCACATCTTTTGTGTGGACCAGTGTAGTTATAATTATCACAAATTACGCAGTAACCCAATTATTACTAAGTTAATGATAGAAGTTGAAAATTTACATAAAGCATTTGATGGCGAGGAAGTTTTAAAAGGGATAGACTTTACTTTCGATAAAAGTAAAACAAACCTTATAATTGGTGAATCTGGATCAGGAAAAAGTGTACTTCTAAAATGTATGCTAGGCTTATTTACACCTGAAAAAGGAGTGATTAAATACGACGGGAAACCTTATACTGAATTTACTGAAGACGAAAAGAAAGACCTTAGTAAGCAAATAGGAATGGTTTTTCAAGGCGGGGCACTATTTGATTCTATGACGGTTGAAGAAAATGTAATGTTTCCGCTGAGAATGTTTACTAAAAAGAAAAAGAAAGAAAACCTGGAGCGTGTAAGAGAGGTTTTAAAACGTGTAAATTTAGATGGGTCTGAGAAAAAAATGCCTTCAGAAATTAGTGGAGGAATGCAAAAAAGGGTTTCTATTGCCCGGGCCATTGTAAACCGACCAAAATATTTATTCTGTGATGAACCAAACTCTGGGCTGGATCCCAAAACTGCTACGGTAATAGATAATCTTATTCAGGAAATTACGCACGAATATAATATCACCACTATAATTATTACTCACGATATGAATTCGGTTTTAGAAATAGGCGAAAAAATTGCCTTTCTAAAAGATGGGGTTTTAGCCTGGAAAGGTGATAAATCTCAAATATTTAAAACCGATGATGAAACCGTCACCGATTTTGTTTATTCTTCTAACCTTTTTCAGAAGGTAAGAGAAGCACAACAACAAGGCCTTTAATTAACAGATTTTACCTGCAGCGTATCCAGTTTTAAACGCACTTTTAACCACTTTTCAAAACGTTGCTTTTGCTCGGTGATTTGTCGGTTATTTAAATTATCTTTCCAGCCTACTGTAAAAGTGGGAATTGTATCGGTTTTTGCAAAATTAGTAGTAATCAAATTAGAATAGCCTAACTCGTCTATTCCGTCATAATTTATTTTTGCTTCCTGACTTAAATCACTAAATGAAAATCCGTCGCCCCGATACCTGGAAATTTCTTTTTCTAAAAGTGCTATTTTTTCATCTTTATCTTCAATTAACTCCTGGTTTTTAATATAAAGATCTTCCAGGATTCCGCTCCTAACCTGAGTAGAAAGCTGATCTATATTACCAGTGGGATCTGCTCCCTGGTGTACTATTAATTCAGTTTCTTTTAAAGCCTCAATATCGTCTATTTGCTGCTGCCAGGTAGAAATTGTAGCCTGCGGCACCCGGTTTCCAATAAGATAAACTTCAATACTTTTTTCATTATAATCGTACGAAGATTTAATAGTTTCAGTACCATCATATCTCATAACAGTAGCGATAAACTCTTTAGCTTTGGTTTCAAATAATTGTTCCTGAAGTAAGAAAACAAACAAAATCACACTGGGAATCATAACAATTACAGCAATAGTAGAAGCTATTTGCGCCGTTCTTCGGCGTTTTTTACTATTTACATATTTTACTAAAGGAAAACCAAGCACTTTAGTTACTACAAAGGTGGAAAGCGCAATAAATACCGCGTTAATTGAGAATAGGTACAAAGCACCACCGGCATAAGACCAGTTACCAATAGCCAACCCATAACCTACGGTGCAAAGTGGCGGCATAAGTGCTGTGGCTATAGCAACCCCTAGAATTACACTTGCAATAGTTCCTTTTTTGGTTTTAGCTACAATTAACGCCAAACCACCAAAGATTGCCACCAGGACGTCCAGAATTGTAGGGTAAGTTCTCGCAATAAGTTCAGGAGTCTCGGTTTTAACGGGAGAAACAAGAAAATAAATATAGGCGGTAAGTACACTTAAGCCAACCATTAAACCAAGGTTGATAAAAGATTTTCTAAGGGTAAGTACATCGTTTATGGCTACAGACATTCCCACGCCCACAATAGGACCCATTAGAGGAGAGATAAGCATCGCTCCAATAACAACCGCCGTACTACTTACATTAAGGCCTACAGAAGCCACAAATATTGAAAATATAAGAATCCAGGCATTGTGACCTTTAAAAGAAATATCTTTTTTTACCGCTTCAACAGTAGATTCCCTATCGGTATCGTGCCGAATTTCAAGAAGTTCTTTTACAAGCGCTTTTATATTTTGCCAAATCCCCTTGGCACTTTTACCCAAATCTTCAGAGTTTTCCTGTGAAGCAAGGTTTTGATTATTTTCAGGTTTCTGATTATTCTCCATATATACTTAACCTAAATCTTCTCCAAATTTCTCTATAGCCTTTTCTCTAATTTCCTTAATATCCTGTATTTTTTCCTTGGGGAAGATTAATAAAACGGCATCATTCTCTACCACCACAAAGTCATTAAGCCCTTCCAAAACTACTGCTTTATTATTCTGAGTTTTAATAATATTCCCGGTGGATTCAAATGGTAAAAGTCGGCCGTTCACAATGGTATTATTATGCTCATCTTGCGGTAATTCATCTTCCAGGGATTTCCAGGTGCCTAAATCGTTCCATTTAAATTTGGCAGGAATCACAAATACGCTATCAGATTTCTCCATAATAGCGTAATCTATAGAAACATTTTGTGCTTTGTGATAATTTTCATCCAAAAACTGCTGCTCTTCATTAGTGTTATAAACATCGTTTCCGGCCTCAAAAAGCCTAAAAGTTTCTGGTTGATGTTCTTTAAAACTTTTTACAATAAATTCGGCACTCCATATAAAAATACCGGCATTCCAGGCATAATTCCCTTCTTTGAGAAATGTTTCAGCCTTTTTAAAAGTAGGCTTTTCGGTAAACTTTAAAACCGGTTTAGCGCCATTTCCTTCTTCCTCGTTATACTTAATATAACCGTAACCGGTATTAGGAAAAGTAGGCTCAATTCCCAGTGTTATTAATTTATCATCTTCAGCAACAATTTGAAAAGCTTCTTCTATATTTTCCTGAAACTCTAAATCGCCCTGAATCCAGTGATCACTGGGCGCAACCAAAATTAGCGCATCTTTATTCTTCTTTTTAATTTTTAAAGCGCCAAGTAAAATACTTGGAGCTGTATTTCTCATCTCTGGCTCCAGAACAATTTGTTCATCTTTAACCCGTGGCAACTGTTCTTTTACAACACCTTTATATTCCTTATGCGTGAGAATAATTATATTCTCTACAGGCATAAGCTTCGCTAAGCGATGAAAAGTAGTTTGAATAAGCGTTGAACCAGCACCTAAAATATCCTGAAATTGTTTAGGGTATTTGGAAGTACTTACCGGCCAGAAACGGGAACCAATCCCGCCGGCCATTAATATTGCGTAGTGATTTGTGTTTTTCATAAAAAAGGAATTAATTTTTTAGCAACTCCACTTCTGCATTGGGCTGAAACAAATAAACTTTACCCGTATCTACTTCCAGACATTCGTAGCGTTTTATTCTTCTTTCCCCTTTTTTAAAAGTTTTCCCGTTATAAATTCGAAAAATTCCTCCAAACGGAATTTCAAAAATATAGTTTTTATCGTTCTCAGGATCAAAACTTTTAAGCGCTACCGATAATTTTGCATCGGTATCGCTACTGGCTTTAGGATTTCTAAAATGCTGCGCAATTACCGGAAGCAATCCTGACGGAAAAATTTCTGGTCTTATAAATGGCAACATTAATTCCCTGAAAGTAAATTTCCATTCCTGCCCGTGTGGTTTTATTTGCCTGCCGAACTTTTCAAAAGCCAGTAAATGGGCAATTTCGTGAACCAAAGTAATTAAAAACCGGTATTTATTTAAATTGGCATTTACCGTAATTTGCTGAGCACCATTGGGCATTCTGCGGTAATCGCCGTGTCTTGTTTTACGTTCATTTACAATTTTTAAATGAACATTATTGGCTTTAATCATTTCAAAAACCGGGGGAACCGCTCGTTCAGGAATATATCTTTCAAGAATTTCTCTCATTGGCTACGGAGTACTGTTAGATACCTGGAGCAATTTACCATTATAATATTTATGCCCTGTGAGGCCAAAATTGGCAATATATTCTGCCATATCTCTGGCTGAAAGTGGAACTTCCAACCCGGGAAATGCCTCTTCCAGCATTTCGGTTTGCACAGCTCCTAATGCTAAAACATTAAAAGAAGGCCCATTTTCTTTATATTCTTCAGCTAAAAGCTCGGTTAAAGTAATTATTGCGGCTTTACTGGAACTATAAGCCGAAAGCCCCGGAAATTTAACACTGCCCTGTACACCTCCCATAGTACTAATATTTACCACGTGTGAGTCTTTCTTCATAAAGGGCAATAAATTTTGAATTAAACCGATAACCCCAAAAACATTTGTACTATATATTTTCTGAAATTCTTCTGCTGAAATTTTTTCAAAAGGTTTATTGATAAGTGCCCCTGCGTTGTTAATAAGAACATCAACATTTTCCCATTTTGCATCGATAAATGCTGAAACTTTTTCAAGATCTTCTGGCTTTGAAATATCGCAGGAAAAAGTGGTTACGTTGTCCAGGTTTAATTCAGAAACCGGCTTGTCGTTTCGGGAAAGCGCCAGTACTTTATGCCCTTTTTCGGCAAAAAACTTTACCATTTCGTAGCCCATTCCACGGCTGGTTCCTGTTATGACAATATGTTTCATTTTTTAATCAGTTTTATTTCTTTCTCGGGTGTATTTGCCATTTTCAAAATTCCGGGAATTACGCTTTCAATCACATTGGTCATATGCGCAACATCAAGCTTTTCTGCTTCATCAGCAACGTGATGATAGTAATCGTAATTAGTAAAATCGAATGTTGAAATTGTTTGTGCCGGCACGTTGAATTCTTCAAAAAATGGGTAATTATCGCTTCGTTTAAATAAATTATATTCTTTAGCCTGTGGCAAAAATCCAAGCACTTTTTCACCTGAATATTCATTGAATTTTTCGGCAAAATTAGAGTTTTCGTAACCGGTGAGATAACCTATATAATCTTTATTGTGCATAGGTATACCAATCATTTCAAAATTGAATAAAGTATAAAGATCAAGCTTATCTTCCTTAAGTTGTTGCGCTATTTTTCTTGCTCCTACAAGTCCCATTTCTTCCGCAGAAAATAATACGAACATAATGCTTCGCTTATTATCATCTATTTCGGCAAATTTCTTAGCTAATTCTACCACGGCAACAGTTCCCGCAGCATTATCGTTCGCGCCATTAGCTATAGAATCTCCTTCTACCGGCTCCTGGATTCCTATATGGTCGTAATGTGCACCAAGAATAATAAATTCATCTTTAAGCTTAGGATCGTTTCCTTCCAACATTCCAACCACATTAAATCCTTCAACACCCTTTATTTCAAAATTGTGCCGATATGTGTCGAAATATTTTTGAATCCCATTTTCTTCAAAAATGCCTTCAATTTTTTGCGCGGCGAGTTCAATTCCTTCTGTACCGGTTTCCCTTCCTTTTAATTCATTTGAAGATAAATAATTCAGTAATTCTTCAACTTCAGCTTGTTGAACATTAGTATTTAAACTGGTTTTTACTTCTTTTGAAGTGGTAGCAGATTGTGAATTTCCGCAGGAAGAAATTAGCAGAATTGCGGCTAACAAAGTGAAACTAAGTGTAATTTTTCTCATACCGTTAAAGATAAAAAAATCCCGCAAAGCTGCGGGATTTTAATAATTAGTTATTTTTAAAAACCGGGATTATGCTAACATAGTTACCGGGTTTTCCATATAAGTTTTAAGCGTTTTTAAGAAAGCAGCACCGGTTGCACCGTCTACTGTTCTATGATCGCAGGCAAGGGTTAGTTTCATAGTATTTCCTACTACAATTTCACCATTTTTAACCACCGGTTTTTCAACAATAGTTCCTACCGAAAGAATTGCCGAGTTTGGCTGGTTAATAATACTGGTGAATTCAACTATCCCAAACATTCCCAGGTTAGACACGGTAAAGGTACTACCTTCCATATCTTTTGGCTGTAATTTCTTGTTTCTCGCTTTACCGGCAACGTCTTTTACATTATTCCCAATTTGGGTCATAGACATTTGATCGGCAAATTTAAGAACAGGAACAACAAGACCTTCTTCTACGGCCACTGCAACACCCATATGAATGTGCTTAGCGATTTTCATAGATTCACCTGTCCACTGGCTATTTACCTGTGGGTGCTTACGAAGCGCCATTGCACTTGCCTTAATTACCATATCGTTAAAAGATACTTTAACATCTGGCATTTCATTAATCTGCTTACGTGAAGCCATTGCATTACTCATATCTACCTCTATGGTTAGGTAGTAATGCGGTGCGTTAAACTTAGATTCTCCAAGTCTCTTCGCTATGGTTTTACGCATTTGAGAGTTTTTAATCTCTTCAAAGCTTTCTTCTCCTGCTGGCACATAAGGTTGTGGGGCAGCAGCTGCGTCTCCTTTACTTTCTTCTTTTGCAGCAGCAGGTTTTTCTGAAGGTTTATAATCTTCAATGTCTTTTTTCACGATACGGCCATTGCCGCCGCTTCCTTTAACATCTGAAAGATCTATACCTTTATCTTCTGCCATTTTTTTGGCAAGCGGGGAAGCGAAAATTCTTCCACCATCTTTTGTAGAATCTGAAGTTTTCTTTTCTGAAGATTTGCTTTCTTCTTTTTCTTCAGATTTATCTTCTTTCTTCTCTGATTTTTCTGAAGATTTCTTTTTAGACTTTCCGTCTACTGAAACATTAGAAACATCTGTTCCTTCTGGTCCTATAATAGCAAGAAGACTGTCTACTTTTGCTGTTTCGCCTTCTTCAAGACCTATTTTAAGCAAAGTCCCTTCGTAAAAAGATTCGAATTCCATGGTAGCCTTATCGGTTTCGATTTCGGCAAGAATATCTCCTTCTTCTACTTTATCGCCTTCTTTTTTCAACCAGGAAGCAACAGTACCTTCTTCCATGGTATCGCTCAAACGAGGCATAGTAATAATTTCTACGCCTTCAGGGATTCCCCCATCGTCGCTATCGCCATCACTTTCAGCTTCGTCTTCGCCCTCGTCTTCCTCTTCATCAGAATCTGACTTATCTTCTTCTTTATCTTTTTTCTCGTCCTTTTTAGAATCTCCGTCACCTTTCAGTAAATCAGAAATATCTTCGCCTTCCTCACCAATAATAGCAAGCAAAGTATCTACAGGAGCAGTTTCGCCTTCTTCGATACCAATATGAAGCAGGGTCCCTTCGTAAAAAGATTCAAACTCCATGGTAGCTTTATCGGTTTCTATCTCTGCAAGGATATCTCCTTCTTCAACTTTATCACCTTTTTGCTTTAGCCACTTCGCAACAACACCTTCTTCCATGGTATCGCTCAAACGCGGCATATTAATTACTTCTGCCATAATTTACTGAGGTTTATGTGCTAAAAACGGATAATCTTTCTGTTCGTAAACAACATCATACATCACGTTCTTTTCTGGGAAATCTGACTCTTCAGCAAATTTCTCACATTCAGATACTTTATCTTTAACGCGTTTGTTGATTTTCTTTATTTCATCTTCAGAAGCATACTTTTTATCCTTAATTATATTCAACACCGTAGTGATTGGATCTAATTCCTGATATTCTGCAACTTCCTCTTTTGTTCTATATTTTTGAGCATCACTCATAGAGTGACCACGGTAACGGTAGGTTTTCATTTCTAAAAATGTTGGTCCGTCCCCTTTTCTGGCTCTTTTTATGGCTTCGTCTAAAGCTTCAGCAACCTTAACAGGATCCATAGCATCTACAGGCCCACAAGGCATTTCGTAACCATTACCAAGTTTCCAGATATCTGTTCCTTTAGAAGTTCTGGCTACAGAAGTTCCCATTGCATACCCGTTATTCTCTACACAAAATACAACCGGTAAATTCCATTTTACGGCCATATTTAAAGTTTCATGAAGAGACCCCTGTCTTGCAGCACCATCTCCTAAAAAGGTAAGAGTTACTGCATCACGCTTAAAGTATTTATCTGCAAATGCAAGACCGGCACCAAGTGGAATTTGACCTCCAACAATACCGTGACCTCCATAAAAGTTATGTTCTTTAGAGAAAATATGCATAGAACCACCAAGACCTTGAGAAGTTCCTGTAGCTTTTCCGTAAAGTTCTGCCATTACTCGTTTAGGATCTACTCCCAAACCAATTGGCTGCACGTGGTTACGATAAGCGGTAATCATTTTATCCTTTTCCAGGTCCATCACATGAAGGGCACCAGCCAGGATAGCTTCCTGCCCATTATACAAATGCAAAAAACCTCTTACTTTCTGCTGAATGTAAACTTGCGCAAGTTTATCTTCAAATTTACGCCAAAACAGCATATCCTCGTACCACTTTAAATACGTGGCTTTTGTTACTTTCTTCATTTAACTTATTAATTTTAGGCCAGACAGATGGGTTTGTCAAGCGGATAACAAAAATACTATTTTCAATAAGAATGGAAAACAGTTTTTAAGCAAAAATAACGAAAACGTTATAAGACCGAATTCTCAAAGATTAAAGGTAGTAAATCTTTTATAGAATTTGCTTTCATCACCTTACCGGTCTCACCCATAAAATAGACCGCAATATCGGTTTCCTGTTTAACTTCATATTCTACCAGCGCCTGCCTGCAAGCCCCGCAAGGCGGAACGGGAGCTTCTACCAAGTGCTTCATAGATTTAGCTGAAATGGCAATGTTTTGAATTTGAGCTTCGGGAAAAGCGGCACCTGCGTAGTAAATTGCGGTACGTTCGGCACATAAACCTGAAGGATAAGAAGCATTTTCCTGATTGCTTCCGGTAACAACTTCATTATTATTTAATGCTATAGCAGCGCCTACCTTAAATTGCGAATAAGGCGCATAGGCTTTATCCCGGGCATCTACGGCTGTTTTCATCAAACTCTGAATAACCTGCGGAAGTTCTTCAACAGAATTATAGACCTCAAAGTTTGAGGTAACTTTTAATGGCTTCATATAAAAATTATTGGAAGGGAAAGATAATAGAAACCTGCTAAGCTGCAAATATTAAATTAACTGAAATATAATTTAATAGACAGGGAATTGGTCTCCAAAATTAAAAGTTAACCCAAAACGAAGGGTTCCCTCCAACGGACTTGGTACCGGCGAGGTAGAGAATAAATAAGAAATATCTATGTTTACCTGCTCATATTTAAAACCTGCGCCAAAAGAAGCAAATCTCCTGGAACCTTTGGTAAGACTTTCACTAAAATACCCCGCTCTAAATGCAAAAGCCTCGCGATACATATATTCGGCGCCAAGCGCCCAGGTTACTTCACGAAGCTCCTCTCCAAAACCACCCGGCGCATCGCCCCAGGAAGTAAAAATTCCTTCTATAGCACCTATATCATTATAATCGGCATCATCTTCAGCATCAATTTCTCCATCATCATTAAAATCTCTTGGCGTGGGCACTAAAAGTTTATTGAATTCAATATAAGCACCTAAACGATTTTCTATATCAAAAATAAAGTCGAAACCGGTTCCTACTTTAAAATTTGTTGGGATAAAATTTTCCTGCCCTGCATCTTCATATTTCATCTTAGGGCCAATATTAGAAATATTTGCCCCAGCTTTCCAAACTCCGTTAAAACTTGAAAAAACCATTTGATTACTCTGGTAATATGCTGCCACATCTACCCCAAAGCTATTAGCCGCACCTAAATCTTCTTCGTCCTGCAAGCCAAGATCTGAATGCAAGTAACGCCCGGCTACTGCCATAGAAATATTATCACTTAGGCGCAAAGAATAAGAAACATCAAAGGTAAGTTCATTTGGATTAACTACTAAAGGAGCCTGTTCAAAACTTGCCCTACGTTCTATACTACCCAGGCTAAAATATCTTAAACTTGAAGCAACGGCACTCCTTTCATTAATTCTATGGTAATAACTAATATTCCCAAGAAAGATATCACTAACAATATCACTTAAGTATGGTGTATAAGAAACCCCTATCCCGTGTTCACTGGTAGCGAAAGCATATTTCGCCGGGTTCCATTGCTGGGAAAAAACATCAGCCGATGTTGCTACTCCCTGGTCTCCCATTCCAGCCGCCCGTGCATCAGCAGCTACTAGTAAAAAAGGGACTGCGGTTGTTATAACTCTATCCCTTTCTTCCTGGGCTGTCATTTTAAATTGAGAGCTTAAAATTAACCCGAGCAATAAGATTGTAATTTTTTTCATCATATTAATTAATGATTAACAAATATATACTAATAATCTTGTTAAGAAAAGACCTTAAGTTTAAATAATTCTAAAGGCAGATTAAAACAAGGCCAGAAGTTTATCTGGAATAATAAAACTTATAAAAGTAAATAGAGTAGGTCTATCACAACTTTAAAATAGGTAAAATATTGTACGTTTTGAATTTTAGCTACTTTTTTAAGTACAGTAACCTTCAGTTAAATAAAAAACAATTAATTTTGCTGCTTCCTGCTTTACCGGGAGCAAAAATTAACGGTACACAGGAAATCAAAAAGAGCTTTGTCTAGCCTAAGTGCTAAGGACATCAGGGTTTTAAAGAAAACCAAAGCCTTTGAGAGAACATAAAATAAACTTGTACTTTTAGCGTTAATTACTATATTGCAAAGCCTAATATTTCTACCAAAAGAGATGATGAATATGAGAATCAATATTGCTTTTAGAGCCTTTTTAACCCTCGTTCTTGGCGTTGGTTTACTAAGCTGTAATAATTCCCGGGACTATGAAGACAACTCCAGAGCTACTGGATGGGACATTAATTCAGATGAAGGCGGATTTCAATATAACACAGATTATAAGGAACAGGAAGCCGGCCCGGGGCTGGTTTTTGTTGAAGGAGGAACCTTTACTATGGGGCAGGTGCAGGACGATGTTATGCACGATTGGAACAATACTCCTACCCAGCAACACGTGCAGTCCTTTTATATGGACGAGACAGAGGTTACCAATATGATGTATATGGAATACCTGGACTGGCTGAAAAAAGTTTTCCCTCCTACCCAGGAAAATTTCAGAAATATTTATAATGGTGCAGTACCAGATACCCTTGTTTGGAGAAATAGATTAGGATTTAACGAAACAATGGTAAACAACTATTTACGTCATCCTGCTTATGGAAATTATCCTGTAGTTGGAGTAAGTTGGGTACAAGCTGTTGAATTTAGTAAATGGAGAACCGATAGGGTAAACGAATTATTACTGGAAGAAGCCGGTTACACTAAAGAAGGAGCCCGTTATACCGATGTTCAAGCCGGAACCACTTTTAATACCGAAACCTACTTAAACGCACCAAGCCAGGCATACGGCGGAAATACCGAAATAAGCCAGGGAGGAGATGCATCTCAGGACATGATAGATAATCAAAATACTGATACAGAAGGAAATGCTCTTGGTGGGCAAACTTATGTACAGCGTAAAGACGGAATTTTACTTCCCGAGTATCGTTTGCCAACTGAAGTTGAGTGGGAATATGCCGCCTCTGCTTTAGTAGGAATTAGAGATTATAATGTTTACAGAGGAAGAAAAAAATATCCGTGGGATGGTCAATATACCCGTTCTGGTGATGTAAAAAGACAGGGAGACCAATTAGCTAACTTTAAGCAAGGTGCCGGAGATTATGGAGGAATTGCAGGTTGGAGCGATGATGGCGCCGATATTACTGCTGAAGTAAAATCTTACGAACCTAACGATTTTGGTCTTTATGATATGGCCGGTAACGTAGCCGAATGGGTTGCCGATGTATACCGACCAATAGTTGATGATGAATTTAACGATTTCAACTACTATAGAGGGAATGTTTATACAAAACACGCTATTAACGAAGACGGTTCTGTAAAAGTAGTTGGTGTAGAAGAAATTGAATTTGATACTCTCGCTACCGGTAGACTGGTTGCCAGATCTTACCCGGGAGACATTGCTCAAATACCAGTTACCGAAGAAGATACTTATATGCGCACCAACTATACCGATAGTGATCAGCGTAATTTTAGAGATGGTGATAAAAGCTCTAGCCGTTATTATCAGTCATTTCAGCAAGCAGACGAAGAATCTGAACGTATGTATAACTCCCCAACTTATAATGTAGCAAATACTACAGATACTACGGGAACAAGACGTGGATATGACACTGCAGACAGGACTACTCTTATTAGTGACGAAGTTAGAGTTTACAAAGGGGGTTCATGGAGAGATCGTGCTTACTGGCTAGACCCAGCACAACGTAGATATTTCCCACAAGATATGGCGACCGACTATATTGGATTTAGAAATGCAATGTCCAGAGTTGGTTCAAAATCTTTGGATGACAATAAAAAAGCAAGAAATTAGAAATTCTAATCTTCTAAAAATTATGATAAAAGCCCTATTTGTTTAGGGCTTTTTTTATAGCTTTAATTTTGAAGCCCTGAAATAACTTAATTTCAGACTTAGAAAACGCTAAATATGAAAACAGCATTAATTCATCAAAGATTCCTGGTAAGCACAGGAATTTCTACCGATACCCGAAATATTGAACCCGGAAGCATTTTCTTCGCTTTAAAAGGAGCAAATTTTAACGGCAACGAATTTGCAGCACAGGCAATTGCTAAAGGAGCTATTTGCGCCATTGTAGATAATAAGGAAGCCGCGCTAAATGATAAAGAGTACATAGTTGTAAAAAACACCCTGGAGGCGCTTCAAAACCTCGCTAAATTTCACCGAAAATTTTTAAGTATTCCAATTATAGGTATTACAGGAAGTAACGGAAAAACTACCACCAAGGAACTTCTATACAATGTACTTTCAAAAAAATATGCTGTTACCGCAACCCAGGGGAATTTAAATAATCATATTGGAGTGCCACTTAGCCTACTGGCAATGGATGAAGAAACGGAGATTGGATTAATAGAAATGGGAGCTAACCATCCCGGCGAAATAGAATTTCTCTCTAATATTGCGATGCCAGATTATGGACTTATCACCAACTTTGGAAAAGCACATCTTGAAGGTTTTGGAAGCTTAGCTGGTGTGATACAGGCAAAAACCGAATTATACAGACACCTAAAAGATAACAAGAAATTGATATTTTTAAACCTTGACGATGAAGTGCAAAGGTTAGAAATAAATTATAAACATACTTTTAGCTTCGGAAATAATAGAAAAGCCCAGGTAAAGGTAGATTATCCCGATTCCTCTGATTCTGCTGAGTTAATCTTTAACGATACTAAGTTTAAAAGTCAATTAAGCGGAAGTTACAATGCAAAGAATATGGCGGCTGCGCTCTGTGTTGGTCTATATTTTAAAGTTCCCTTTAACGAGATAAAAGAGGCAATAGAAAGTTATGTTCCTTCCAACAACCGTTCGCAATTAATAGAACGAAATTCAAATAAGATCTATTTAGATGCTTACAATGCTAATCCTACCAGTATGATGGCAGCATTACAGCACTTTAATCATTCAAAAACCAATACTACTAAAATTGTGGTTTTGGGTGATATGGGAGAACTTGGTGCGGCTTCAGAAACCGAACACCAGGTTGTGGTAAATTATCTTGAAAATGCTGATATTTCTGAAATTTACCTTGTAGGTAAACAGTTCAAAAAAACGACTACCAATAGGCCAAACATTATAAAATTTGAGAATACCGAAAATATTAAAAAGCACCTACAACTGGCCGAATTAAAGAATTGCAGCATCTTAATAAAAGGATCCAGATCTATGGCGCTAGAAGAAATTCTTGAAGTTTTTGAACCTAAAGCTTAATCTCTTTTACGTTTACAAAACCATAGGCACTAATTTCCAAAAGGATTAACAACAAGCTATCTCCGGGAATTATTTCGGCAACTTTTAACGTGTTTACATTTCCTGACAGGAATACTCCCGGGGCAGCTTCCATTTCGTCTCCCAGCTTTCTATTTGCTTTTCCAAGATGTTCATTAATATGTGGTTTGAGATCCAGTTTCATTTTATTTTTAATCTTTTTATAAATTAAAGTATTGGCCAGGGTTTCAAGAGAATTATCCATAAGCCAACTTTTACTTTGGCCTTCCAGTTCGTACTCTTCTACATCTACCACCTGCTCTACTTCATCAAATCCCAGTCTTAAATGGACTAACAAAGTAACCACCTTATTTTTAAAAAGTGTGGTGAGTGTTTTCAGTCTTAAAGTGAGGGTAAGATCAAAATTGGGCTCCTGACTTTTACCTAGATTGGCGCCCAATACCTCGGCATAATTTTTTACCGTGCCTTTAGAATCTTCCATTCCTATTTGCTCTCCCACTAATTTTTCCTGAAGTACATCTTCTAAAACCCGGTAGCTAATTTTTACCGGCAAATTGAGTTTAATATTATCTTCATCAAAAAGCTTATCCATGAGTAAATTTTCAGTTTAGTTAGTATGGTATTACCATAGATACAACTTAAGTTTTTTCTGCTGAAATATTCTGAAAACGCAGTTAAATTTAAAGACAGGAAAGATCTTTCAATTAAAAATAGCGCACCGCGGAGTATTTAAAACTTGCTTAAGAAGTAAGAGAAACCGAAGAAATAAAAAACCATATTCCGTATAAAATTCCTTCAAATTTCATTTTAATTTTCATTCAGCTTAAGGGAATTAAATGAAATCGAAATATTTACTTCAGAAAAAATAAATTTTTATACTTCTCACTCTCAGAAGGTTAACTTGTAATTACGGAAATCCGTAAAATACTAAGTAACAAAAGCTCTAAATTCGGGACACATAAGTACAAATAGATCTGTATTTGAACTTATTTTAATTTGGCAATTAAAACATGTCGGCTGCAAAAGCATAAAACTGAGTAGGGTCTGTTTGAGCTTTATGTGGCCGGCATTTTTATTTAAATTTTCTCAATGTTCTCTTTTCCAAAGTAATGTTTAAGAATCCATCCTCCCAGGAAAGTTATAATTAGCGAAAAACTACCATATAAAATAGCCACCAGGCTAATATCCTGATCCTTTAATAACTGATTGGCTATAAATAGCGCCAACACACTATTTTGCAAGCCCATTTCTACCGCAATTGTGTAAGCAGCGCTATGTTTTAATTTCATACGCCTGGCTGCGAAATAACCGGCTATAATTGTAGCGAAATTCAAAATAATTAGGGGAATTAGAAGGTTTAAATGTTTTAGATATTCCACCCCTTTTTGATTTTCGTCAAAGAAAATAACTACAATAAAAGCGAGTAGCATTATCCCCGGTAAAATATAGCGTAAAGCCTTATGAAAACTTTCTCCGAACTTATGCCCGTATAATTCGTTTATTAGAATCCCGCTCATTACAGGTAAAACTACAGTTAAGAGAACGTCTCCCATGGTTTGCCCAAAACTCAGTTGGACTTTAGCTCCATTATTTCCAAACACCGCATAACTCAACTCAATTACCAGCGGAATACTAAACAATATAATCAAACTATTAAAAGCCGTAAGTGAAACCGAAAGTGCCACTCTTCCTTTCAGCATTTTTGTCACGAGATTTGAAGCGGTACCCCCGGGACAGCCGGCAAGCAACATAATTCCAATTTTATATATAGGATCTATGGGCCAGAAAAAAATTAATAGAAAAGCAATAAGCGGCAATAAAAATATTTGGGAAACAAGACCGGTAATAATAGCTCTGGGATGAGCAAAAACCCTTCTAAAATCTTTTAAACATAATTCCAGGCCTATCCCAAACATAATTAGAGCGATAGAGAGGGGCATAAAAATATCGGCAAATTGCTGCATATTCTTTTAAAAAGAAACTCAAGATAGTATTTTTTTTAAAAGGCAGGAACCGTTAAGAATTTCGAAATTAATTTTTGGGTCATATCTTTGATTAAAAATCAAATACGACTGTTTTTAAGGAAACATAAATTTTTTAATAATATCCCCGGAAATTTCGGGATTCGCACCTTCCTTCCCAGCTACCAGAGCACCTACTGCACAGGCAAAATCCAGGGTGTTTTGCGATTCTTCTTCTTTTAATAATCCGGCGATTAAACTGGCAAGAAATGAATCTCCCGCGCCTACCGTGTCTTTTACCTTAACCTTAAAACCACTATTATAATAGCGCACCCCATCCTTTAGCAAAACTGCACCGTGTCTACCTTTAGTTACACAAATAGTTTTGGTATTGGTTTTTTCAGAAATAAAATGCAGGTTTTGTTCTAACGAATTGTGCTTAGACCCAATCATTTCAGCAATTTCAAATAATTCGTCGTCATTAAACTTTATAAAATCTGCCTGCTCCATTAGTTTTTCCAAAACCTCTTTTTCATAATACGGCGGACGCAGATTAATATCAAATATTCTGTACTTTGCTTCCGGCAGAAGTTCAAAAAGCGTTTTACGACTAACCTCATCGCGGCAAATTAAACTTCCGAAGATAAAAGCATCAGCATTTTTCACTGAATTTTTTATCGCTTTTGAAATTTCAATTTTATCCCAGGCCACAGGATGTGCAATCTCGTAAGTAGCCGAACCGCTTTCTGAAAGTTTTACGTTTACAACACCGGTAGGGAAATTAGGGTCTTTGGAGATATTTTCAGTTTTAATATTCTTTGATTCCAGGTAAGAGATTAGCTTTTCGCCTTTTTCATCGTCTCCCACTTTACTAATCATTTCTGTTGAAATTCCTAATCCCGATAACCTTGAAGCCACATTAAGCGGTGCACCGCCAATTCTCTCCCGGTCTGGGAAAACATCGTATAATATTTCGCCGAAGCAAACCGCTTTTCTATTTACCATCTTATTAAACTTATTATTTTCTGAAAAGGACTATAAGGTCCAGACTTAATTCTTTGTCACCGGTAACCCACCCATATTATTGGCATACAAACTACATAGAAAAGATTATCCCTCCTAACAACTGCAGTATGCCCCACCAGTTTTACTCGCCGGTTTTCTACTGAATAAATTATAATCGCTGATGCAGCTTTTATTTTATTAAAGTGCATCATAATTATAATGTTTTAGTAGCCTGTGTTTTGCACATATACGTCCTGACTAAAGTTTATTTGGGCCTGTGGGATGGGTAAATATTCTTCCCGACCTTCATCAAAAGAAGCGCCCTCGTAGTACGTAGCCTCTTCTGCTTCTTCACTATAATATTTATTTAAAGTTTCACCTGCAATTCCCCATCTTACAAGATCAAAGAAACGGTTTCCTTCCATGGCAAGTTCTAACCTGCGTTCCCAACGTAATGCTTCCCGGGCTACATCCTGACTCCAGTTGATGTTTTCTCCGTCTAAATAAGGACTTATTCCAGTATTAGTAGCATATGAAGATATTAAGCTAGTACTTTGATTAGCTCTTTCCCGAACTTCATTAATCAGAGGAAGAGCTTCATTTTGTCTTCCAAGTTCAATTAAAGCTTCCGCCCTCATCAACAATACATCAGCATATCGAATCTCAATTCTATTTTTAGAATTTCCATAAAAAGGATCAATATTCACAAGGTATTCCGAATCTTCAGTTACATTCTCTTTTAATGAGGCTGTATAGCCATACGTACTAGGAGACCTAACCCAGTTTTCCTGATAAATATTTTCCTGATCGTATTTCCAGGGTAGACCAGGTATTGCTACAGTATGAAATAATCGAGGGTCAACCCTGTAATTCTCCAGACTGTTGAAGTCAAGGTTAGATTCGTTATAATTTGAAAATAGAGGTAATCCCTGCCCATTCACCTTATAAGCATTTACAAGGTTCTGGCTTGGTTTATGGAAATCGCAACATCCAATTCCCTGTGGAGTAGCAAGCACATCAGAATAATTTAGTCTTCCATGTAGGGTACCATCGTTGTTGGAGAATTGAATAGAGAAAACTGCTTCCTGCCCATTTTCAAAACTACCAGGAAGAAAATTATAGGCAAAATCTTCTTCAAGTTGGTGCATTCCTATTACCTGCTCTGTTGCATCTAAAATCTGCTGCAATCTTTCCTGGTTAATATTTACTACATTATGGTTTTCATCCTGCTCATAAGCCTGATAAAGTCGTGTTTTTGCCAAGTATGCATATGCGGCTGTTTTATCTGCACGCCCAACTTGTGGCTGAGAAGAAGGAAGAACCTGTGCTGCGGCCTCAAAATCAGCTGCAATGGCACTCCATAAGTCGTCATTACTAAGAGCCCGGTTTGAGATTGTTCCATATTCTTCCACTGGGATATCTTCTGTCACGTATGGAACATATTTATACATTATTTTCAGCATAAAATAGAAATGTCCTCTTAAAAACTTCATTTCTGCGATTCTTGTGGACTTCTCAGGAAATTCTACCTCGTCGATTTGATTTAATGCAGCCAAAGCTTTATTTACCCTGGAAATAGCAATAAAACTATTATACCAGAAAGCATCCAGTTCACCAAAATCTGTTCTTATGTTCTCTGATACTTCAAAGAAATGAAAAACCTGGATATCATTTGTACCACTTCCTCCCTTGTAAGCATCATCAGAGCGCACATTTCCATAAGGCCAAAGACTAAAGGGAATATCATAATGATCATTACCCAATGCAGCATAAGCAGACGTAACAAAACCATCTACATTTTCTGGAGTTGTTAATTGTTCTTCAGATAATACTCCATAAGGTTCTTCCTCTAGAAAATCTGAACAGGCAGTAGAAATAGTTAGAAGAACTATGCCTAGTAAATATTTTATATTCTTCATAATAAAGAGTTTGATGTTATTAAAGTGATAGGTTTAAGCCAAGAGTTAGTGTAAGTGGTTGAGGATAACCCCATCCTGCATTTTCAGGATCAACTCCGGTAAAATCTGAAGAAGTTATCATTAGTAAATTCTGGCCACTCACGTATAATCTTGCATTGGTGAAATTCATTCTTTCCAGAAGTTCTTCCGAAAGACTATATCCAACTTGTAGATTTCTCAATTTCAGATATCTTCCATTCTCAACATAATAAGTTGAAAATCTTGATTCGGCGTTATCATCGATAGTTGTTAGAGCTGGCACAGAAGAGTTCACGTTTTCTGGAGACCATGCGTTAAGAAGCCGGGTTCCTTTATTCGATCCTACGTCATCCACACTCCAAAAATCTGTTTGAAATTTGCGGTCATTGATCACATCTACATTTCCAACCCCTTGCCAGAAAGATGTAAAGTCGAAATTTTTGTATCCAAGTGTAATATTAAATCCATAACTAAAGTCTGGATGTGGTATTCCTATCCAGGTACGGTCATCATCGGTAATAACACCATCGCCATCCAAATCTCTGTAACGGATACGGCCAAGACCTTTCCCTGTCTGTTCCGCAGAGTTCATTACTTCTTCCTCAGAAGTGAACAAACCGTCAGTAACATAACCATACATTGAGTTAATAGGTCTGCCCAGAATATTATCTTCACCACCATCTCCGCCATAATTGTTCTGTACTTCCTCTGGCAGGTAAGTTATTTCATTTCTATTGGTAGCAATGTTAGCAGAAATCTCATAGCTGAAATCTCCCTCGGTTTTATCACGATAAGTTAGTGCAAATTCCCAGCCTTCATTCTCCATAGAAGCCCCGTTCACCCATCTATTTCCTCCTTCACCTATTGTTCCAAGATATGGAGGTAATACCAGGATATCTTCGGTTTCTTTGAAGTAGTAATCAATGTTTCCAAATAATTTATACCCGAAGAATCCGAAATCAAGCCCAACATTGGTTTGGGTAGTAGTTTCCCATTTCAAATTGTCATTCCCTAACTGAATTCCTCTGAAACCTGAAGGCAATAAACCAGAACCGGCGCCAGAGAGATCGTAAGCAGTTCCATAAGAAGTTCCCCAGGTTGGATCACCTCCGGCATAATCTGAAACATATAAGGAATAAATAGCGTTGTTATCTATTTCCTGATTCCCTGTTTGACCCCATCCAAGACGAAGTTTTAAATCTGATAAGAATGAGTAGTTATCCTGAATAAAATCTTCCTCGCTAATACGCCAACCGGCAGAAAAAGCGGGGAAAGTTCCAAAACGATTATTTTCCCCAAATCTTGATGAGCCATCGCGACGTATGGTACCCGAAAGCAGATATTTTTTATCGAAAGTATAATCTATCTTTCCGAAGAAAGAAAGTAAACTGTATGAAGTGGCAGAACCGCCATTATAGGCTTCTCCGCTTCCCGCATCTGGATACATATATTCAGAAGTTTCAAGAATAAAACCTTCCCTTCTTAAATTAATATTTTTATAATCGTCTCTAAACATCTCCGTTCCGGCGAGCAAATTCAAGTTGTGCTTCTCCATATCTAACTCGTAAGTAGCCGTGTTAGTCCAGGTCCATTTTAAGCTTTTCCAATCTTCGATATTCACTGCGGTTTCATTGTTTTGCAGGTATCCCGATTTATAACTTCTTTGAAGTGAACGACGATAAAAGTTGCTGTAATCAATTCCCAGGTTTGTTCTTAAATGCAAGTTTTCAATAATTTCAAGATCGGCGTAGGCATTCCCGAAAATTCGGTGATATTCATAACCGTTATCCTTATTGTATTCCAATAAACGTACAGGATTCTGCCTATCGTTCATTCCGCCAACCGGTCCTCCCCATCCTTCTCCATCTGCGGTTCTAACCGGAATAATAGGAGATGCTTTTAAGGCCAGGTCCAAAACTCCTGGATTTTCGATCTCATTGGTTTTATTAAAGGTGAAGTTTTCTCCTATTTCCAGTCGATCATTAAATAATTTATAGCTACTATTCATTCTCGCGGAAATCCTGTTAAATTCAGTAGTTTTTACAATTCCCTGGTTATCATAATATCCAAGGGAAAAAAGATAGTTCCCTTTTTCTGTTCCATTCGAGACAGATAAATCATAAGATTGTGCGAAGCCTGTTTGAGAAATTTCGTCAAACCAATCCGTATCCGCTGATAGTAATGTTTGTTCCTCATCCAGATATTCCGGTATAATAATACTGTTTAGAACAGCCCGTCCATTTTCATCATTATTCCAATCAAATTGGTATCTCAGGTTATTAGAATTAGGATCAATACCGTCATTAACCTGTGCCTGCCATAGAACACGACCATATTGCTCTGCATTAAGTACATCCTGCCTGTTAGCATAATTCGACGCTGAAACATAGGTATTAAGGTTAACCTGCATTCTTCCCTCTTTACCTTTTTTGGTAGTTACAATAATCACCCCGTTGGAAGCCCTGGAACCGTAAATACTTGCAGAAGAAGCATCTTTTAATACCTGTATAGATTCAATGTCGTTCGGATTCAATTCATGCATGCCGGCTTTTGTAGGAACTCCATCAATCACATATAAAGGATCTGTATTGTTAAGAGTACCAACTCCACGTATAACTACCTGAGTATTTGCACCACTGGGAGAACCATCTGAAGTTATTTGAACTCCAGGAAGCCTCCCCTGTAATCCTCTAATAGGATTTGGTTCGGGCTGCTTATTTAATTCATCCATGTCTACTACAGATACTGCTCCTGTAATGTCTGTTCTCCTTTGAGAGGTGTATCCCGTTACCACCACATCATCTAGTTGCTGATCATCAACAATTAGCGACACATCAATATTTGTTTGATTATTTACCGCTACTCTTTTAGTTTGAAAACCTAAATAACTATAGACTAAAGTAGCCTGGGGATCAATGTTTTCAATTATATAGTTTCCATCAAAATCTGTAATCACACCTTCATTTGTCCCTTCCACTTGAATAGAAACTCCAGGTAATGGCATTTGATCATCTTCAGAAATCACATTTCCAGATACGTCTATTCCCTGTGCCCACATAGAAAGGGGTAAAAGAAACAGTATTAATAATTTGGAATTCATAGGTTATGGGTTAGTTGAGGTTTACTTGATTAATTTTTAGATTCTTTAAATTGAATTCATTTCCTTCAGCACTAAAATTTCTAATAGGCTGCTTTGGAAAGAAAATTTCAGTCATCACGGTTTCACCATCGTCGAAAAAGAGTTCTATAGACATATTATCTACTATCGCTTTTACTTTTAAATTTGAATCTTTTGATAGTCGTGGTGCTGTTGAAACTTTATCACCAAAATTCTCATTGAAATCGGTCAGACCAGAATTGCTTCTATCTAAATAAAATTCTTCTGTATTATGATTGTACCCAAATTTCAAAACATCATCTCCCTCACTGGAAAGACTAAAATGATATTCCTGATCTTTTAAATCCTGTATTTCAAAGGAGATCACTGAATTTGAAATATCTATTTCTTCTGAAGTTGCTATTTGTGCTTCCCCTTCAACTGAAACAGTACTTTTAGTGAATTTTTCACCCGTATAATTTTGAAATTCCGCTGCAGGAGTGGAAACTATACGATAAGTATCTCCTGTTTTGGTAAGTTTAAGTTCCCTGGCAATAGTCATGGCGCTTCTCCAGGTTTCGGTGGGAACTTCGTTTGCATATTGCCAGTTAGACATCCAGCCAATAAACAAATGCCGGCCATCTTCTTCAGGAATATTAGCCCAGGTTACCCCGGCATAATTATCTTTTCCAAAATCCAGCCAGTAATGATGATCTTCACCCAAATCCTGCATAGATTCATCTAAAGTGAAGGTCTTTCCATCAAAATCACCCACAAAATATTGCGTCCCGGAGCCTCCATTGAAACCACCCGGATTTAAACTTTGGATCAAAACCCACTTTTTCTCGTCAGATCCCTCCACTTTCATCTGTATAAAATCGGGGCATTCCCAAACTCCTCCATGGGCACCTATACCCTTGCCGAATTCAGAAGCTAATTCCCAATCCTTCAAATTTTGAGAAGTATAAAACATCGTTATATCATCCGCAGAAAGCACCATAACCCATTGATCGTGTACTTCATCGCGAGTTATTTTTGGATCGCGAAAATCACGAATCCCAGGATTTTCAATTACTGGATTTCCTTCATATTTAGTAAAAGTTTTTCCTTCATCCAGGCTATAAGCAATGGCCTGGGTTTGGTAATCTTCCCGGCCTTCTTCTTCTCCTTTAGGATCGTGATAAGTAAACATGGCAATTACCGGTGGCGTTTCACCATCGCCAAAACCTGAAGTGTTTTCAGTATCTACAACCGCACTTCCTGAGAAAATATAGCCTTGTTCATCGGGCTTCAGCGCTATGGGTTGTTCTTCCCATTTAATCATATCTTTACTGGTGGCGTGACCCCAGTGCATAGGGCCCCAGGTATTTCCTTCAGGATAATACTGAAAGAATAAATGATAAGTTCCATTAAGGAAGAACATCCCGTTAGGATCGTTCATCCAGTTTTCATTGGGAGTAAAATGAAAAGCCGGTCTAAAGTCGGTATCGTTTTGTGCGGTAACTTCCGGCGTTTCCTCATTAGTCTCCTTATTGTTATCCTTACACGAAAACATCAGCATCGCGCTTAAAAGACAGGAAGAAAGAAATATAAATTTATTTTTCATAATAGATTATTTTATTGTTGAAAAGCTTGATTGTTAGTACTCGGGGATAATTCTTCACCTAATTCCTCGAGAGTTTTTCCTTTGGTTTCGGGCATCATAAAAATCACGAAAACTAGTTGTAATACCATCATAAAGGCGAAAAAGGCAAAAACGTAACCGGGACCAATCGTAGCAAAAAGCACAGGCACTAATGAAGGTACAATTGCCGCTAGAACCCAATGTGTAGAAGAACCAAATGCCTGTCCCGAGGCTCTTAAGTGGTTCGGGAATATTTCAGAAATAAATACCCAAATTACCGCTCCCTGGCCTATGGCGTGAGCCGCAATAAACAGGAAAAGAAAAATAGGAACCCAAAGTCCGCCCCAATTAAGAAAGAATGCAGCTGCCACCAGGGATAAAGAGATGATGTAACCTATAGAGCCCACAAACATCAGTTTTTTCCTTCCTACTCTATCAATTAGGAAAACTCCAAGCAGGGTAAAAAGTAGATTTACCACGCCTATTCCAATACTACTTAACAAAGCTGTGTTGGCTTCTAAGCCGGCCGATTCAAAAATCCGCGGAGCGTAATAGAGAAAAGCATTGATTCCAGAAAGCTGATTAAAAAAGGCAACCAGGAACGCAAGGATTAATGGAAAGCGATATTTTTTCATAAAAATATTCTCGCCGGTAATCTGACTTTCAGATTGTTTTTTAATTTCTATCATTCGTGTTTCCAGGTCGGCCTCCGGATTTATATCCTGAAGTATTTTAGCTGCTTCTTCGTTTCTGGATTTAGAGATAAGCCAACGCGGACTTCTGGGGATAAATACCACAAAAAGGATATAAATAAATGCTGGGATCGCTTCTACACCAACCATCCATCGCCAGGGTTGCGCCCCGGTATCGCGTAGTAAATAATTAGAGAGGTAAGCAATTAAAATCCCTAAAACGATATTGAACTGATAAAGAGATACCAGCCTACCTCGATCTTTAGGTGGTGCGATCTCGGAAACATAAGTAGGTGCGGCAATTGTTGAAGCACCAACACCTAATCCTCCCAGAAACCGGAAAATAGCAAAGGTAATAGGATCATTAGCGAAGGCTGAACCCAGGGCCGAAAGGAGATAAAGTATTCCTATTATTATAAGGGTATTTTTTCTTCCGAACTTATTTGTAGGGATTCCTCCAAAAATAGCACCTACTACAGTTCCCCAAAGTGCCATCGCCATAACTACAGAGCCGTGAAAGGCATCTGAGGTTCCCCATAATTCCTGAAGCTGTTTATCGGCTCCAGAAATAACTACAGTGTCAAATCCGAAAAGAAAACCTGCTAAAGCAGCACTAATTGACCAGGCAAAAATCTTACTCATATCGTAATTTCTAAATGTGAAACTAAGCTATGTTTAAAACTCCTGTTGGTATTTTAGGAATCCTTAAAATGATTATAAAAATGTTAATTAAATCGAAATAAATTGAAAAGCACTTGCTATACAGGACCTTACAGGAATTTATGAGAATTAACGAAACCGTTATAGTTTAAAATATGATACAAAAAGTTTAATTTTGATACCAAAACGAAAATGCTAATCGAAATCGATATAGCTTGTTTAGGTTAGTTTCTAAACTTTTTTGGAGTAGTTCCATATTTATTCTTAAAGGAGGTAGAAAAATAGCCGGGAGAAGCATAACCAACTTCATAGGCAATTTCAGAGATATTTAAATTAGTTTCCTGTAGAAGACTCTTAGCTTTACTTAATCTTTGTGAATTTATATAATCGCTTATGCTAATTCCCATTATCGCTTTTACCTTTCGATAAAGTTGCACCCGGGAAATTCCCATTTGCTGGGCCAAATCTTCTACATTAAAATTAGCGTGCTTTAAATTCTTTTCAACAATTTGATTCAGATCTTTAAGAAAAGTTTGTTCAGAATCTTCAAATTTATTGTCTTTTACCTGATCTATCTTGTTGGTATAATAATACCGCAATTTTTCTCTGTTAAATAACGCTGCCCGTAATGATTCCTTTAAAATTTCAAAATTAAAGGGTTTGGTGATATAAGAGTCGGCTCCCGCTTTTAAGGCTTTTATACGAGATTCTTCGTCGCTTAATGCTGTAAGAATCAAAGTTGGAATGTGGGAAGTTCGCAAATCTCTCTTAAGTTCCTGACAGATCTCAAAACCGCTTTTTTCCGGAAGGTTGATATCACAAATAATCACATCGGGAATAATTTCAAATGCTTTTTCAATAGCGTCTGTTCCATCAGAAAGTTCTACGCGGTAATCTCCCAGCAATCTTTTCTTCAAGAGATAAGATAGATCTTCATTATCTTCAATAATTAAAATAGTTTCAGCATTTCCATTCAAAGACTGCGAAAGCTCTTCCGGAATAAAAGTACTCTTTAATGCCTTTTCTGACTCTTCTTTTCGAATTTCTGAAGTATCTTCTGAAAATTCATATTCAGAAAGGTGGCGTTTTCCCTTTAATAATTCAATTTTAAATTCCGCACCCTGATGCGATGAAACAGAAATATTCCCTTTATGTAATTCAACAAACTGGCGGGTAATATAAAGGCCGAGACCAGAACTGGGTTTGGTATTATTACCGGCCTGTCTAAATGGATCAAATATTTTTTGAAAATCTTCCTTTGGAATTCCTATCCCAGAATCTTTAAAGCGTACCTCAACTTTATCTTCGGCTGTTTCTTCTATCTTAATACTAATCTGTCCATTTTTAGGAGTGAATTTAAAAGCGTTGGAAAGCATATTAAAAAACACCTTGTCCATCATATCTCTATCCATATAAATCATGATATCCTTATTGTCGGTCTCCAGATGAAGATCAATAGACTTTCTTACCGCTTCTGTTTCAAAATCTTCATATATATTACTTATAAACTCGTATAAATTTGTTTTTAGTGGCTTAAGCCTAAAGCTCCCGCTTTCTAGTTTTCTAAAATCAAGAAGTTCATTGATAAGCCTCAGCAACCTACCCGAATTTTTGCTTATAAGGTTAGTTTCATAAGCAAAATCTTTAAGCTGTTTATAAGGATTTTGTGATATACTTTCTATCGCGCTGGTAATTAATGTTAGCGGAGTTTTAAATTCGTGGGAAAGGGCCGTAAAGAAATTGATCTTTACTTCATTTGAGACCTTTAACTGCTCCGCAAATTTTTCAATTTGATTGCGTTGGGTAATTATTTTCTCATTGTTTAGTTCCAACCTGCGTTTTCGCTTCCTTAATTTAAATACCAGATAAACTGCCCAAAACCCAAGCAATAAGAGTAAAACAATTAGGCCAACCATAATTTTTAAAAGGTTAGACTGTGAGTTATAAGTAGCTACCTGTTCTTTGATTATGCTTTGTTGCTGTTCGATATCATTTTGCTGCTGGTTCATTTTATTGAACTGATTCTGCATGATTTCCACATTCACCTTATCTATAATTACAGTACCCAGAATATTATTTTTGTCAATCTGGTCTCCCTCAAGTAGTTTAACAGCAAGCTTAATGGCTTCAGCACCACCAGTGGGGTAAAGCACGGTAGCTGCGAGCACATCTTCTTTTACGAGTTGTATTCCTCCGCTAGGGCCAAAAAGCCCGTCTACTCCAATTATTTGGATGCTATCTTCAAGATTTTTGCTACGTGCCACTTCCCAGGCACCCATTGCCATACGGTCGTTATGCGCAAAAATATAATCTATACTTCCCACTGAATCTAAAATAGATTTCAAATTATCACCTACTGAAGTTTTTTCCCAATCCCCTGCAATGGACGCCACAATATCCACGTTTTCCTGATGGGCTATGACCTCATTAAATCCCTGGCTACGTTCAAAAGCCGGGGAAGAAGTTTGAAGTCCGGTTATTTCAATCAGCTCTAACTTTTGATTAGGCTTTGAATTGGAAACAATATAATTTGCTGCATTTTTACCTATTTCAACATTATTTGCTCCCACATATGCGGTATAGTTGCTTCCTTCAATTTTACGGTCTATCACTATGGTTGGAATCCCGGCATTCATGGCTTTTTCTATAACCGGGGTAATTGGAACCGATTGAATGGGGGAGACGATTAAAACATCTACTTCATTAGAAATAAACTCTTCTATTTGCTTAATTTGTCTTGAGACATCGTTTTGAGCGTCTTTAATTTGAAGTTTATAACCGGGGTGCATGGAAGCTTCTACCTCCATCGCTCTGTTCATTTCTTTCCGCCAATTATCGGTAGTCATTGCCTGTACAAAACCAATCTGGAATTCATCCTGCTCTGGTTCGTTAGTACAGGAACCAAAAAACAAGAAGCCGGCAATAACCAACACCAAACCTAAAAACCTCATAAACAGAATATTGAATGTAAAAATTCCTCTAAAAAACCCGGGAAATTAATTAATGAAAGATAGAAAATGAATTTGGATAAATAAAAACCGCTTTTAAGACTTGTAGATTTCATTCAATTTTAAATGAACGTAAATTTTACATTTATTATCTTTGAATTCTAAAAAGCAATTGCAATTGAAACCAGTAGAGAATAAACACCCTATTCCAGAAGATTTTAGGAATTTTAAAACCGAAGTAAAAGTCGCCTCCCCTGGGAGAATTAATTTAATTGGCGAACATACCGATTATAACCAGGGCTTTGTTATGCCCTCGGCCATAGACAAGAAAATCTATTTTAAATTCAGGAAAAATAATAATGATAATTTATGCCGAATTTATAGTGAAACCTTTGAAACCTATGTAGAATTTAACCTTGATAAAATTTTAAAAAGTAAAAATTCCTGGGAGAATTATTTGCTTGGTGTGATTGATGAAATTCAGAAACTGGGAAAAACACTTAAAGGTTTTGACTGTATTTTAAAGAGCGAATTACCCATTGGTGCAGGGATTAGCTCTTCTGCAGCGTTAGAATGTGGTTTTGCAGGCGGTTTAAATTCATTATTCAGTTTAAACCTGCCGCAAATGGAAATTGTAAAACTTTCTCAACGGGCAGAAAATAATTTTGTGGGCAGTAACTGCGGAATTATGGACCAATTTGCTTCAGTAATGAGCAAAAAGAATCATTTTATAAAACTGGATTGCGAATCTTTGGAAGCAGAATTTATTCCGGCAGAAATTCAGAATTGTAAATTGCTACTTTTAAATACCAATGTTTCCCATAACCTGGCCGATAGCGAATACAATTCCCGCCGGCAGCAATGTGAAAATGCAGTGCAAATTATTCAGCAAAAATATCAGGAAGTACAAGCTTTAAGGCACGTAAGTTTTGAAATGCTGGAAGAATTTAAAGAAAAAATTGATCCTGTAAGTTTAAAACGCTGCCGTTACGTACTGGAAGAAAATGCACGTGTTAAGCAAACCGAGAAAGCTTTAAGTAGCGGTAACTTAAAAGAGTTGGGGAAATTAATGTATGCGTCCCACCGCGGTTTGCAACATCAATATGAAGTAAGCTGCCCCGAGCTGGATTTCCTGGTTGATTTTTCTGAAGATAAAAGTTTTATTTACGGCTCACGAATGATGGGCGGTGGTTTTGGCGGGTGTACCATAAATTTAATTGAAAGTGATAAAATTGATGAATATATCACCGAAGTAACAAAAGCTTACCAGGAGAAATTTAATATTACTCCAACGCCAATAACGGTGGTACCTGATGAAGGGACCCAAATTACGAAAGTTTAAAATAGCAAATAATGAACACAGAACTAAACAAGCACCCGCATAGAAGATATAATATTTTAACCGGGGAATGGATTTTGGTTTCACCCCACCGAACCAAGCGCCCCTGGCAGGGAAAAACCGAAAAAAATAACCAGGAAAAACGGGAAAGTTACGATGCATCCTGCTATTTATGTCCTGGAAATTCAAGAATGGGTGGGGAAACCAATCCCGATTATAAAGGTGTTCATTCTTTTGAAAATGACTTTCCCGCCCTTCTCCCCAGCGGCCCCACTGATGATTTTGAAAACGGACTTTTAAAAGCAGAAAGTGAAACCGGAATTTGCAAAGTGGTATGTTTTTCTCCAGATCACTCCCTCACTCTCCCTTTAATGGAGGTAGAAGATATCACAAAAGTGGTGGGCCTATGGAAGAAAGAATTTGAAGAACTGGGTAGCAAAGAGAATATAAATTATGTTCAAATCTTTGAAAATAAAGGCGCCATGATGGGTTGCAGCAATCCGCATCCTCACGGCCAAATTTGGTCTCAAAGATATATTCCCACAGAAATTTTAAAGAAATCGAAACATTTTAAAGATTACTGGAATAAAAATAAGAGCAGTTTATTGGGCGATTATTTAAAGCAAGAACTGGAATTAAATGAGCGTATTTTAGCCAAAAACGAACATTTTGTAGCGCTTATTCCATACTGGGCTGTTTGGCCGTACGAAGCGATGATTATTCCAACAAAACAACATCAACATATTGGGCAGTTAAATGCTGAAGAAGAAAAAGCTTTTGCTGAAATTATTAAAAAACTCACTATAAAATACGATAACCTTTTTGAGACTTCTTTCCCCTATTCTTCAGGAATTCATCAGGCTCCAACTGATGGTAAAGAGTATCCGGAATGGCATTTTCATATGAGTTTTTATCCTCCACTATTAAGATCGGCTACGGTTAAGAAATTTATGGTAGGTTACGAAATGTTTGCCGGTCCACAAAGAGATATTACCGCAGAACAGGCAGCTCATAATCTACAGGAACTCCCTGATGTTCATTATTTAGAGCGGTAGACAATTATGGGTTTGATTTTCATTTATTGACAAACAATTTATTCTTGTTTTCCTGAATTACCGGTGAATTTAAGCTATAAAAAAAGCTCCTCAATTGAGGAGCTTTTTAACGTTGCGTCTCGCTATTTTCGAAAACTATCAGCATTTTATAAGACTTTCCAGAAAACCGATTTTCGCTTTTTCTGAAATCGGCAGCTTAATAGTTTAATTATTCATTATAACTGCTCTCCTTTTGTTAGTCCAGGCATAATAAAATATATAAGCATAACAGATCATCACTAAAATTAAGGCAATTTTAAAGCTATAGGAGTCGGTTAAAAATCCATAAGCCGGTGGTATGATCGCGCCCCCAACTATCATTGTACAAAGTACTCCAGATCCCTGGGCTTTATCATCTCCCAGGCCGTCTAAAGCAAGACTAAAAATTGTTGGGAACATAATAGAATTGAATAAGCCTACGGCAATAATTGTCCACATAGCTACAAGTCCTACCGAAAAGGTAGATATAAGTATCATACTTATTGCTCCTACTGCAAATACACTTAAAACCCGCGCCGGGTTAAAAATAGTGGTTAAATAAGAACCAATAAACCTTCCTATCATAGCTCCTGTCCAGTAGAATGTCACAAAAACACCAACTACTGCCATATCACTTGACGCTGAAATACCAGTGCTTAAAATCCAGCTTGCTATGGTGCGCATAAAAGATGTTTCTCTTACAGTTTCAGCCAAATCAAGACTTAAAAAATAATTTACCATATAACTTCCCAATGCAACTTCTGCTCCTACATAACAGAAAAGGCCAATAGCTCCCAGGATTAAGTTTCGATTCTTTAAAACTCCCCGGTAATCATTAGAAGCTTCCTTATCTCCAACTTTGGGTAGATTTACGAAAAAGAAAACAATTGCAATTATTATTATAAAAGCGGCAATTCCAAGGAAAGGTGTTTGCACGGCAGAGGCTTCAGAAATGTAATAGCTGGTTTGCGCAGCTGGATCCAGGGCTTCAATCTCAGCAGTAGTTTTCACTTTATCCTGAAGAATGAATAAAGCTCCCAAAGCCGGTGCAATTGCTGTACCCAGGGAATTAAAAGCCTGTGATAGGTTAAGTCGGCTCGAAGCTGTTTTTTCAGGACCTAAAATAGTAACATAAGGATTTGCCGCTACCTGCAATATGGTAATCCCGGCTGCGAGGGTAAAATACCCAAACATAAAAATTCCGAAGATACGATAGGAAGCTGCAGGGTAAAAAAGTAAGCAGCCAACAGCCATAGTAACCAAACCTAAAATAATTCCCTTTTTATATCCTATTTTTGATAAAATATATCCTGCAGGTATAGAAAGTAAAAAATATGCCCCAAAGAATGCAAATTGTACCATCCCTGCCTGGAAATAAGAAAGTGTAAAAACTTCTCTTAATCTTGGTATAAGTGAATCTACCAGCACGGTAATAAAACCCCATAGAAAAAAGAGGATAGTAACAAATATAAAAGCTGTACGATAAGATTTCTTTTGATTCATGTTCTACTTATTTTCTCTGTAAATTTCTTTATTTGGCTCGCTACTCATATAAAATTTTAATTCGCCTCCGTCCATAATATCTGTATGGTCTATAAAAGGCTCTTTTAGGACTTCTCCATTAAGTTCTACCTTTGAAACAAATACATTTTCTGCAGACTGGTTATTGGCAATAACGGTAAAAGTATTCCCATTATCCAGATTTATTGTTGCTTTATTAATAGCCGGACTCCCTAACGCATATTCTGTAGAACCGGGCGCCACTGGATAAAAACCAAAACTACTGAAAATATACCAGGCGCTCATTTGGCCAAAATCATCATTTCCACCTAAACCATCTGCACCGGTTTGGTATTGGTCTTTGAGAACCATTCTTATTTTATCCTGAGATTTCCAGGGAGTATCGGTCCAATTGTATAAATAAGCAACATGGTGCGATGGCTCGTTTCCATGTACATAATTTCCTATAATTCCTTCACGCGAAATATCTTCTGTGTTTTCAAAATATTTATCGGGTAATTCCATTGAAAACAAAGAATCTAAATGTTGGGAGAATTGCTGCTTTCCGCCCATCATCTCAATCATTTCGGCGGGCTGATGTGGCACATAGAGACTATAATTCCATGCATTTCCTTCAATAAATCCCTGCCCGTGAGTATCTAAAGCATCAAATTCCTTTTTAAATTCACCATTATCCAATTTTGGACGCATAAAGCCAGATGCTGAATCATAAACATTTTTATAATTTTCAGATCTTTTGCTGAATTCTTCAAAAACTTCCTGGTTGCCTAATTTTTTAGCGGCTTGAGCAATGGCCCAATCATCATAAGCATATTCCAGGGTTTTAGATACTGAAGCACCATTTTTATCTTCAGGAACATATCCTTTTTCCATATAGTACTCCAGGCCATCGTAATACCCAGTTTTTGCAGTTTGTACCATTGCCTCTAAAGCGCGTTCTTCATCAAAACCAGTATTGCCTTTAACTATCGCATCAGAGATTACCGAAGCGCTGTGATAACCAATCATACACCAGTTCTCATTGGCATAGTGTGACCAAACCGGCAGCATTTTATGAACACTTTGGTCATAATGTGCCAGCATTGCTTCTACCATATCGCTATTACGCTCGGGTTGTAAAATATTAAACAACGGATGTAAAGCCCGATACGTATCCCAAAGTGAAAAACTGGTATAATTGACAAAATCTTCTGCCTGGTGAATATTCATATCTATCCCTCGGTATTTTCCATCCACATCCATATATTCGGTTGGGCCTAAAAATGAGTGGTACATAGCGGTGTAAAAGTTGGTCATTTCAGCATCATTTTCAGCATCTACCACTACTTTATTTAATTCTTTATTCCACTGCTCGCGAGCATCATTTTTAACTTTATCAAAATCCCAATGTGGAATTTCGGCTTTCATATTATTAAGCGCTCCTTCTGAACTTACCGGGGAAATTGCCAGTTTAATTTGAAGTTTTTCTTCGGCTTCCATATCAAAATCAAAATACATTCTGATTTTTTCTCCTGCTATTTCCGGGAAATTCTCATCCTGGTCAAACTTCCTCCAGAAACCATTGTAAGGTTGTTTATCGTAGCGTGCCCGCCCGTAATTTTTTATTGGCTTATCAAAGCTCATTGCAAAGAACACTTTACGTGTTCTAGCCCAGCCATTGGTTTGTCTAAATCCTGTTATTAAAGTATCGTTTTCTACCCTTACAAAGGTCCATACATTTTTATCGTCGTAATTATAAATACCAGACATTAAATCCAGGATAACGTGGGCTTCTTCTTTATCTGCAAAAGTATACCGGTGCATTCCTACACGAGTTGAAGCAGTCATTTCAGCTTCAATATTATAATCTTCTAATAAAACTTTATAATATCCAGCTTCGGCTGTTTCTTTTTCGTGGGAAAAACGAGAACGATAACCGCTATCGGGATTGGTTTCTGTTCCAGGATTCAATTTTAATTCTCCCGTGGTGGGCATTATTAAGAAATCACCCAAATCGGAATGGCCGGTACCGCTAAAATGGGTATGACTGAAACCAACAATCGTAGAATCGTCATACTGGTAACCCGCGCAATATTTATAAACATCGGGGTTGTATTTACCATCTACCGCGTAAGGAATGGTATCGGTATCTGGACTTAATTGCACGCTTCCAAAAGGTACCGTAGCGCCGGGATAAGTATGCCCCATTTTGGCGGTACCAATCATTGGATCTACAAATTGAGCGAGATCTTTTAGATCTTCTTTAGAAGATGAATTATTCGCTTTAGTGGTTTTCTCTTCTTTCCCGCAGGAAAAAAACAACAGGAACATTAAAAATGCTCCTGTTGAAGTAATAAAATTATTGTTGAATTTCATTCTTTTTTAATTTATGTAGATTGAAAGCCTCCCCTCACATATTATAGTTCATTAGTCAAAGAATACGGGAAATCTGATTTTTTAGTCCCTCGATTCTTATTAGGGGAATCACCCATTTCTATATCGATTACCGCGCCTTTCATAAGTTCCTTATGACTTAAATAATTCTTTGTGTAATTTTTGCCGTTTAATTCCATTTTCTGAATATACTTGTTGGAATCACTATTTTGAGGAGCATTAATAATAAGCTCTTTTCCATTTTCAAGTTCTACAGTTACTTTTTTGAAAAGCGGAGCACCCATCACGTATTCATCTGTAGCCGGGGCGACAGGATAGAAGCCCATTGCAGAAAAAACATACCAGGCAGAAGTTTGTCCATTATCTTCATCGCCACAATAACCATCTGGTGTAGGTTGGTACATTCTATCCATTGTTTCTCTTACCCAATATTGAGCTTTCCACGGTTCCCCTGCGTAATTATACAAGTAAATCATATGCTGAATTGGCTGATTACCGTGTGCATATTGCCCCATATCGGCAACTTGCATTTCCCGGATCTCGTGGATAACCCCACCGTAATAACTTTCATCAAAAACCGGTGGCATTTCAAATACTTTATCTAATTGATCTACAAATTCTTTTTTACCTCCCATTAAATCAATCAATCCCTGCGGATCGTGAAATACCGACCAGGAGTAATGCCAGCTGTTTCCTTCGGTAAATGCATCTCCCCATTTAAAAGGATTAAAATCTTCTACAAACTCACCGTTCTCTTTCTTACCACGCATTAGCTTGGTTTCCGGATCATACAGTTTTTTGTAATTAAGACTTCGTTCTTTATAAAGCTCAATTTCTTCTTTAGGGCGATTCAGTTTTTTTGCCAGTTGATATATAGCAAAATCGTCATACGCATATTCTAAAGTTCTGGCGGCATTTTCATTAATACCAACATCATAAGGAACATAACCCAGATCTTTATAATATTCAGCGCCGGCACGGCCTACGGCAGTCATTGGCCCTTCATTATTGGCTCCGTTTAGAAGTGCTTCATATAACAAATCAATATCATAATCAAACTTCCCATCGGTTTTTAAATAAGCATCTGCAACCACTGAGGCCGAGTTATTTCCTACCATAATATTCCTAAGACCAGGGCTCGCCCATTCTGGCAACCAACCGCTTTCTTTGTAAGCATTAGCAAGACCTTTTTGGATATTAGCATTTAGTTCAGGGTACATTAAGTTTAAGAATGGAAATAAGGAGCGAAAGGTATCCCAAAAACCGGTATCGGTAAACATATAACCGGGTAAAACTTCCCCGTTATACGGGCTATAATGCACTACTTCGCCTTCAGCATTATATTCATAAAATTTTCGTGGAAAAAGCAAGGAACGGTACAAAGCAGAATAGAATGTTGCTACTTCATCTGGAGTTCCACCTTCCACTTTAATTCTGGAAAGTTCCTTATTCCATTCTTTGCGACCTTTTTCTTTTACGGTTTCAAAATCGTCATTTCCTATTTCCTTCAGGTTTAATTCAGCCTGATCATAACTTATAAACGATGAAGCTACCTTTGCATTAATAACTTCCCCTTTTTCAGTTTTAAAACTGATTACACTTCCAACGTGTTCAGCCTCAACTTCCAGATCTTCTGAAATTTCTTCACCACTAAAAGTATGCGAAGCGGTAAATTCTTTATCGAATTCTATAATGAAATAGTTCCTGAAATTATCTGGTACTCCACCGCTATTTTTAGTAGTATACCCAATTATTTTATTTTCTTCAGGAATAACCTTTACATAAGAACCCATATCCAATGCATCTATAACTACATGCGAACTATCAGATTCCGGAAAAGTGAAGCGGAAACGGGCAGCTCTTGATGTTGGGGTGATTTCGGTAGTTACATCATGATCGGCAAGATATACGCTATAATAGTGCGGATTTACTTTTTCAGATTTATGTGAAAACCAACTGGCCCGGGCATCTTCATTAAAACGAATTTTTCCGGTTATGGGCATAATTGCAAACTGCCCATAATCATTCATCCATGGTGAGGGTTGATGCGTTTGTTTAAATCCACGCATTTTATCGGCAGTATACTGGTAGGCCCAACCATGACCCATTTTACCGGTTTGTGGAGTCCAAAAATTCATTCCCCAGGGACGCGCAATGGCGGGGTACACATTACCATTTGACATGCTTGGCTTAGAATCTGTTCCCATTAACGGTTTTACCCAATCTACTGTAGCTGCCCAACAATTAATTTCAAAGGAAGCAATAAGAAAAGTTTTGAAATTATTATTTTAAAAAAATACCAACAATAAAGCTAGAATTTTTAAAAATAAAGAAACAACTATAGAGAGCATATTTAAATTAGAATTTAAACCTCCAGGTTTATGATAATAGTAATTATCTTTTTGTGATTCTCACATTTGATGGCACAATAATAATATGATCGTTAAAACTAAAAAAGGGTGTTTTCCCCCTTCTTTAATCGGCAGAAATAATTTCTATTTTTAATTCCAATAGGTTTAATATCACCTTTCCATTTCATATTAAATCGCCTAAACTTTTATTTAATCATACTCATATAAAGTAAATCTTTGTATAGAAACATCATCAATAAAAGAACGAATATGCCTTCCCTGATGAGTTTGATCGCCATTCAAATGCTGAAAAACTTTCCATTTTTCTTCTTCAAAATAGCCGCGATCTGTTTTTAAAATTCCTACCCTGGAATTTGGCTTTTTCAGGTTTTTCATTTTTAAAGAAACCCCATATCCTGCATAGAAAAATTCATTATCGGCTGTTTGAACAATAATCGCCCCAGCTGGTTCCCAAACATCCTCATTAGAGTTGGGCTCCCAACCAAGGTTAAAGGTATGTTCTGCAGTGAATTCATAGTCTCCCAGGGTAAATATCATTTCATTTACATCCTTATTCAGCAAAACTCCTTCTATTCGATTTTGTCCTCTATTGGCTTCTAAAATCGGTTTTATTTGGTGAATTATTTCATACACCTGCGCTAATTTCTGCTCTTTTGGCGTGAAGGGTTCGCTGGGTATTTGCTCTACGGAAAATGGAGCAAATCCCAGGGCCTCGTAGTGCCCAATGGCGAACAAAGCTTTTGCCGCTACGGTGTTATCAAAAGTATGTTCGGGTATGAATAACGGATTCCCCTGTCTTATATACAAATCGTTCCAATGTTTAAACCTCGGGTTATAAAAATCGGGAGCGTAAAAATCGATATTAGGAGAGCCTGCTTTCCAGATATCAAGTAGATGGGGAAGCGGCCCTCCACTGGGATAATCTCCCGGTTTTACATTTGGCCGGTTTAGTGCTGCATTAACATATGCGGGTAACGGGTATTCCTCTTTTCCTGCTTTTGTAACCTCATTGGCATAATGCGAAAAATAATAAGCCATAAAAATTTCATCTGTATGAAGGCCTTTTCCAAAAACTTCTTCCCAGCTACCTTGTTCCCTGGCTCCATTATTCTTCCAAATTTCAGAAAATTCAGGTTTTAAAATATCTTCATTATTGATTATATAATCCAATAGCTCCCTGGGAACTTCTTCTTTAAATTTTTGATTTGCCAGGGGATTATAGTCTCTGGCAGAGGGCAACATTCCAATTTCATTTTCAGGCTGCATAAGTATAACTGTATGATGCGAGCCGTCTATTTTTTTAATATACTTAAGAAGATGCTGGTATGCATTCAAATCTGCTTTTATATTGTTTTCTGAAAAAGCTGTGAGAATCTCCTGGCTTTTCCCTTCTTTACTCACTGCCCTGGGGAATCGCTTTTGATTTAACTTCACCCAGGAAGGTACGTGACTGGACATACTATTCTTCCAGGAACCAAACCAGAGTACAACAAGTTTAAGGTCATATTTACGAGCTTCCAGAATTAAATCTTCTATAAGTTTATAATCAAATTTTCCTTCTTCTGGTTCAAATAGTTCCCAGTAAATAGGAAGTAGCACCGTGTTAAGGTTTAATTTTTTAAGCCGGGGCCAAACTGGTTTCATGGATTCCATAGTACTCGCTGTAGAATTTCCAAGCTCACCTGCAAGCATAAGATAAGGCTTACCATCAACCACCAACTGATATTTATTTCCTACTTGTTGTAAATGAGGAATTTCTTCCTGAGCAAACAAATCTGAAGAAAGAAAAAATAAAGAAAACAGGGTAAGGCATAAAATTCTTTTCATAGGATAGGTAATTGAATAGTTTTGTGAAAACCTTTTATAGTCAATTGTACTAAACTAAGATTTATTTTACATTCCCGAATTGTGACCTTCAGTATCTTTAAAAATTAATGTAAGAGACCTCGGTGTTATTGCACAAAGAAAAAGCCCCGGAATCCCAGAGCTTTTGCTTTTGCCTTATTTTCAACATGGTTTAATTATTCACGATAAGGACTTAATCAATCAAACTGTAAATTTGACTCGGGCTCAATTTCTGAAATCGACTTCCCTCCTCCTATTCGATAGGAGATCCCGAGATTTATAAGATAATCGGCAAATGCGGCATCGCCATTCCTGGGCTCACCGGTTGCGATTTGAGTTTCAAGATCGGTAACACTTTGTGGGCGGTTTCTACGTATTGCCACAGGCACATTTAAGTTTATTGAAAAGTTATTTTTCATATAAGAAATTCCGGGATCTATAGAAAGCACGTTTCCTGGCCTTCTAAACCCGCCGTTTCCGCCAAGCACATCTTCTACAGGAACACCTTCTAATCGGGCACCAAGAGATGCAGAAAAATTTTGTGATAAGCTATAACCTAAACCTGTTCGCAACGCAAACTGATCTGGCACCGACATTATGGATTCATTTTCCAAAATAGGACTTAAGGTTTCCCTAAAAGTTCTAATTCCATTAGTTTCTTTGGGATTAAAGAGATAAAACCCGCCTCCATAAACAAACAAATTTGTGTTTATTGCCTGGTAAAATTGAAAATCAGCGGTAAATCCAAAACCGCCATCTCCCGGCTGAATGGATTGATCTACAGGTCTCACTTGCGGCGAACCTTCAGGACCCACGTTATAAAAAACATCAGTCGCATTATAATTTCCGGTAGGCAATTTTAAGCCTAGACCTAGGGCTAAATTTCCATTTACATGGTCCACGGGGTCAAAAAGCCAATATCCAACACCTAATCTAATATCGGCAAGTCCCCGCGAAAATGTTTTATGTCTTTCTTCACGCCCGTGCTCATACAAAGAAGAACGTTCGTTAAGCACAGTGGGAATAGTAATTCCGGCATATAATCTATCTGTTAAACCATAATTAAGACTAAAATCCCAGGAATGAGAATAGTTTATTACTTCGGTGTTATTTGAAACTCGATCCGGTTCCTCTTCTGTACCCTTAAAATGTCTAAAAGATTTAAAGTACCGGTAATTCATCCCCACCTGAAAATCCCCTTTCCCCAGCAAGTTACTTTCCAGTTCATTCCCCATACTACAGGAAAAGTGTCTAATAGCAACACAGCCTTGTGCGTTTATTGTTTGTTGGAAAAATAAACCGAATAATAATGCACTAAAAAGGCTACAATTTAACTTCATACAGATAGTTTATATTATTGATAAGAACCAAAGTAGATTTAATTAGTACAGGTTTTGGATAATGAAAAATCAAATAGATTAATGAAAGGTTAATTGAATTAATAAAAGACTAATTGCGAACTTGAAAGCTAAATTTTAGTAATATAGTTCTCGATTTGAAACGGAGAAAAATTTATATCGCAGTATTTATCATTTCGGTGGTAGGATTATTCGTGGTACAATATCAATACTTAAGAATTGGACTCAACCTCGCTGAAGTTCAATTTGAGCAGAAAATTGAACACGCCGGAAACAATCTAAAAAAGGATCTTGCAGCGGAAAATCAGCTTAGCTTCTTAATTGCACAGTCGCTTACCGGTCAAAACTACTTTAGTCTAAGTCGCGACAGTTTACAGGATGCTTCCCGCCATTTTTTAAATGATTTTGTAAAAGATAGGTTAGCCGCTAATAAAATTGACACCGATTTCTCTTACCATCTTTACACTGAAGATGATAGTATAACGCTAATATCGCCAACAACTTTCAGCAGCAAAGATTCTATTATAAAATACCCGATTAAATTAGAAGGTTATCTTCCTCTAATGCTGGAAAAGGAAGTTACCCTTGAACTTCAGTTTAAAAACCTCAACTCCTATTTTTTATCGCAATTACAAGGCTTGCTAATCCCTG
The DNA here is from genome assembly GCF_017579965.1 of Salegentibacter sp. BDJ18. Lineage (NCBI taxonomy): Bacteria > Pseudomonadati > Bacteroidota > Flavobacteriia > Flavobacteriales > Flavobacteriaceae > Salegentibacter > Salegentibacter sp. BDJ18. The sequence continues at coordinate 282,348 of NZ_JAFLQX010000002.1, forward strand.
GCTTACTTTTCCTTGCTATTATTATTTTTGTGGTGATTTGGATGTTGCGATTGTTTTATTGGCAAAGAAACCTCATTACCATTACCAACGATTTTATTAACAACCTCACTCACGAACTTAAAACCCCGGTCTTTTCAATTGGGGTCGCCACAAAAATCCTGGAAGAGGATATTGAAGAAAGTAAAAAGCCCATAGTTTTACAAATTAGAAAACAGGTAGCTCGCTTAAATAAACATATTGAACAGGTATTGGACCTAGCCAGCCTAGAGAACAGGAAAAAGTATATTCAAATCGAAGAAAAAGACTTGCGACCGGAACTTCTGCAGTGGTGTGAAGATTTTAAATTGCTTTCGCAACTGGAAAATTTTAAATTCAACTTCCATTTGGAACCAGGACCATACAATATGAAAGTTGCTCTGTCCCATTTTGAAAATGCCATAAATAATTTGCTGGATAATGCTAAAAAGTACGCTGAAGATCCTGTTATTAGTTTAAAAGCTTTTTCAAAGAAAAATGATTTATATATAGTGATAAGTGATAATGGGAGCGGTATTTCAGATAAAGAAAAACGCCGTATTTTTAAAAAATTCTACCGGGTTCCCGAAGGTGATTTACATAGCGTAAAAGGCTACGGCCTGGGATTAAATTATGTTCAGGAAGTTATAAAAAGACATAAAGGGCAAATTAAATTAGAAAGCAAACTACAAGTTGGAACACAAATCACAGTAATCATACCCTTAATTAATGCTGAAGAAAAAGAATAAAATATTACTGGTAGAGGACGATGAGTCTTTAGGATATCTACTTTCTGAATATTTAAAAATTAAGGAATTTGATGTTCGTTGGGCGCCAACAGGAAAGAAAGCTTTAGATCTTGTTGAAGCTCACTCTTACGAATTGGTTATTCTGGATGTTATGCTCCCTGACATTGATGGATTTACACTTGCTCAAAAAATAACGACAAATTATCCAAACCTGCCTTTTATTTTTCTTACCGCCAGATCATTAAAAATAGATGTTTTAAAGGGTTTTTCTATTGGTGCCGTAGATTATTTAAAAAAACCAATAGATGAAGAAGAACTGGTAGCCAGAATCCAGGTGCTTTTATCACGACTTCAACCAACTCAAACAAAACCTGAAACCCAGGGAGATTTACATGCTATTGGAAAATATACTTTTAATTTTAAAAGTCAGCAATTAATTTTTGAAGATGAAGTGATTCATTTAACAGGAAGAGAAAATGAATTATTAGGTTACCTGGTGCAAAATAAAAATGAACTCTGCAGCCATAAAGACATTTTAGTACTTTTATGGGGTAAAAACGATTATTTTAACCGAAAAAGTTTAAACGTTTTTATTTCTCATCTTCGAAAGTATTTAAGTCGGGATCCAAATATTAAAATTGAAAACCTGCATAAAAAAGGATTTGTTTTAAAAATAAATTGAGATAATCCTTTTCCAACGTACGAGACCGGTTAAAATAAAAAGATTTCAGATATAATTATTAGTCACTATAGTGAACTATAGCAATCCACTGAATTTACCCCACAAAAAAAGCCTCTCATTTCTGAAAGGCTTTTGTTTCCGATGCTTCGGAATGCGGTCTGGACGAGACTCGAACTATTTCCTAAAACCCTTATTTTACAAGGCTTTCGAAAGCGCCTATTTTAGGACTCACCGAATTCGGCACCTTTAACAAAGTTTAACGTTTGGAAAATGGTTTTAGAATTAATATAACCCAATATACATTTTCGTAATTGAATTCTCTATTAATAATCTGGGAGGATTCAAACCTAACTTGCGCATCTTAGAACTAAAAAGGTTTGAATCATATCTTCAAGATAACCTTTTAGGTATCCTTAATTTTGAACTTTTTTATGATATTTTGACTTCAATTCTACAAAATACAAGGTTTTTTATAAATTTATAACATATCAGAAAATTACTTTAAAAAATAATTTACATTGGCAAAGGTTACTTTTTAAATTGTCAATATATTTTTTTTACCTCCAGCCCATTCAACACCGCTCGTCCTTCTGTAGATTCAAAATTGATGAGGATTCCTTGCCCGTCACGGACATCTATTCGGATCTTTCTGTTTATGGCGCGTAGCGGTTCAAAATCCGACGCTAAGTTCAGATCTAAAAAAATGGGTTCTGAATTCACTGTTACAGAGAAGATCCGCTGATGCGGTTCCTTGATGCCGTCTTTTTTTAGTTCCTGCTCTGTTGCCAGATTATAAGCCACGACTTCCGACTTCTCTGTGGTTTCAAATTCAGCAAAATGCAGAATCACATCATAAAGCCCGTTTGGAACATCTATTTTATACTGCTTGATCCCCACCAGCTGGGTCTGATATACTGGATCGAGATCAGTACCCAGAATATTTTGGTCGGTCCCATAGGAGGTACGGGAGTTGTTTTCCATCTCATAAGTTTCTCCGCCCAGATGACCCCAGCTGCCTTCTCTGTACGGTTGATCATACATCCATACTTGCTGGGTGAGCTCATCCACAAAGATGCGCTGCCGGGTTCCCAGATTGATAGAGAGATCCTTGAAGCTATTCTTTTCTGAAAGGTCGTAGGGCAGCAGGTAGAAATCCACCTCTATATGATCCTTATATTTCTTACCATTCACTTCAGAAACAACTTCCATGGAGTTGATTCCATCCCGGAAAGGCACCTGCCAGATGATCACATTGTTCTCTGCTTTTTGGGTCTCCAGTTTTTCTCCATTGACCAGGAGGTAGGCCTCTTCAAGATTGGTGAACACCTCCAGCGGCTGTATAGCTTCCGAAGCATTCTTTTCTGAAATGCCGCTCCTTTTGGTCCAGTTACGGGAAGCAATTCTAATAAATGGCTCCGCCAGTAATTGCGACTGATAATAGAAATAGGTGTCTTTGGGTTTTCTGTCGAGTTCCATGATTCCCTTGTTGTTTACATGAGGCACCACGTCATGTCGTGTTTCTGAACTGAAATCAGCCAAGTTCCAAACAGTGGCACCCACCACAAAATTGCGTTTCATGATCTCCTCCAGGTATACCTGGTGATAATGATTGGCATATTCCACTGTCATATCGAAACGCACCGGAGCAAAAGAACGCAGCCTTGGGTCTGCATCCGCACCATATTCGGTGACGATCATGGGTTTATTGGGAAATTTTTTCTTGTGGCGATCCAGGTTACTTGCAAATTTCTCAATTCCGGAACTGTACCAGCCCTGGTAAAGGTTCCAGCCCACGATCATCGGGATCTCCGTCAGCCCTACTCTCTCATAACGATCCATATGCCCGTGGTTTGGGATCATGGTGTAGCGGTAAGGGTCTTCGGAGCGGGTAATATCTTCGAGCTCCTGTGCAAGTTCGGCGATCTTTCGGTAGTATACATCCTGCCGTTCCTTATCATCGGCGAACCTCGGGCGCAGTAGAACCTCATTCATATAGGCCCAGATGATCACACTGGGGTGATTATATCCCTGGCGGATCATTTCCACCTGCATGTTTTTGGAATTCTCTGCAAAAGCTTCAGACTCGGTAATACGGTTAACAATAGGAATTTCTACGGCAGCGAGGATACCCAGTCGGTCGCAGGTCTCCAGAACCGTAGGGTCGTGTGGATAATGTGCTACCCGGAGGAAATTCCCACCCATTTCTTTCAATAACTGCACGTCCCGTTTCGCCAGCTCGTCGGGCACAGCGTTACCCAGACCTTCAAAATCCTGATGGCGGTTCGTGCCGATCAGCTTCATGAATTTTCCATTGAGGAAAAAACCCTTTTCAGCATCAAATTCGAACCATCGCAGGCCCAACGGAGTGCTGACCTCATCCAGAAGCTCTTCTTTCTCATAGATCGAAGTGGTGACCCGGTACAGATAGGGATCTTCAGGCGACCAGAGATACGGGGTAGGAACTTTTAGCGACTGGACCAGATTTTGTTTTTCTCCAGCCTTTAACTTAATCTTTTTCTGTTCCTGGCTGATTAAATTGAAGTCTGCATCTCTGATGGTATTGACCAGTCTCAGGGTCCTGCGGTCTTCGCCATCATTCACCACCTGGCTCTTCACTTCTACTTCCGCAAGCTTTTCAGAAACATTCGGAGTGCTGATGAAGACGCCTTTGGAACCGTGATCCAGAAGATCAAAATGAACCTGTGAAGTCGCGATTAGGTATACATCCCTGTAGATCCCGCCAAAGAAGGTAAAATCGGCGGTCAGGGTGGGAATATCTTCATTATAGCTGTTATCTACTTTTATCAGGATCTCATTAACCTCTGTATCTTCAGAAAAATTAAGATGTTCCGTAATGGGGAAGGTAAAGGCGGTATAACCTCCAAGGTGCTCTCCCACACGGTTCCCATTCACGAAGACTTCAACTTCCTGATTGGCACCTTCAAAGTGAAGGAATACCTGCTTTTCCTTATAAGACGCTGGCACTACCAGCTTTCTTTTATACCACGAGATCCCCCGATAATAACCCATCTCATCATCCATCACATCTCGGGTATTCCAGGTGTGTGGAATAGTCACTTCTTCCCAATCGATCTCCTGAACATTTTCAGGTCCTTTCAGGTCCCCTTTATGGAAATTCCAGTCACTGTTAATGGTATAGGCGATCCTTGAGCTGTTCTGCGCTGTCAAACAAAAATCAGAAAAGATCAAGATCCCAAGCAGTATAAACAGTTTATTCTTCTTGTAATTCATAAAATTGTGTGTGAAACTTATAAAAATGAGCTATAAAAAATACCATATTTTGCTACCTATATATTAGCTTCGGAGACCAAATACCTATACCAGGATAAGGGGCTTTTGTTAGCTGTTTACTAAAACCATTAAAAGATTTCATAAAAAAAGGGAATTATTTTCTATCTAACTTATAAATGCAACCAATAAAATTTTGCTTAAAAAGTAAATTGTTTAAGGAGAAGTTTTGAATTTTGAACAAATATTTTCTTGACAATCAAATTATTCCTGCAAATTTATCCAGAATTTCCATTGTCACCAATCCTTCCTCCCCCGTACAGGGATTAGCACTTTTTCCAGTAAAATAATCAACTGTGGCTTTTATCATCGGTTGTTGAATGTGTGATAATGAATCAAATAAAAAATTCTCGCTTTTATTCCCCAAATTTAAAGTTACAACTTCTCCAAAAAAGGAAAATTTAATATAACCTTTGCTTCCATAGATAATACACTGGTCCTTTTGATTATCTGCTGCAACATTGAAGCACCACACTGCCCTTAGTTGGATGCCATTTTCAAATGAGGCGATACCATTTACAATATCGTCAGCCCCGTACTGTCTCCCCTGGTTAAGTGAAATTCCCTCAGCACTATTAAAATTTCCGAAGAAAAAATACATCAGGTCGATTTGATGGGGAGCCAAGTCGTGAAAATAACCACCTCCTGAAATAGAAGGATTCAATCTCCAGTCCTTTTCTGTTTTGGCTACTATTTCTGATCTTGACGGTTGCAGGATCTGAATATCTACAAATCGTATAGATCCGATTACTTCTTCCTCTAACAGCTTCTTTACTTTTATAAAAGCTGGTAATCTTCTTCTATAATGGGCAAGTGTCAGTTTAACTGAACTATTTTTAAGGGCTTCTAAAATAATTTTGGCTTCATCCTGATTAAGAGCCATAGGCTTTTCTAAATAAATATTCTTACCTGCTTTTATTGCCTTAAGAGTAAGTTCAAGATGAGAAGCTGGAGGACTGGCTATGTAAACCGCATTGATCTTTGGATCCTTTAAAAGATCCTCAGCTTTATCATACCAAAATGGAACGTGATGTCTTTTAGCAAAATCTTTTGCTTTTTTCGAATTCCTTCGCATTACCGCTCTTAATTCCGAACATGTAGTTGTTTGAAAAGCAGGTCCACTTTTTATTTCCGCAACATTTCCACAGCCTAATATCCCCCAGATAACTTTTGACATCTGACCCATATTACATAGTCCGAATTATCCCAACTTCTAAGCCCCTTAATTCTGCAAGCCCCCTCAATCTGCCAATTGCAGAATAGCCTGGATTTGTTTTTTTTTTGAGATCATCCAACATTTGATGCCCATGATCTGGTCGCATTGGCAATCTATGATGCTTGACCCCTTTTGAAATTCGTTTTCTTTGTTCAAGAACCAAAGCTTTCATGACAGAATACATATCAACATCTCCATCTAAATGATCAGCTTCATGAAAATTACCTTTTTCATCGCGTTTTGTACTCCGAAGGTGAATAAAATTAATACGATCTCCTAACCTTTCCACCATGCCAGGCAAGTCATTTTTTTCTAAAACCCCATAGGAACCTGTACAAAAACACAACCCATTATAAGGACTATCTACAGCGTCTAATAGTTGCTTTGCATCTTCTTCTGTACTTACAACCCTTGGCAAACCCAAAATTGGATACGGAGGATCATCTGGGTGAATGGCCATTAGAACTTCTGCCTGTTCTGCAGCTGGAATTATTTCTTTTAAAAATGAATAGAGATTATTTCTAAGCTCGTGCTCTCCAATGTTTTTGTACTCATCCAAAACTGTCTGAAATTGATCTACCGTATAACCTTCTTCTGCCCCAGGTAAACCAGCAATGATGTTATTGACAAGCAACTCTTTTCCTTCATCTGATAGGTTTTCCAAAGCCGCTTTCGCTGCCTGTTTTTGTTCTCTAGAATAAGCATTTTCTGCTCCAGGTCTTTTCAAGAGATACAATTCAAAAGCAGCAAATTGATCTGCATCAAATCGCAAGGCTTTCGAACCATCGGGCATTTCAAAAGCAAGATCTGTACGTGTCCAATCTAGCACAGGCATAAAATTATAACAGATTGTATCTATACCGCAACTACCTAAATTAGCAATACTTTTTTTGTAATTGTTTATATATTCTTTATAATTTCCTGTGTGTTTCTTGATATCCTCATGAACAGGAATACTTTCTACCACAGACCACGTTAAACCTAAAGATTCTACGTCTTGTTTTCGTTTTTGTATTTCTTCTACACTCCATACGTCCCCATTTGGAATATGATGTAATGCTGAAACTACTCCTGTAGCACCTGCTTGTTTTATATCTTGAAGACTGACTGGGTCTTTAGGCCCGTACCATCTCCATGTTTGCTCTAATGCCATTGATTTTATTTTTTTAAATTATACACCGCTAAAACTACTAAAGCCACCATCTATAGGTACTACAACTCCAGTAACAAATTTGGAACCGTTGCTGCAAAGCCATAGTAAAGTACCTTCTAAGTCTTCGGGCTCTCCAAATCTTCCCATAGGAGTATGGTCAATAATCACATTGCCTCTAGCGGTTAATTCGCCATTTTCGTTGGTTAATAAACTTCTGTTTTGTTCTGTGAGAAAAAATCCAGGTGCCAGGGCGTTCACTCTAATATCTACCTTGGAAAAATGAACGGCTAACCATTGGGTAAAATTGCTTACTGCAGCTTTTGCTCCACTGTAAGCTGGAATTTTAGTTAAAGGTGTAAAGGCATTCATAGATGAAATATTAATTATAGAACAGCCTTTTTTTCCTATCATATCTTTCGCGAAAATCTGTGTAGGTAGCAATGTACCAAGAAAGTTAAGGTTAAATACGAATTGAATACTGTCGTAATCCAAATCAAAAAAAGTTTTTAGGTCCTCTCCTGCTTTTAAATCTTCTTCAAATAGATGGGTCTTAGATGTTGTACCTTTAGGATGATTCCCACCAGCACCGTTAATCAATATATCGCAAGAGCCAAGTTTTTCAAAAATCTCTCGGTGTGCTTCCTGCAAACTTTCTTTTTTTAGAACATTGGCTTTTACACCTATTGCGTTTCCACCATTTTCAATAATTTTAGTCGCTACAGCTTTTGCAGCATCTAAATTAAGGTCCATTATGGCTAGTTTTGCCCCTTGTCTTGCAAGGGATTCAGCAAGTGCACTGCATAGTACACCGCCGCCGCCAGTCACAACGATAACCTTATCTTTTAATTCTGTAAATTTAGGTTCCATAATTTCACGTTTATATATGTCTTTTTGAAATTAAAATTATAATTCTCCTTCCTTATCGAGTTTTTGAAGTTTGGTATTTAAATCTTTTACAAACTCTTCTTTTGAAGTTATTCCGTTTATCTCCTGCTCCCAGGCCGCCAAAAAATAATAGGTTATACTCTCAATAGGATTAAAAATGACCAAGTGGTCGTGAGGGCCCTTAAAAGTTTTTTCTACTTCTGATATCTTATAAAAGATTGCCATACCCAGTTTATCATCATCCTTAACTAGAGTTTGGTTTCCGTAGGTAGCGATATAACCCCAAGATCCATCCTGGGTTTCTTTCTGAATTAAAGGAATATCTTCAAACTTTACAATCCCAGTACTTAATCCCGAGATTTTAACAGATGGCGATAATTCGACTTTGGTAAATCTATCTTCAGGATAAATACTCAAGATGGCAGAAAGATCAATAGTTTCATCTCTAGTGGTCCATCCAGTGTATTCAATTTTAACGGCTGAGGATGAGTTTGAATTATTAATTTTTACTAAAGTATTATCGACTTCACGAAAATGAACAACGGAATCATTAATATATCTTCCAAAACCTCCCAATCCAAGAGATTTTCCAGCCTTGAGGATATCTAAACCCCAACCTGCTTCGTCATGATAAGATCCTGAATAAGGTTGACCAACATTTGCTAAAACCAATGTGTCTACTTTTTTCCCGAAAACATCTATAGCATTTCTCCAATCAAGATAAAGCCTATAACCAACTTGGGAATTCTCCCATCCAGGTCCCTCATATCTTATGTAACCTGAATGATCAGTATGATTTTCTGGGACTTCAAGCTTAGGTACGTTTATAAAACTTCCATCTTTATAAGTGTTCTCCACCCACTGCCCTCCTTCTTTAACAGAAATTTCTGCATAAGTCTGAGGTTTCGGAACTTCTTTCTCATATTGTAATCCCTCTTGCTGATCTTTCTTACTTTCTCCGCAAGAAATCAGAGAAATAGTTGCGAACGTTCCTAAAATAATATAACGGTATAAATTCATTTTATATTTTTTATCGATAACAGTAAAATAACCAAATCACTATTTCCATAGAAGATAATATTGATTTATAATCAAAGTGAACTGTATTTTCTTAAATATCTCTTCTGTGTAAAGCTTCTAGGTAATAATAATCAGCATAATTTAGTGGTACATCCACCTCGCTATTATGAGGCTTATGTCCTGTACTATTTTGTAGAATAAAACCTTTGTTATCACCTTTTGGCGAAGTATATTTTGTGGAAAGACTAGAAAGAATACGGTCTGCAGCTTGTCTGTATTTTTTCTTGCCACTGCTAAAAGTGCTTAATTCATATAAAGCTGAAGCAATAATTGCAGCGGCCGAAACATCACGTGGCTCGTTCTCAAGATCAGGAGCATCAAAATCCCAGTACGGCACCATATCTTTTGGCAATTTTGGATGATTAAGAATAAAATCTGCAATATTCTCTGCCTGTGCCAGATACCTTTTATTATGAGTTTCCCGGTAGCTAAAGACGTAACCATACAATCCCCAGGCCTGACCTCTGGCCCATGCCGATTCATCACTGTATCCCTGGTGAGTATTTCTATTTTCTACCTCCCCTGTTTCGGGGTTGTAGTCTATTACATGAAATGAACTATAATCCTTCCTGAAATGATTTTTAAGTGTTGTATTAGCATGATCAACTGCGATATCATAATACGTAGAATCTCCGCTAAATCTAGTTGCAGCGAAAAGCAACTCCAGGTTCATCATGTTATCTATAATTACCGGATAATCCCATTTGTCTGTATTATGATCCCAAGAACGAATTGCGCCCACTTCCGGATTATATCGTTTGCTAAGAGTCTTTGCTGTTTGAACAATAACCTTCTTATATTCTTCTTTATTGGTGATCCTATAACCATTCCCGAAGCTACAGTAGATCTTGAATCCTGTATCATGGGTGCCCACATCAAATTTTTCCTGCTCAATTTTAGCGGTATATTTCTGAGCTTGTTCTAGCCAATACTGATCTCCGGTATTTTCATATATATACCATAGGGTGCCGGGAAAAAATCCACTGGTCCAATCTTTTGATTTTACCAGATGGAGATCTCCCGATTCGGTAAGTGTTCGAGGAACAACAGCTTCTTCAGGAGCGGTTTTTTTTGCCTTTCCAATTTCCTTCAACATTATACGCGTTTGTTCTTCAGCATGTTGAAACGCCATCGGTTTATCAACATTCTGAGCAGCAGTGCCACAGGAAAATATCGACCAGGCTATTGTTAATAACAAGAAAGATGCTTTTTTCATATTTAATTTGTTTAAGTTAATAAAGAGTTGCTTCCAGATATTTTGATTCACCAGACTATAACCAAATTATTGGATTTCGTATGGGTAAGTTTCGTATGACTTCTCTTGTTGAAGGATAATGTTCAAGCTCTTTCCAAGTATTGAACCATTGAAAATTTTCATACTTTTCAGCTCCAAATAAGAGAAAAGGTTGAGCGACAGGCCAATTGTTCCAATACATTACATCTTGCCGATATGGCCACTTTCCTTTGTCAGCCACGTATGGATAAAGAAACTTAATACCTTTTCTGATGGATTTTCCAGATTCGGTCTCATATTCCCATAAATTATGATCATCGTCTGATAGAATATGAACTACAGCAGTCATAGCATCAAGGTTGAATAACGAATATCCATACGGTTTAGTTCTTTCCAGTTCCAGAGGGAAACTTCCATCCATCGCCATTTGTTTAGGAAGTAGAACATCCCTATACCTGTCTCGACAAAATTCTAACAAGTCTTCATTCTCTGTGAGTCGGGAAAAACTGGCCACCTGCATAACCCAAGAAGTGCTATGATTATTTTTCCAATTCATTTCTTCTATTCCATAAGGATGAGTTGTCAACCATTCCAAATAATCTCTAAACCACTTTTTAACACCGGAAACAATTAAAGGATCTGCTTCAGAAAAATTTCGCATAACAAGAAGCCCCTGAGCCACCTCCATGAGGTGAATGGTATCAATTATTCCTATCCCCCTTCCTGTGACTCTGCCTTTTATGGCTTGAGCATAGTTCAGGGAAGGATTCATCTTAGTTTCATTGTTCATAAACCAGGCCTGTAGATGTTTAAAAGCGTGTTCAACATACTTCGCTTCTCCCGTGACTTCATAAGCTGAAGCAAGTGCACCTATAATCTGACTAAACCTAATCATCGCCTTCCTATGCGCAGTAAAATTTTCAGGATTTGTTTCTCCGTCTCTTTGAATATAAGGTCCATCAGGATCTTTCGGATCAGGCCACCAATAATCTCCTTCAGAATAAAAATCATGAATACCTCCTGCGCTTCTCTCAGCCTTACTTGTAGTAATCGTAATCGGCTCTTGCTCTAGTGCCCAAGCTGCCTTGGATAAAACTTTATCCCGGAGCACCTCTATTACTTCCTGCTTATAAGTTTCTGATTGATTCACCTGAGCCCAGGAAAAAGTATTTCCAAATGATAAAGCAAGAAAAAGTAGAATATTTACTGTTATTAATTTCATTTCAGGAATTGTATATTTTATCAACTTTAATACTAATCACATTAATCTATGTTTGCACCGGTTTTAATATTCAGGAAGACGCTAGGTATACCATCAGAACTCACTCCCACAATGTTTTTTCCATTTTTTGTTTCTAGACGGATGATGGCCCTACCATTATAGAGCTGCACCAAGCTCGAACCGGTCGAGGTGCCCAGGTTTTCAAGAAGTTTTCCGTCTCCTACATGAGAAAACCTTACATAATTTACAGCATCCAAAACCTGCACCTCATTTTTATCATACATTTTAACTTCCACGGTTGCAATGCCATTTTCTTCTTTAATTTTTTCCAGCTCCATTTTGGCTGGTTCACCCCATTTTTCAGTCTGGTATTTAAAGTTAATGTTATCCCGCACTTGCTTTCCGTCTTTGTAGGCTACTACCTCAACGGTATTGTTTCCGGCGTTAGGCGTAACCATCCATCTGAGTCCTGCCGCTGGGAAATTCTGGCTATCTCTTTTTTTCACGCCCAAACTTTTTCCGTTGAAAAACAATTCCGCTCGGTCTGCATTTGAATAGACCTTAATCATTTTTTGCTCTCCCTTATCACCCCATCTTACAGGCCAGGAGCGACCATAAATATGAGCCATAAGATCTTCTGTCCAATAAGATTTGAACACATAAAAGGATTCTTTACGAGTAAAATCTCTTTCCACAATTCCTTTTTGGTTAACATATGGCACTGGATTCTCAGGTCTCAATGGAGTAGAAAAATCTTTAAACGGCCAATAAGCCGTTCCGGTAAGCCAGTCCATGGTTTCCTGTTCTTTTAAATGCCAGTCTATTAAATTCACTATATAACTCTCACTCCAATCTCCATCTTTAGACACTCTGGTAGAGCCTCCGTAGAGAGAAGCATCTCCTGTTCTTTCATCCGCACCTTCTCCGGTTTCCACCTGGGCCAGAATTTTATCAGGATTTTCTGAATGCCGTCTCGCATGACTATCTCCTCCCCATTCCACATGAAGAAAATGATCTACATCTTCAAATTCAGCTTTTGAAACCTGTTTATATTCCTTGTAATTTCCTCGATACCAGCCTGCCCATATCGAGGGAGAATAAACATCTATAATATCTTTACAAAAATCACAGCGACGAATAGCAGTCTTACGGTTGGGATCCAATTCATGGGAAAGATCATTAAGTTCGGACATGAATGTCCGGATCTTTTCCCGATCAAATTCCGCAAAATCTCCAGGCCAGTCATTTTCGTTTCCCATTCCCCATATAATAATAGAGGGATGATTATAATGCTGTTCAATCATATTGGTAAGCATACGTCGCGCCTGGTCCTTATAAACATCTCCTCCAAGACCTCCCCGATTCCATGGAATTTCTTCCCAAACCAATATACCCAGTTTATCACAGAGATCCAGCACTATTCTCGACTGCTGGTAATGTCCCAGTCTTATGAAATTGACACCGATCTCCTTCATCATTTTAATTTCAGTGATGATCTGCTCCTCGGTCATAGCACTACCTACCCCGGCATGATCCTCATGTCGGTGTGTTCCTCTTAACATTAGGCGCTCCCCGTTCAAATGAAAGGGGCCTTTTTTCACAAATTCAAAATGCCTGAAACCTATCTTCTGATCAATTTGATGAGTACCTGCAGCGGAGGTAATTTTAACCTTTAAAGTATATAAAGCAGGATCATCCGGAGACCATAAGCTTGGCTGTCTGATATCCATATTCCACATATTCTGATCCTCTGTTAGAACTTCAACTTCCTTTTTATGATTTTTTACAACTTCACCCTCGGGATCGATTAAGGTCATTTCTACCTCAGACTTTTCTACTTCACCAGGGTTATACCATCTCAGGTCTACAGAAAGGTTTCCTTTACGTCCGGTCTGGTCAACTTCAGGAGTCACAAAGACCTTATCCACAGAAAGTTCTGGTACATAAACTAGGTTAAGATAACGATGAATTCCCCCGTAAATATTATGATCAGCCATATCTGAAGGAATCATCTCAAGATCCCTGGAATTATCAGTCCGAATCGAAAGCGGCACCTCACCATTAAATCTCTTAACTAATTCTTCCTTCTTTTTAAATTCCCTTACTGCTTCGGTAATATCCACAGTCCATTCGTCATAACCACCAACGTGACTTCCGACAAGAGTGGTGTCTATATAAACCTGTGTTTTCTGTGCTGATCCTTCAAAATGAAGTAAAGTTCTACCTCCATCAAATGGATTTTCTATTTCAATTGCTCTACGGTACCATGCAGGGCCTTGATAATAATTTTTGGCAGGATCCACAGCGTCATAACGGTTATAGGTATGAGGTAAGGTCACTTCCTCCCAAAGAGGAACACTTTCAGGACGCCCTAATTCAGTAGGACGTAAAGCTTCCCAAATTCCACCAAGGTCACTTTTAAGAAATTCCCAATTCTCATTGAGCCTAGTAGAATTTTCTTGAGAATAACTATTTGGTAAATTAAGAACTAAGAAATAAAAAATAATTAGATAAAAATTATGTCGCATTCTTTAAAATTTAATTTTACGATTTTCTTGATTAAATTAAATCCAGCAAAGGTTAAAACACTTTGCTGGATCAACTTAATGGTGCTAACTATCACCATATTAAACAGCTAATCAATATCCATCATTTTGTGTAAGATTAGGGCTTCTACTAATTTCCTCTTGAGGAATCGGCAGTAAGGTATGGTAGGGTTGAATATCAGGATGAGGCTCAAATGAATCCGGTTCTGTGAATGCTTCCTCAACAATACCCCAACGTTTCAAATCATACCAACGTTTCCATTCAAACGCAAGTTCTAAAGTTCGTTCTTTACGTACAGCTTCACGAAACTCTTCCTGGGATAAGCCCTCTTGTACATCCTCAGGAAACTCACTTACTTCTCCACCCTGATTTCGGGCTCTTTCCCTTACTTTATTGATATATTCATATGCTTTAGCAGTAGGCCCACCGTTGGCTTCATTAAGGGCCTCTGCGGCAATTAATAATACTTCCGCGTAACGAAAAATCACAAGATTATGATCAGAGTTTGCAGCATTTGAATCTGCATTCTGCCCAGCATTAATATTCCATTTTCCAATATGAATTCGAGGCCAAAGCCATTCATTAAACGAAGTTAATTCACCTCCTACTAGCGCTTCTGTTAAAAAACTAACCTCTTTTCGATAATCAGTGTCAGGAAAATAAGGATACATTCCAGGAGAAGCTACCATTACACTCCATCCTTGCATATCAGCACCTCGAACCCCTGTCATTGGTCCAATATAATCCACATTAGTACTATTCCCATTGGAATAATCCGAAACTCCACCAAGAAAATCGACAGTCCATATATGTTCCTCTTGATCACCTAAGTCAGCATCCCATAACTGTTTATAATCAGACACCAAATCATATCCGTAATTTCCAGCATTATTAATAACTAATTCTGCTTGTTCAGCTGCTAAATCCCATTCTCCGAGAATAAGATATACTTTAGATAACATTGTATGGGCTGTTCCTTTTGTAACTCGGGACCGAGCATTGTTAGGCTGAACTTCCGGTAATACTGTAACAGCAAATTTCAAATCTTCAATAATATTGTTATACACCTCATTAACAGGAGTCCGCGTTACGTCTTCAAGTGAATTCGGGTCTGTGACAAATTCATCAACATACGGTACTGCCCCGAACAACTGAACTAAATGATAATAGGACAAGGCTCTAATCATAGAAGCTTCTCCAATTAAGCTATTCTTACGATCTTCTTCCATTTCAATCCCTGGTATACCATCTATTGCCGAATTAGCGGATCCGATAGCAAGATAAGCCGAATTCCATATAGAGGAATAATCATCATTAAATGGATCCATTTGAAAATCGTTCGTTTGTACTCGTGTAGATCGAGTGCCAATATCCCCTATATCTACTTGATCACCCAATAATTGTAAAGTCATAGTAAGCCTTCTACCGTAAAAGAGATTTCGAGCGAGCATACTATAGCCGCCCATTACAGCAGCTTCTGCATCTGAGGAAGTGTTAAAAAAGGACTCTGGTGCCAAAAGACCTACGGGTTCTTCTTCAAGATTAGTACACGATTGAAAAAAGCATACCATGAAGAAAAAAATTACTATTTTATTTATTTTTGTTGTCATTTTATATAATTTTTAGTAAAAATTAAAATATAATTATTTCTTTTTCACTTCTAAATCAAAAACTAATATCAAGTCCACATGTAATAGATTTGATATTGGGATAACTTGCATAATCTAATCCAATGTTTCTATTTGAATCTTGATAGCTAACTTCAGGGTCATATCCCGTATAATCAGTTATAGTAAAAACATTTTGAGCACTCACATATAATCTTAAATTATTAATTTTCAACATTTCAGAAGTAGATTCAGGTAAATTATATCCAAGAACTATATTTTTAAGACGAACATAACTACCGTCCTCCACGAACCTAGTGGAGACCTGGGGTGAATGACTCCCGCTGGCTCGTGGAATATCTGTAGAGGTATTGTTCGGCGTCCATCGATTTAAAGCATCTGTGGTTGCATTACTTTTGCCTGCCATCCAGTCCAATTCCATTCTAGTAAAATTCATCATATCATTTCCCTCACTACCCTGAATAAAAACTGTTAGATCAAAATTTTTGTAAGCAAAATCATTATTAAACCCATATACAAAATCAGGATGAGGATTTCCAATTATTGTTCTATCTTCTCCATTTACAGTTCCATCATTATTTATATCTACAAACTTAACATCTCCAGGAACTTTATCGGGTTCAGCGCTAAAATCATCACCCTCTTGATAGATTCCGTCGAAAATTCTACCATAAAAAGCTCCAACTACTTCACCCTCTCGCAGCAATTGTGATTCTGGACCTAAAAGATGTGCTGGAACATTACTATATCTTATTTCTCCACCAGGCAAACTAATTATCTCATTTCTGTTAAAAGAAATATTGAAATCTGTTCTCCAAGAAAAATCTCCATCCCAGTTTATTGTGTTCAGTGCGAACTCCCATCCCTTATTTTCAAGACTTCCCACATTTTGGAGCGAAGAAGAATAACCCGAGTATTGAGGAAGAGGAACTGAATATAGAAGATCTTCGGTAAGTTTGTAATAATAATCAGCAGTAAAATTTAATCTATTATTCCAAAAGCCAATATCTAAACCGATATTTGTTTGTTGAGTACTTTCCCAACTAAGGTTTTGGTTTGCTACAGCTGTAGGTCTAACGGCATTAACTTGGTTTCCACCAATAACTGCTAGAGTTGGTGAAAATCTTGCCAATGATTGGTATGATCCTATCTCTGTGTTACCCGTAACACCGTAACTTGTTCTGATTTTGAATTGACTCAAATCATCCCAGTTTTCCATGAAAGATTCCCTACCAATATTCCAAGCAAAGGCACCAGAAGGAAAGAAAGCCCATTTGTTATTCGCTCCAAAGCGCGAAGAGCCATCATTACGTCCTGTAAAAGTGAGAAGGTAGCGATCCATCAAACTATAATTAATCCTACCATAAAAAGAGGATAAAGCCCATTCATTTAAAGCAGAGGAGGGGCTTTGGAAGTTAGAACCACCTCCAAGATTCCAAAATGAAAATCCATCTGAAATAAATTGCCTATTAGATGCAGTCCAAGATTCAGCCCGATAAGCCTGATAAGAATACCCCCCCATTAAGTTAAATGAATGTATTTCATTAAATTCCTTACTATATGTTAAGTAATTTTCTGTTATTGCATTAGTATATTTACCAGAAGCTATGGAGCCACTACCTCCTGTATTTCTACCCGCTACCAGGGTAGTTGGCACATAGTTACCATTTCTACTATTATTTATTTGAACACCCAGTGAGGTGCGGAATTGAAAATCATTTAACAAATCAATTTCTACGAAGGAATTTCCTTGAAACAAATCATTTATTGTATTATTTTCCCGTTCACGAGCAACAGCTATTGGATTATCATGTGGATCTCCAATCTGAGAAATAGTATAATTACCATTCTCATCAAAGATTCCCTGAGTGGGTTCAAATTTTAGGGCCGCGCCAATAACTCCCGCATCTGCAGTTCCGCCAGAAGACTCTTGAGTTCTGATTCCATCCCTCTCTGTACGAGTTACAAGCATCTTTGCACCAGCTCGAATATTCTCATTAATATCAAAACTAAGATTTAAAAGACCTGAAATTCGTTCATATTCCGAATTAATAACAACTCCTTCTTGACCAAAATAATTCAGTGAGGTATAAAAGCGCATATTCTCCATTCCACCTGAAGCCGAAAGCTGATAATTTTGCAACTTACCTGATCTAAAAATTTCATTTTGCCAATCAGTTCCTTGACCATATGAAGATGGATTTTCAAATGGAATATTAGAAGAACCATCATTTTGATAAACCTCGTTAATATATTCTGCAAATTGTTCTCCATTTAACATATCCAATCGATTTCCAACCTCCTGAAAGGAGTAAGATGTATTCAATTCAATTTGAGTTTTTCCAGAACTACCTCTCTTTGTGGTAACGAGAACAACACCATTTGCACCACGAGAACCATAAATAGCTGTAGCAGAAGCATCCTTTAGTACTTCTATAGAAGCGATATCTCCAGGTTGCGGAGGAGTTGCTCCAGCAAAACCATCTACAACATATAGTGGATCACTACTAGCATTTATTGAGGTACCTCCTCTAATACGAATTCGCGCAGCCGCTCCTGGTTCTCCGTTGCTCGAAGTAACCGAAACACCGGGGGCGCGTCCCTGTAATGCCTGAGTAGCATCAATAGCAGGATATTGATTTAACTCATCAGTAGATACTGAGGATACTGATCCAGTTAAATCACTTTTTTTCTGAGTTCCATATCCAACAACAACTATTTCGTTCAATGCGGAAGCATCAGGAGCCATTTCCACATCAAGATTAGCCCTACCATCGACAGGAAATTCTACCGTGGCATATCCTATAAAACTAAATTGAAGATAGGCATCTGTAGGAACGTCTATTGAGAATTGTCCGTCAAAATTAGTTACTGTACCATTATCTGTTCCTTTTTCAATAACATTTACTCCAGGTATCGGCATCCCGCTATTATCTGTGACTGTACCCCTTACTAAAGCTGTACTACCCTGAGCAAAAATGCCACCTTGGTAAATGAGAATTATTAGCAAAAAAAATAATGTTTTTTTCATAATTAGTTAATTAAACTGGTTAGATATTTATTTAATCTTAATTGAAAACGTTTAAGAATAACAATAGTAACAAAATATTATTATATATACAATCGATTGTATATATATTTTATTTTTTTAATTATTCAAATAAGGCCGGTAACCATAAACTGATTGCCGGGATAAAAGTGATTAGTAAAAGGACAATCGCCATTACAACATAAAGAGGCATTAACGGTTTTATAATTTTCTGAATTGATGTTTTGGCTACACTAACTCCAATAAACAGAACCGATCCAACCGGTGGGGTACAAAGGCCTACACAAAGATTCATTACCATTATAATCCCAAAATGTACCGGATCTATACCAAGACTTTCCATTACCGGTAAGAATATTGGGGTGAAAATTAGAATTGCAGGGGTCATATCCATAAAAGTTCCTACAAATAATAGCAACAGGTTTATTATTAATAAAATCACAAATTTATTATCGCTTAAACCAAGTAATACCTCGCTAACCGATTGAGGAATATTTTCAAAAGACATCACCCAGGACATACTCATAGAAGTCGCAATTAGCAACATTACAATAGCTGTTGTTCCTACTGAACTGAGAAATATATTATAAAGCTTTTTTAAATTCAATTGTCGATAAATTCCTGAAAGGATTAGAGTATACAGCACAGCTATAGCTGAAGCTTCTGTAGCTGTAAATATTCCGGAAACAATTCCTCCAATTACTACTATGAGCAAGAATAAACTTGGGAAAGCATCTAAAAAAGTAAATAAGATTCTTTTTAAACTACTGGTTTCACCTGCAGGATATTTCTTCTTTTTAATCCAAAAGGCAGCAGTAAGCATAAGAGCCAATCCCATTAAAATACCGGGAATATAACCTGCAAGGAAAAGCGAAGCTATAGAAACCCCTCCACTTGCCAAAGAATATACAATCAGTACATTGGAAGGCGGAATTACCAAACCGGTAGTAGATGCCGTAACGTTAATAGCTGCACCAAATTCTTTGGAATAATTTTCTTTTTCCATTCTTGGTCCCAAAATTCCACCAATTGCTGAAGTAGCAGCCACAGCAGAACCTGAAATCGCACCAAAAAGCATTGCTGCAATTACATTTACATAGATCAAGCCACCAGGCAGTGAACCAATTAGAGCTTTGGCAAAATCTATGAGTTTTGTTGCGATACCACCCTGATTCATGATTTGTCCCGCGAGAATAAAAAAGGGAATTGCCAATAGGGAGAAACTATCTAATCCCGTTGCCATTCTTTGGGCTACCGTGGTATAGGCTGCCATAGAATCTATAGAAACCAACATAGTTAGTACACAAGATATACCTATAGACCAGGCTACCGGTACTCCAATACTTAGTAGGATTATAAAAGAAATAACCAGTATTAATACTTCTAACATCATACTAAATACTGTTTAGGGTTTAGTAGTTCATTTACCTTGTAAATAATTACCAGCACGCCACTTATAGGAATAACAGTATATACTGCTCCTAATGGAATATTAAGTGCCGCAGATGTTTGCCCCAGTAAATAATTTAAATACACCAGGTTACTACCTCCAATTACAAGCACTAAAAGACAAAAAAGGATAATAAGCAGATTAATCCCCATTCGGAGTTTTATCCGGTTTTTCTCACTTAGCTTAGGCGCTAAAATATCTATGGAAAGGTGTTGTTGTTGCCCAGCGATATACGCAGCACCTAAAATTCCAATCCATATTAATAAATACCGAGCAATCTCTTCAGTAAACGAACTGGAAGCCTGCAATATATACCTGGAAAATACCTGCCAGGAAACCGCGGTTACCATCCCTGCCATTAAAAACACCAGCAGCGAGCCTAGGATTTTATCTAGAATAAGTTTCATAATTTTTACTTTACTGCCTGTATGGCGTCAATAATTTTTTTCATTTCCGGATCTTTTGAAAATTCTTCATACATAGGCTGAACCATCTCTCTGAAATTTTCCTTATCAGGATAAGTTACTTTTACCCCTGCTTTTTGAATTTCTTCCAAAGCTTCTAATTCGGCTTCCCGCCATAATTTCTTTTCATATTCCGAAGATTCCATAGCAGCTTCTTTTAGCCATATTTGTTCTTCTTCCGAAAGCTTATCCCAAACCATAGTACTAATAAGCAACTCGTCCGGAAGTGCGGTATGCTCATCAACCATATAATATTTACACACTTCGTAATGTCGGGATAAATAAAAACTGGGCAGATTGTTTTCGGCTCCATCCACAATTCCTTGTTGCAAGGCGGTATACAGTTCGCCCCACGAAATTGGAGTTGGTGATCCGCCAAGCATTTTAACCATATTCATTGCCGTATTACTCTCCATAACCCGCAATTTAAGCCCTTCCAGGTCTTCAGGGCTTTCCATAGGTTCTTTACCATAGAAACTTCTACTTCCTGCGTCATAAAAGGTTAAACCCTTTAAACGTTTCCCTAAACCATCATTAAGAAGTTTTTCACCTAATTCACTTTCTAAAACTTCAAAACGATGTTCTCGATCCCTAAATAGAAATGGCAGTCCAAAAACCTTTAAACTGGGAACAAAATTTTCCAAAACTCCAGTGGAAACCTTCGTCATTCCCAGGCTGCCAATTTGCAAAAGTTCTAAAGATTCCCGCTCTGAGCCAAGTTGTTGATTTGGATAAATATCAATTTCTATACTACCGTTAGATTTTTCTTTAACACGTTCCCCCATATAAAGCATGGCTTCATGGACGGGATGTGAAGTATCCAGGCCGTGTCCAAGTTTGATAACAGTAACATCACGCTTTATTGCATCACATCCGCTAAGACTGAAAATCAGTACAAAACAGAAACTAGTTTTTAAAGCACGAAAAAATTGTAAATTTCTCATGCTTTCAGTTTTTTAATGATTTCCAGAGCCGACTTTACCTTGTTGGTTATTTCTGTATAATCAAAAGTTCCATCAGTATGCTGTTGAAATAATTTTGATCCTATTCCCACACAATGCACTCCGGAGTCGAACCACTCTTTTAAATTTTCCTTAGAAGGACTAACCCCACCCGTGGGCATAATGCTACTCCAGGGCAATGGACCTTTAACAGCTTTTACAAACGAAGGGCCGCCAACTTGAGCGCCGGGAAAGATTTTTACTACTTCTGCACCCAATTCCTGGGCGAAAGATATTTCGGTAACGCTGCCGCAACCCGGCATCCAGGCTACTTTTCTACGGTTACAGGTTCTGGCCATTTCTACGTGCACAATTGGAGATACTATAAAATTAGCCCCCAGCTGAAGGTATAAAGAAGTAGTTCCTGCATCGATTACTGAGCCTACCCCAAGGATCATCCCGTCCAATTCCTGAGAAACATATTTATTTAATTCTCCAAAAACCTCGTGCGCGAAATCGCCCCGGTTGGTGAATTCAAAAACACGGGCGCCACCATCATAACAAGCTTTTATCACTTCTTTACAAACCTCCAGGTTCTTATGATAGAAAACGGGGACAATACCCGTTTCTTTCATCACCTGTACTGTATCTATTCTTGTATATTTTGCCATATTTTTTCTGAATATTATCTTTTTATTCTTCCGCCGGTATTTCCACGGGTAACTTCCATTACTTCTTCTACACTAACCAGGTTCGCATCGCCTAAAATAGTATGTTTGAGTGCACAGGCCGCATTGGCAAACTCCAGTGTTTTTTGATCATCAAAATGTTGCAAACCATATAAAATTCCGGCAGCATAAGCATCTCCTGTACCAATTCTATCTACAACATCCGTAATTTCCAGTTCCCCCGTAGTAAGGTATTGGGTGCCCGTCCAGGCCTGCCCATAGATTTTCTGCCAGGATGCACTAAGACCCGTACGAACCTTATCGAAAACCTTATCGATTGAAGGATACGTTTGCATTAGCTTCTTACTTGCGCTGATAAAGCCTTCTTCGTTAAATTCAAAATCGGTTTTTAGAATTTCATTGATCTCGTTTACGCCACCAATAAAAATATTAGAAAGCCCGGTAAGTTCTGCAAGAACTTCGCGGCCTTCTCTTCCGTACTTCCAAAGGTTACTGCGATATGCGGGATCTGCCGTAACGATAACGCCTTGTCTTTTTGCTTCCTTAAGTCCAGCTTTTAAAGTTTCATAGGCACTTTGCGAAATACCGGGAGTAATGCCCGTCCAATGAAAATAAGCGGCATCTTTAAAAATGTTCGCCCAATCTACATCCTCAGGAGTGATATTGGCAAATGCGGCATGTAAACGGTTATAGGCAATTTGGCTTGCCCGCATTGCTGCCCCAACTTCTAAAAAATAAAGGCCTAAGGGATGCTCTACTTTATTTATCGAAGAAACATCAATTCCAAACTGACGGATAAAAGCCAAAGCTGCATCACCAACCACATCATTGGATACATTGGAAACATGGCTTACGTTCAATCCAAAATAAGAAAGAGATTCTGCTACATTGAGTTCAGTACCACCAAAGAAAAAATCCAGACTGTTAGATTGTTGCAATTTTCTATTGCCCGAGGGAGATAAACGCATCAGCACTTCCCCAAACGTTACTACCTTCCCTTTATTTTCGGCTGATCCTCCCATTAAAAATTGAAATATTCTTTAGCATTATGATAACTAATATCGGCTACTGTTTTACCAACAAGCTCGATATCACCCGGTAATTCTCCGCTTGCCATTTCCTGACCAAATAAATTACAAACCACCCTTCTAAAATATTCGTGTCTCGGGTAAGAAAGAAAACTTCTGGAATCTGTAAGCATTCCTATAAAACAACTTACCATTCCCATATTTGAAAGCGCATTAAGTTGCTTAATAATTCCATCCTTTTGGTCTAAAAACCACCAACCAGAGCCAAGTTGTACTTTACCTTTTATGCTACCATCGTTGAAATTTCCTATCATTGTGGCGAAAATTTCATTATCTGCAGGGTTTAGATTGTACAGAATAGTTTTTGTCAATTTATCTTTTCCATCCAGGGTATCAAGGAATGCAGATAGATTTTCGGCCTGCTTATAATCACCAATAGAATCCCAGCCGGTATCCGGGCCAAGCTGGCGTAGCATTCTTTTGTTGTTATTACGTAAAGCACCTAAGTGGAACTGTTGCACCCAACCAAACTCGTGATAGGTTTCCCCCAGGAACAATAAAATTGCACTTTTGAATTTTTCGGCTTCTAATTCAGAAATATCTTCACCTTCCCGCTTTTTACTGAAAATTTGGTTTACTTCCTTTTCAGTAAAACGCTCTGAAGAAATGAAATTCAAACCGTGGTCACATAATTTACATCCATTTTCATCAAAATGTTCAATACGTTTTCTAAGTGCATTTCTTAGATCTTCATAAGAATCTATTGAAATTTCAGCTACCTGGCCCAGTTTATCAAGGTAATCGTTATATCCATCGGCATCAATAAGTATAGATTTATCAGGACGAAATGCCGTACTCACCTTTATTTCAAAATCACTTTCTGCTAACTGTTGGTGATACTTTAAAGTATCTATAGGGTCTTCAGTAGTACAAACAGTTTCAACATTCATTTGCTTTAAAAGTCCGCGACATGAGTTTTTGGGCTGTTGCAATTGCTTGTTTACTTCTTCATAAATTCGCTCGGCAGAGTCTTCATTTAACAATTCATCTATTCCGAAGTATCGTTTCAACTCTAAATGCGTCCAATGGTATAAAGGATTTCTTAAGGTGTGGGGAACAGTTTTGGCCCAGGCCATAAATTTTTCCTTATCAGAAGCATCGCCTGTAATATATTTCTCATCTATCCCAAGAGTTCTCATTGCTCGCCATTTGTAATGGTCTCCGGCAATCCATACCTGGGTTATATTTTCATACACCCTGTCTTCCGCGATTTCTTTGGGCGGCAAATGGCAGTGATAATCTATAATTGGCTGCTTTGAAGCATAATTTGTATAAAGCTCTTCTGCATATTTATTATCCAGGAGAAAATTGTCTTTAATGTATTCTTTTGAAATCATATAAAATTATTAATTAGATGATGAATATTTATCGAAATCCTTATTCCATTTCACTACTTTTCCAGAATTCAAAGTATCTAAGCCCATCTGAACTGCGATTGCAGTTTTTGAGCCAGTTACAATATCTGAACTAGGGTTACGGTTATTTAAAATATTTTCAGCAAAATCTACTAAAGCCTGTTCTGATGGTTCAGTATGAGGAATAGTTATTGGAATTCCTTTTCCTTCTTCCCATTGGACTGTTGCTCCAGAAACTCCATCAACATTACCAAATTCTTTTAAGTCGTTATTCTCTAGGGGATAAAACCAGGCTCTTTGGAAATCCAAGATAATAGTTCCTTTATCCCCCATTACTTTAATCTGATAGTTATTATAAGCATTACTAGTTAAACAAGTAAATTTAGCCTCTACGCCATTCGGATAGCTATATATGAGATGAATATTATCATATGTTTCACGACCATCTTTCCAATAATCTATACCCCCAGTACCCATTACCTGGTTGGGAGAAGCTTCCAATACCCAGTTTACGAAATCAATTTGATGAGAGCACAATTCGGCTACCAAACCTCCAGAATATTCTTTGTACATTCTCCAGTTTACAAGACGCTCCAGCTCCTCACTTGGCACCTCTCTTCTCCAATCTCCATACCGGTTCCATTGGCACTCAAAAGCTGTTATATTACCTATTTTCCCTTTTTTAATCAGATCTACCACATGGGTATATAATCGCGAACTATGATATTGATGACCAGTTTGAAAAATTTTAGAACTCTGACACGTCCGTTTATAAAGCGCCTTAATTTCCTCATATCCTTTTGCCAGGGTTTTTTCTCCATACACATGTTTCCCGGCATCAAGAGCATCTATTGCTATTGATGAGTGAGTACTAAACGGTGTGGCTATAATAACGGCATCGATATCACTATCATCTAACAATTTCCTGTAATCGCTATAACCAATTACCTTATTCTCAGCTTCGTTCAATCCACTTTTCAATCTAAACGGAAGAATATCGCAACAACCAGAGAGTCTTAGGTTTGGAATTTTATCAATGAGGGGGATTAATCCTGATCCACGATTACCTGTTCCAATCACACCAATGTTAACAATATCATTTTTAGAAAATGAGATATTACTAAATGAAGATAACGAAACTAATGAAGCAATAGCTCCAGCACTCCCTTTTAATACAAAACTTCTTCTGTTCATACTCAAAACTTTAAACCTTTAGTTCCCATCCCGGGGCATATTCACGACCCCAAAGTTTCATGGCATCCCTGTCAAAAATTCTTCCTGTTTTATCGTCTATATCAAAGCCTCTACCCAATTGATCGGCAATATTGGTGTAATGAACCATGGTCATACTTATATTTGCATCATCTATGGGCGCATTTAGTTTAGCTGTGCCGCGTATTCCATCTAAGAAATTAAGCATATGCGCTGTAGACATATCTCCTCCACCCCCTAAAGCTGTCCCGGCTTCATCAGATGCTGAATTGTATTCTTTAATTACTTCTCCATTTCTGTTGGTAAGTATATATTTCTCACGGTCTACAAATACGCCACCATCAGTGCCATAAATTATGGTGCCGCGGCCACCACCGTAGGTATCGTAGGCATTTCGGCTTTTACCATCCCACTGAATAACCTTATTGTCTGCAAACTTAAAAGTAGCCTCCATGGTATCGTACATTTCCCAGCCGTCATCTTTAAAATGTCGTTTTCCTGATTGTACATCGGTGCGTAGCGGGATTCCAACCTGTAATGCCCAACGTGCTACATCCATTTCGTGGGTTCCGTTATTCCCGGATTCGGCTGTACCATAATTATAACCATACCAGTGCCAGTTATAATCCCAGGTCTCTTCGGTGTATTCTCTTCTTGGTGCCGGTCCCTGCCATAAATCCCAATCTAATCCCTGCGGAACAGGTGCTTTTTTCTGATTTGGAACTTCACCACGTGCATTAGTATAAAATGCCACTGCTTTATAAACTTCACCAATCGCCCCGTCGTGAATATCCTTTATAATTTCAATCGTATGATTTGAAGAGCGTTGCTGATTCCCCATTTGCACCACTTTTCCATATTTCTTAGTAGCTTCTACCAGCAGTTCATTTTCAAACATATTATGGCTGGAAGGTTTTTCAACATACACATGCTTCCCAGCTTTCATCGCCATAATAGAGCCCGGAGTGTGCCAATGATCTGGTGTAGCGTTAATAATGGCATCTACTTTTTTATCTTCAAAAACCTTACGAATATCGTTTTCAAGTTTTGGTTTGTAATCTATATGTTCTGAAAAGCGCTCTAATGCATTTACCCGCTGACTTTCCATCACGTCGCATAAATACAGAAGTTCTACATTGGACTCCTTGCGCGCAATGGGATCAAAATAAGCACCTAACCTTCTTCCCAAGCCTGCTATAGCTACATTAATCCTATCGTTAGAACCTATAATTTTGCGATAGCTTTTAGCGCTCATTGCCATTGCCGAACTTCCAACTGCAAGAGCAGTTCCGCCTAAAGCTGTTTTTTTTATAAAATCTCTTCTTGAATTCATATTTATTCTGCTTTGATCTTAATGTTTTTAAAACTCACTTTATTACCATGATCCTGAAGCAGAATATGACCCTCCTCGGCTTCTCCAAAATTTGGCCAGTCTACATACTTGCTTTCAGAAACCAGCTGGCGGTACTCTTCACTTTTTCGTTCATATTCCAGCACTTTCTCGCCATTTAACCAATGTTCTACTTTATTATCTTTTGAAACAATACGGGCGGTGTTCCATTCTCCTATTGGATTAACCGGTTTATCCGGATCGGCTTGAATTAAATCATATAAAGAAGCCATTGTTCTGCTTCCCTCGTGGTTACCCAATTTGGCATCAGGATGACGTTCATCGTCAAGAATCTGGTATTCCAAACCTATTGAAGAACCGGGACCTTTATTGAGATCGGTATCTACAAAATATTTAATGCCCGAGTTGGCACCTTCGGTAATTTTAAAATCAACTTTTAATTCAAAATCGCCATAAAGTTCTTTGGTAACGATATCACCACCGGCTTCAGATTCTCCGCCACCGCTTGCAAACACTGTAAGTACTCCATCTTCTATTTTCCATCCTTCTTCCGGAAATTCATCTAAACGTGCACCACGCCAACCTTCGGTGGTTTCACCATCCCATAACATTTCCCAGCCGTTATCTTTTTCAGCTGTAGTTAAACTGTTTTTAGTTTTTACAGGTTCCAGAGGAGTTTCTTTGCTATATTTCTCTAAATCTTCGGTAAGAATTTTAATATTTTTCCACATTATTTCGGTACCTGCTTCTGCATCTTCACCAATACTGTGTACCTGTAGGGCGATAAACCCTTCTGAAGTTTTATCATCTATTAAATGCGAAGCGGGAACCCCGTTTATCCAGGTTTTAATAGTGTCGCCAATGGCCTCAATTCTATAGGTATTCCATTCGTTTTGTTTAAAAGCCTGCTGAGCTTTAGAATTTTTGCCTAAGTCTACCAACCAGCCACGGCGCGCTTCATCATAAATTCCACCGCTCCATGCACGGTCTGAGGGATCAATTTCTACCTGATACCCATGCACCCGGCCATCCATATAATTGCCTAAACTATTGCTTCTAATTTGAATCCCGGAATTCATACTGGGATGGACTTTAAAATCCAGCTCCAGAATAAAATCTTCATAATCTTTATTGGTGGCAAGAAAAGTATTGGGCGTGTTATGTTGGGTAGTACCAATTACTGCTGAATTTTCAACCCGGTATTCGGCATCACCACCTTTTTTAGTCCATCCATCCAGATTTTTTTCGTTAAATAATTGAGTCCATGGTGTCTCATTATCATCTGTATGCTCCCCGCAGGAAACGATTAGAAAAATTAGGAAGATTGAAAATAAAAATTGTATAATATTTTTGTACATGAAGACTTATATTTAATTAATTAATAAACTTTTTAATAGCGTTTACCTTCCCATCCAGCCACCATCAACTAACATAACCGATCCGTTCATATAATTTCCAGCGGCTGAAGCCAGTAAGAGCGTTGGCCCTTTAAAATCTTCTGGCTTTCCCCAACGTCCGGCAGGAATGCGGGAAAGTATAGATTCGCTACGATCTTCATCTTCTCTTAAAGCCTGAGTATTATCTGTAGCAATATATCCGGGTGCTATAGCATTTACCTGAATACCTTTTGAGGCCCATTCGTTGGCAAAAGCTTTTGTTAGCTGACCAATAGCGCCTTTTGAAGCCGCATAGCCAGGCACAGTAATACCGCCCTGAAATGTTAGTAATGATGCGGTAAAAATCACCTTTCCACTTCCACGCTTTAACATTTCTTTTCCGATTTCCCGGGTAAGGATAAACTGTGCATTTTGATTAACTTCTATCACCTTATCCCAATATTCATCGGGATGTTCTGCAGCGGGTTTTCGCATAATCGTCCCTGCATTATTTACTAAAATATCAATCTGACTATTCTCTGATTTGACTTTTTCAATAAACTTGTAGAGAGATTTTCTATCAGAAAAATCACACTGGTAGCCTTTAAAACTTCTACCTATTTCTTTAATTCGTTTCTCTATTTTAGAACCTTCCGGATCTAAGGAAGCCGAAACTCCTAAAATATCTGCGCCTGCTTCAGCCAAAGCCTCCGCCATTGCAAATCCAATTCCGCGCTTACAACCTGTTACTAAAGCTGTTTTTCCTTTTAAACTAAATAATTCTTCTATCATCTCGCCTTATTTTAATTCTTCAGGAGTCACTTTATCCATATCTCCATAATCCAGGTTTTCCCCGGCCATTCCCCAAATAAAAGTATAGTTAGAAGTTCCTGCTCCTGCGTGAATAGACCATTCTGGAGAAATTATCGCCTGATGATTCTTCATAAAAATGTGACGGGTCTCGTGCGGTTGTCCCATAAAATGACTGATGGTTTGTCCTTCTTCCAAATTGAAGTAGAAGTACACTTCCATTCTACGGGTGTGCGTATGGGGTGGCATGGTATTCCATACACTTCCTTCTTTAAGCTCAGTCATCCCCATTTGCAACTGGCAGGTGTCTACGATACTATTCACCAATAATTTATTGATTCTTCGCTTATTGGAAGTTTTACTATCGCCAAGTTCCACCACCTCAGCTTCGGCCAGGGTAACTTTCTTTGAAGGATATTCCTTGTGTGCCGGGGCAGAGTTTAAATAGAAATAAGGTTGCTCCCCGTCGGCTGCCTCAAAGAAAACTTCTTTATTTCCACGGCCTACGTAAAGAGCTTCTTTGTGCCCCAGTTCATAAACTTCACCATCTACGGTCACTTTTCCTTTTCCTCCTACATTGATCACTCCCAGTTCACGGCGTTCCAGAAAGTAATCAGCCTTAAGGTCGTCTATTGTATCTAGTTTTATCTTTTTACTTACTGGAAAAGCACCTCCCGCAATATAACGGTCATACATAGTATAAGTGAGATTGATCTCATCTTTTTTAAATAATTCAGGGATTAAAAAATGTTCCCGTAGCTCTTCTGTGGTATACTTTTTCACATCGTCTGGGTGATGTGCAAATCTGAATTCTGAATTGGTCATATTTAAATTTTTTTATCATTTTAAAAATTAATACAGAATACCTTCTATATCATAATATTCAAATATAATAAAAAAAATACAATCGATTGTAATTTGAAAATTAATTTTTAATTAACACTACCTTCTTCCTAAATGTTAATTAAAAATATTAATAAAAAGTAGATATTTGCACTTAAAGGTTTTTAGATGAAAAAAACAACCATATATGAAATTGCTAAATCCTTGGGTATTGATAGCTCTACTGTTTCCCGAGCTTTAAATGATAGCCCTCGTGTATCAAAGAAAACAAAAGTAAAAGTTTTAGATAAAGCAAAAGAACTGGGCTATAGCGCCAACTTATTAGCCTCTAACTTAAGAAATAAAAAGAGTAATACCATTGGAGTAGTTGTTCCCAGAATTTCAAGATATTTTTTTTCTACCACAATTGCGGGGATTGAAGAAGCAGCTTTTTCTCACGGATATAATGTTATTATTTCCCAATCTCTTGAACAGCTCGAACGGGAAAAAAAAATAATTGATAATTTTGTATCAAATCGAGTTGATGGTGTTTTAATATCTATCTCCTGGGAAACCCAAGAATGTGACCATTTAAAAAAGCTACAAAATTTAAATATGCCTTTGGTTTTTTTTGACCGTCATTGTAGCGATATTCCTAACAGTAATAAAGTTCTTACAGGTGATTTCCAAGGGGCATATCAGGCAACTGAACATCTGATAAAAAAAGGATGTAAAAAAATCGCACATTTCTCTGGACCTCAAACTCTTGAGCTCTACAAAAATCGTTTAAAGGGTTATAAACTTGCCCTTGAAGACAACAACATGAAGTTTGATCCCATTCTGGTACATGAATCTAGCCTCCTTAAAAATTTTGGGTATGACAGTATGAAGATATTAATGAAAAATAATAATGGTATTGATGGCGTTTTTTCTGCAAATGATGCAGCAGCGGTTGGAGCTATAAAATTTTTAACAACAATTGGCAAAAAAGTTCCTGAAGATATTGCATTTGTTGGTTTTAGTAATGATCCTCTTTCAGAAGTAGTTGAACCATCCTTAACCACCGTAGATCAATTTGGTTTTGAGATGGGAAAAAAAGCCTGTGAACTACTCATTGAAAATATAAATTCAAAGAATCTTAAACCTCAAGAATTCAAAACTATTGAATTGCAACCTACCTTAATAGAAAGGTTATCCAGCCAAAAACAGAGATAAAACATTTTTAAGATTTTTATTGTTGAACTTTTTTGGATTCTTTCTAAACTTGAGTTTAAAGTTAAATGTGTAATGATGTAAGATTATAACTTGAGAATTATCAAAATATCAAATATTTGAATCCTTAGTAATCCACCCAGTATATTCCCCTTCCGTACCTCCAGGGAAAAGAACTTCGTTCAATCACGAACGGACACAAGTAGAAAACCGCCACCTTCCAATTCGCTTCTTCCGCAAAAAGGCGATAATGCTTCATTCTCGGTTCTGGTTTTCCACTTAAGTTCTCAGATTGGATTTCATAATTAATTTAATTCCGCTTCCTGCTCCTTCCTTACTCTTCCATTTCCCTATTTGATGTATTCCCGGCCTTCACTGCCACTACCTTTTTCTGTAATGCAAAATACCAAGATTTAGAAGTTAGTCCAGACTGCATAAAGCCGGTCCCTGCGCTCCCTTTTTATAAGTCCTCCCTAATTCTAAATCTTGAAAGTGTATCAGCATCAAAAAAAGGTAACAGTGAAGGCGCTACGGGAAGTAAATCGAATAACGGAAAAAATGAAATCATATAAAATCCACAAAAAGGAAGCGAAATTAAAAATATCAAAAAAGAAAAACGCTCAGGATACAATAAGTAAATCTTTTAAAATCAATTATAAACCTTTAAATCTTTTAGTTATGAAAACGCTTAGAAACACAGTGCAATTAATTGGAAACGTAGGGGAAGATCCTAAATCTCACAGGTTTGAAAATGAGATGTTGGTTTGTCGATTCTCTCTGGCTACCAATGAACAATTTTTTAAAGATGGAGAAAAAATCCAGAAAACACAATGGCATCAGCTTGTAGCCTGGAGTAAACAGGCAGAACTTGCCAGTAAGTATATCTCTAAGGGAAAGGAAATTGCTATTAAAGGCAAATTAACCTATCGCTCTTATAACAATGAAGCTGGAGAAAAACAGTACATCACCGAAATTCTGGTAAATGAGATCCTTTTATTGAGCAGCTCAAAACAGGATAATAATTAATTAAAAGCAAAGAGGGCGTCATCAAGTTACAGCGGAAGTATTAAAACAAAATTACTTCCAAAAATATCTTCTTCCCGTGATGCTGCTAACCTTCTATTTGAGCATTAGGATAAACAAAATATTGAACTTTTTGAAAGTTTTAAAATGCTGCTCCTTAATAATTCTAATAAGGTAAAAGGTATTTGCACGCTCTCTACGGGAGGCATCACCGGAACTTTAGTAGATATAAGAATCGTATTCGCAGTAGTCCTAAAGTCCGTTTCTACTTCTATAATTTTAGCCCATAACCATCCCTCGGGAACGCTGCAACCCAGCCAACCCGATAAACTCTTAACGGAAAAGATCAAAAAAGCAGGGGAACTTTTTGATATTAAGGTACTGGATCATTTAATACTAACTCCCGATGGGGATTACTTCAGCTTTGCCGATGAAGGCATTTTATAACAGGAAATAATTAGTTTCTAAAACGGGATATAATTTTCATAATCCCGTTTTTCATTTTACAGAATTCTCAATTATTCTTCCAATTTCCTACAGTTAATTTCAAAAAATTTCTTTTCCAATCATAAAAAATGGGATTCAGTTTCTCATTAATTAAAGCGCTATTAAATTCAATTTAATAGTTGAAATTTTTGTCCCTGCGGGACGAAAAGGTAGAGCAAGAGGGTAACGGGCAGAGCCACGTTAGGAATTACCTTTTAAAATACAAATAACTGTTTATTAGATATTTAAATAATTTTATTCAAGGGTGAAAATTAAAAAGAAGTTGTTTTATTACTAAAAACTCTTGAAATCCATTGAAAAATGGTAGAAATTTTACTAAAAAAATGGATGAAGAATATAAAAAAGAAAAGTTCGAGACTCTTAAGATCAAGACTTCAGTAGCCAAAAAATTTAGACGGTTCAGCCGGGTGTCCATTTTTTGTTTGACTTCGAAGACATAAGCATATAAATAATAAAAACGTTTTTGGGTTTTTTACCGGATTAACCACTTGTTGGTTAAGCTAAGCTTTTATAAAATTTTTGCCTCCTAGAACAATTTTCTGAAAAAAGAAAGCTGCCAGAAGGTAAAAAAATTAAGTAATGGTGATTTTTAAAATAATAACAGATCATAAACTAATGAAATTATGAAAGAAAGCATCCATCCATTTATGGTCAGTATGCATTCCCTGGAAGCTAAAATAGAACAGCTCACTAGGGAATTCAGGATCAGGCAGATTAAAGATCCCTGTCTCATCCTTCTGGATAATGCTGATTTTATCCAGCTATTTAAAATAAGTACGAAAACAGCTCAAACCTGGCGGGAAGAAGGGCTGATTGAATACGCACAGGTGAAAGGAAAGATCTACTACAGTCTCAAGGATATCCAGGCATTTATAAATCGTCACCGAAAAAATAGGAAAGATGCTAACTCTTAAGTAAGATGACTCCGGAGATTTCAGTTCCCATTCAGCTATTTATTGATGCACAGCAAAAAGGCTATGCTAAAAAGCTGCAATTCTTTTTATCCTTGAAGCTGCTCTATAAATGCGGAAAGGCAAAACTGGATGATGGGGGAACTCTTATTTCTTGAACTCACCGAGGAGATCAGTTCCCGGAAAACTACTTTGAAGTATGTACACTTTTTGCTGAAAAAGGGATGGCTGCGATACAATGCAAGAACAGGCTATTATATCATTAAATCCTTTGAAAGGTTACGAGAAGAGAACAATTGGGAAGCAAGAAATTCCTTTCCGGTGGATTTTGATTCCTATAGAAACATTAAGGCAATTACAGGAGCAATTATTTATGGATATCTACATAAAGATTTCTGGAGAAAAGTAAGGAGAAAGAAAAGCGTACAGATAAAAGGCAGTACCTATCATTTTCTATCCCCTCACTTTAATTATAGAGAAGCACCTGCTCCCTTTCTGTGTTAGGCATTGGTAATATTTTTCGAATCTCACCGGCTACGGCTTCCAGGCTTAAAAACTCTGCCCTAAAGCATAAGCTGCTAGAGGTCCAAAAGAATTACGGGGCGTTAATACCCAACAAAAAAGCCATGGAAGTATGCTTAGACTACAATGATAAGCCGAACAATATTGTGTTTGTAGAAGGAGGCTACCGATTCCAGTTAATTGATACTATTTTACCCCTTTTTCTTTTTAAAAAACGACAAAAACTGAAAACATAAAAGAAAGGTTTATGGAAAAAATTAAAAGTAATAAGTTTTATTGGCCAAAGTTTGATTTGTTTAAGCGCGATAGCGCCTTTGTTTCTCTTTGGGACAGAACCGGATCAAAGCTAGGTTATAGCTTGTGCCCTACTTGTTTCTAACTAGTCCATTTTTTGGAGTATTTGAATTCCAGGTTAATATCAAAAGACCATAGGAAACTGAACAGTAGCAAATCGAATTCAACTCATACATCTTCTAAATATTAGTAAATGAAAGTCTGATCTTATTATCGACTTAGTAAAAGAAATCTAGTGTTTACCTT
The DNA here is from genome assembly GCF_017579965.1 of Salegentibacter sp. BDJ18. Taxonomy (NCBI): domain Bacteria; kingdom Pseudomonadati; phylum Bacteroidota; class Flavobacteriia; order Flavobacteriales; family Flavobacteriaceae; genus Salegentibacter; species Salegentibacter sp. BDJ18. The sequence continues at coordinate 317,390 of NZ_JAFLQX010000002.1, forward strand.
CATGAGTTCAAGTTATCTAAGAAAATAGCAAAATTAGCATCATCCACGTTTAATTTTTTTCTAATTCTATACCGGGCGGTTTCTACCCCTCTAACCGAAATATTGAGTAATGGTGCTATTTCTTTATTGGTAAGATTCATTTTTACAAATGCACATAATCGCAAATCCCTTTGTGTTATGCCCGGATAAATTTCTTTTAGTTTTTCAAAAAAATTATGATGTACTTTCTCAAAATTCACATCAAACACCTTCATATATTCTTCCCCAATTCGGTGCTGGTTAAGATTGTTCAAAACTTTTTGAAGCCTTCTTCTGGCAGTTTGTGTTTTCAGACCCCGTTTAAATTCTTGTAAATTTTCAAAAGTATCGGTAAAAACCTCTTTCTTCTTCACTAGCATCATCGTATAATTGGCAAGTTCTTTACTTTTATAAAGAACATCCTCTTGAAGCATCATTTTATCTCGCCTAATTCGTTCCTTATCTTGTTTTAACTTTAATTGTTCTATTTCAAGTTTTAATAATCGCTGGGCTTTTTCTGAAGCCGATTTTGAACGTAAACGCTCGCTTTCGATTTTTCGTTTAATAAGAAAAAACAGCAGTATGATCAGACAAAAAAATCCAATAATATAAAAAAGGTATGCAACCCGAGTTCGATACCATACCGGGGGAATCTCAAAAGAAATGCTGGCCCAATCGCCTTCTAGTCCTAATAAATTACGACTTTTCACATTAAAAGTGTAAGAGCCCGGAGGAAGATGAGTGTATTCTTTAAAAGATTGTGAAATCCAGGGGGATTTTTGCTGTTCAATCCCTTCTAGATAATATTGATATTCTACTTCAGAAGAAGCAGGCATGTTAGGGGTTGAGAATTCAAACCTAAGAAGTTCTGTTTTTACCGGTAAAATATTATCCTCTCCACTAAGCCCTACTAGTTTTGCTTCCTGATTTTCAGTATAGGAAATTTTTGTAATTTCTGTCTGTACAGTTTTTTTAGGTGCACTATTGGGTAAATTGTAATGATAAAGTCCCGTGGTGGCACCTACTAAAACAGTAGTGTCCGATAGTGGATAAATACTTTCCATTCCACGGTTTAAACTACCTTTAAGGTTTAAAAATAATTTGGAGTTTATCTCAGGTTTCTCCTTTTCCTTATTATAATATCCAATCTCATCATCCTGCACTACAAAAACATTCTTGTCAGCAATTTGGATAGTCCTTGTATTACGGGTAGTATCCAGTATCTTGTTTAATGGCTTATAGGGCACAAACTGGTTGTCCTCCCGATTAAATTTATAAATCCCGGTATTTGTAGTAAAAACAACATTGTCTTCCCAATTTGTCACATTTACATTGAATGGTGAAATCAGCCCATTTTGATTCGTATACTGGTCTAACCCATATACCCTTGTATAATCTTCATTGAATTTAATTCGGTACACTCCCTTATAACCGTGACAAACCCAATATGTATTAGGTTCGATAGCAGGCAACAGATCCCTTGATGATTCATTAAAACCGGAAACTTTATCTTCCAAAATCCAAGTTTCATTTTCATATATAAGTGGATATACCCCGTTATAATTAGCAGCAAGATATTTATTTGGTTCTCCCGGTATAGCTGAAACTTTCCAAAATCCATTTACGTTTCCTATTTTTTTTGGCCCATCTGGCATAAGCTCAAACAAACCACGGTCATGACTAACTAAAATACTATTATGAACTTCCTGAATTTGCCACGCCTGCCCTTCCAGACCGCTGATATTTTTAAACTCGGAATTATTAGTTTCCGAAAGAGTCATTTGGTAAACTCCTTTGTTTGTGGCCAGTGTTATTTTCTCGTCACGTATCAAAATATCATAAACTGATGCCTGCGAGAAAATTTTGGAAACTGGCGATGAAAACTCAATAAAATCTAACCCATTATTGAGTAAAGCCCAAACATTTTCACCGGTTTGGTACAATCCCAAAATAGAGGAATCTGACATTTCGCTATATCGAATCGCATTATTTTCTATCTCGCCTTTTTTGTTTACGCTGATTAATTTAGAGGCAAGCGTACCTAATAAATAACTTCCCTGATGATAAATTGCAGAAATAATCTGGTCCTGCCTTGTATCTTTGAAGGCATTACTCCAAATTTCCACTTGACCGTTTTTAAGATTCCCCTTAAAAATAGTTCCGTCTTTGGCTACACATAAAATTTCATTTATTTGCTCGTGTGGTAAAAAACTCACAATCTCTTTTCCCTGTATATCTCCCTCGCTAAAGAGTTTTAAAAGCTGCATATTTTCCGGGTCAAAGCTAAAAATCCCCTGCCCGGCATCCTGTACTATAAATGTGTTTCGAACAACATCGGAATGTGTAAATGACTGATTTGAAGAAATATGAGTAGCCGTTTTCTCTGCAATCACAATTAGTTCATTGAAGGAGCGGTATATAACCCTATTCTTAAATTCATGAACCTGCCAGAGATTTTCAAGTTTCTGATCATCCAGTTTTAGTTCCTGAACCTTAGATCGAAAATGATAATTACCTGTACTATCCTTTTCAATAAAACCCAATTCGTTGTAACCTCCTGCTAACACTTGTCCATCAGAAGTAGTCATTAAGCTTCTTACTGACGAATGATTGGGGAGAATCACCCTCTTCCATTGTTCACCGTCAAAGATCAGGACCCCATCGTTGTTACCAAAATATTTAATGCCATCATTATCCTCTGTCATGGTCCAGAATTGAGTGTCAGCTTTAAAGTCACTTCGAGAAAAATGAGTGATTTTAGGTTTGTTGAGGATAGTCAAACTCTCCTGAGGATAAGTAGAAATACTAATTAAAAAAATCAATAGATATAATAACCTACACATATATGCAATTTAAAAGACTCAATACTTGATAAAAAATGAGAGATGGTAAATGTACATATTTTTAAGCTTTTGTTAAATATTTGTTATCGATTTAAATAACTGATTTATAGAGGTTAATTAATAATGAAGTAGTATTGGCGTAGAGTATTTAAGAAATTGATGTAATTCAAATGTAGCCTTTCTTTATAATAAAGCCTTATCAAATTCTAATTTAGTCCATTACAAAATTAACTAGAAAACGTTTTCGAAACTCCTAATTATATGAATATGATAAAAAGAGATCGGAACTTAAAAATTAAAGTTGAACTAAATTAATTACACACATGAAAATTAATATTATTTTTTGGGGTTTATGCCTGTTTTGTGCAGGTTTTATGCAGGCGCAAACCCAAACTATTACTGGAACAGTAATCGATGGTAGTAACAACCTTCCATTACCCGGTGCAAATGTGGTAGTGAAAGGTACTAATAACGGTAGCCAAACAGATTTTAATGGGTATTTTTCTTTCGAGGCGGATCCAAACTCCACCTTAGTGGTTTCCTTTATTGGCTTTATTACCGAAGAAGTAGAGTTGAATGGAAAAACCGCTGTAGAAGTAACTTTGAATGAAGACTCCCAATCCCTAGATCAAGTAGTTGTCGTAGGATATGGTAGTCAGCAACGTCGTGATATTACTGGTTCAATTTCTACAGTAGACGAAGAAGCCTTGGATGACAGGCCAAATACTCAGGTGGGCGCATTAATTCAAGGGAAAGCTGCTGGAGTACAAGTGGTTTCAGGATCAGGAAAGCCATCGTCTGGATTTAGTATTCGTATTAGGGGTACAAATTCTATTAATGCCAGTAGTGAACCATTATACGTGGTGGATGGAGTACCAACTACTGATACACGCTCATTAAACCCCAGTGATATTCAGGATATAACTGTATTAAAAGATGCTTCGTCTGCCGCGATATATGGAGCGCAGGGAGCTAACGGAGTGGTATTAATTACTACCAAAAAAGGAAAAAGCGGAAAGCCTCAATTAAATTTTGATACTTACATAGGGGTTTCACAAGTATGGAACACCTTACCGGTATTAAATAGCGAACAATATCGTGATTTAATGACTGAACTTGGCCGTAATACAGATTGGAGCAGGTATAATCAAAATACCGATTGGCAAAACGTGATTTTTGAGGATGGTCTTTCTTCTAATTACCAGCTGTCTATGTCTGGAAAAACCGAAGGAACTACCTATTACTTATCAGGTGGTTACACCAAACAAGAGGGTGCGGTAAGAAGTTCGGAAATGGAACGCTATAATTTTAAAGTAAATCTTTCACAACAGGTAAACGATTGGTTGGAAGTAGGTACAAACCTTACTTATACCCAGTATTCTGATGTTGATGTCGCCGATAACGCTAGTGTAAATAGTGGTGGTGTGTTGTTAGGGGTACTTTCAACTCCTCCAAATATTGGAATTTATAATGAAGACGGAACTTTTACCAGTAATCCTTTTCAGGATTGGGAAAACCCTGTAGCTTCAACAGATGGCTCACAACGTCAATATGTAAATAGAAGATTATTGGGTAACCTTTATGCTGAATTTACTCTTTTAGAAGGTCTTAAGTTTAAAACCAACTTCGGAACTGATTATAGTAGTGCAACAAATGATTATTTTCTAGATCCCTTTAGAACCAGTTATGGTCGCGCAATGAATGGTATTGGAACTTACCAAACTAATCTCTCTAATTATTATATTTTAGATAACACACTCACTTATAAAACAGAGTTAGGTAAGCACGAAATTGAAGCTCTTGCAGGATCGGTTTATCAAAAATATAAATGGGAAAATAGCTTTTTAGAACGACGCAATTTCGCCAGTGCAGAGATCACTACACCTAATGCAGGTTCAGAGCTAATCGCTGCAACTGCAGATAAAGCCGAAAAAGCTAACGCCTCTTTCCTGGCCAGGCTGAATTATGACTTTGATGACAAATATCTGCTTACTGCAAACTTTAGAGCTGATGGATCTAGTAATTTTGGTCCAGAAAATCGTTGGGGATATTTTCCTTCTTTTTCTTTGGGTTGGAGGATTTCTCAGGAAAACTTCATGGATAGCGCAAGTATTATCAATGAATTGAAACTAAGAGCTGGTTGGGGTCTTGTAGGTAATGACCAAATTGGCAACTATGCATACTTTGGAAGAGTTGGTAGTGGTGGAAATTATCCAATTGGTGGCGTAGTTATGCCCGGAACATATCCGGCATCAATAGCCAATAAAGACTTGAAATGGGAAGAGTCCGAGCAAATGAATGTTGGCTTAGACCTCTCTCTGGTTAAAAATAGAATTCAATTCACAGCTGATGCCTATATTAAAAACACCCGTGATTTACTGCTAAACGCTCCACTTCCGCGTTCTACGGGGTTTGATAATGCAATTCAAAACATAGGGCAATTGCGTAATAAAGGTCTAGAATTTCAACTATCCACTATCAATACAACAGGGGAATTTAGTTGGCAATCTGATCTAAATATTTCATTTAACAGGAATGAAGTTGTAGATATTGTGGGTCAGGAAATTTTTGCCGGTGGTATAGCCAGCCGTGGTGAAGTAAGCTTAGTAAGAGAAGGAGAAGCTCTAGGTTCATTTTATGGTTATGTATGGGGTGGTGTTGATCCTGAAACCGGGATGGCTTTTTATATAGATCAAAATGGCGAATCCACTTTTGAGCCTTCTGCAGATGATAGAAGAATAATTGGAGATGCTAATCCAGATTTCTTTTATGGATTCACTAATACTTTTTCCTATAAAGATTTTGGTTTAAGCATCTTTTTACAAGGCTCTCAGGGGAATGATATTTTTAATGCAACCCGTATAGAAACTGAAGCTATGATTGATTCTAAAAATCAATCAGCCGCAGTATTGGATCGCTGGAGGGAACCTGGAGATATCACTAACATTCCAAGGGCGGAGTCAGGAAACACCGATAATTCCAGGCTTTCTACCAGGTTTGTAGAAGATGGTTCATACTTGCGCATGAAGGCTCTTACTTTTAGCTATAATCTTCCACAGAGTCTTACAGAAAGATTACAGCTTACAAGGATGAAATTGTATGCTACCGGGGAAAACCTCTTTACAATTACCGATTATTCAGGATTTGATCCTGAGGTAAATGCCTTTGGAGCAAGTAACACAGCTGTGGGTGTAGATTACGGTACTTATCCACAAACAAGAAATCTTATCGTTGGTTTAAACCTAACTTTTTAAATCGTAAATCATGACAAAGAAAAATATAATTAATGGTATCTTAGGATTAAGCTTAGCATTTGGGCTTTTCTCCTGTGACGATCAATTAGACCTTAGACCTATTTCTCAGGAAACCACTGAGAATGCTTATTCAACAGGAACACAATTGGAAGCTGCACTAACAGGTGTTTATGAATCTTTTCAATCCAATGATTATTATGTATGGGATAAGATCATTTTCCAGGACGTTCGTTCCGATAATTATTATGCAGGTGGTGATAATCCTGAAATATTTGAATTTGATGCCGTTGATGTTTCAACCACAAACTCAAGGGTTTTTAATGCCTGGTCTTCTATTTACAATGCTATTTCTAAAGCCAACCTTGTAATAGAGCGCGCGCCACAAATTCAGGAAGGTATTACAGAAAATCAACGAGAGGAATATATTGGGCAGGCTCTTTTCCTTAGAGCTTATCACTATTATAATTTGGTGAAAAACTGGGGTGGAGTTCCACTAATTTTGGAAACCATAAAATCCACCGACCCTTCTGAAGTTAGAATTCCTAGAAATAGTGCTGAAGAAGTATATGCTCAAATTATAGCTGATCTTAATGATGCTGAATTATTGTTACCGGACACTTATGGAAATGATGCCAGTATAAATAAGGCTAGAGCAACAAAGGGGGCGGCAAATGCATTATTAGCAAAGGTACACGCTCAAAAACCTAATCCTGATTACGAAGCGGTATTAAGTCATGCAAATGCTGTAATTAATAGCCCTGCAGGATATGAACTATTAGATAACTATGACCAATTATTTGACGGGAACAATTACAACAATAAAGAATCTATCCTAGAAATTCAGTACCTGGGTAGTGACGAAGGAACCTGGGGGCCCCAAATGCATTTGCCACCATCTATTAGTGGAGATACATGGAGAAAGTTTGTAACTCCATCAAAAGACCTTGTAGAAGCATATAATGAAGAAGGTGATGAAGTTCGAAAAAATGCGACCATTCTCTTTGAAGCAGTGCCTTGGATTGATGAATACTGGGGTAATGAAATTAATAGCGAGGTTCCATTTGCATACAAATGGCGGAATGCTAGCGGTTGGGCAAGTGCAGACAATGATTATATCTTAAGATTAGCCGATATAATTTTAATGAAGGCCGAAGCACTGAACGAGCTAGGGCAACTTGATGCCGCCGCAGCCGAAGTAAATAGCATCAGAGAGCGGGTAGATCTTCCAGAGCTTACCGCTGATGATATGCAAAATGGAGATGCCTTAAGACGAGCTATTTTAGAAGAACGTAGGCTGGAACTTGCCCAGGAAGCCAACAGATGGGATGATTTAGTTCGTTATGATCTTATGGTTCAAATTATGAAGAATGTTGATGATTTAGACCTAAGGAATAATCAACCGGTAGATTATAATGTTTCAGAAACTGATGCATTATTACCAATCCCACAAAATGAGATTAATCGTAATCCACAATTGGAACAAAACCCAGGTTACTAAAGCTAAAAAAATGAGAAAAATAATAATCCTCCTTGTACTTGTTAGCCTATTGGCTTGCAGTAGTGATAGTGAGCCAGATTATAAACCACCAGCTCCTCCTGAAACTGAAGGAGAAGTTGTAGGAAGCGTAGAAGTCTGGCAAACTACCGGGGACCAATCTCTACTATTAAATCAGAAAGAAGATATAGAGCTATATGATATTGAGCAAGAGGCGAACTATTCCATTTCAATAAATCTTGATAATCAATTTCAGGAAATTGAAGGTTTTGGAGCCGCACTTACCGGTTCATCAGCGTATCTAATTGACAATCTTTCTAATGCTACAAAAAATGAATTACTAAGAGATTTGTTTGATCCAGAAGATGGAATTGGCCTTAGTTACATGCGAATGACCATTGGAGCGTCAGATTTTTCATTGGAAGATTTTACGTATAACGATCTTCAGCCCGGAGAAGAAGATCCTGAATTGAACCAGTTTTCTATTGAAAAAGATGAAAAACACGTAATTCCAGTTTTTAAGGATATTCTTTCTGTTTATCCAGAACTTAAGATAATGGGCAGTCCCTGGAGTGCGCCAGCCTGGATGAAGGATAATTCATCTTTATATGGTGGTAGCTTGAAGACGGAATGGTATGAGACCTATGCTAATTATTTTGTGAAATTTATTGATGCTTATGCTGAAAATGGGATTGCCATAACTGCCATAACTCCACAAAATGAGCCACTCCACGAGGCAGGTTATCCTACTATGCGTATGGAAGCCGATGCACAAGCCGATTTTATAGGAGATTACCTTGGACCTTTTTTCGAAGCAAATTCCATTGAAACGAAAATCATAGCTTACGATCATAATTTTGATCGTCTTGATTACCCCCGAACAGTTCTGGAAGATGATAAAGCTGCACAATATATAGCAGGAACTGCCTTCCACGCATATGCTGGAGATGTTTCAGTTATGAGTACTATCCATAATGAATTTCCGGATAAAGGCCTTTATTTTACTGAAATCTCGGGTGGCCAGTGGGCAACAGATTTTTCAGATAATTTGATGTGGAATATTAAAAACATCTTTATTGGTACTACAAAGAACTGGTCTAAAAATGCCTTACTATGGAATTTGGCTTTAGACGAAAATTTTGGCCCTACTAATAATGGATGTGGAGATTGCCGGGGCGTTGTTACTGTTTCCTCTTCTGGAAATATAACTAAGAATGTAGAATATTATGCACTGGCACATTTTTCAAAATTTGTACGTCCTGGAGCCAAAAGAATCGGTTCTTCTGAAGCGCAATCAGACTCAGGGATATCCAATGTTGCCTTCCAAAATGAAGATGGTAGCATCGCACTAATAGTCTTAAATGAATCAGATAGCTCACGCGAATTATCGGTAAATATTTCCGGAGAGAGCTTTAAACTTAATATGCAATCAAAATCTGTTACGAGTTTAACCTGGATTTAAACTAAAAAACTTTCAATAATGAAAAAAATAAAATTACTTTTTACCGCTTTTACGGCATTCGCATTAATGATTTCCTGCGAGGAAGAAGACAACCTTGCTCCTCTTGGAGAATGGGAATTAAGTGAACCTTTACTCGAAAGCCCAGGCTCCATTAGTCTGGACGAAGATGCCCCTATCGAAGAATATGAATTCACCTGGGAACCTGCAGTTTCTAGCGAACGCTATCAGGTAAGGTATGATGTTATAATAGACTCAACCGGGAGTGGAATTGATGAAAATCCAATTCTAAGTAAAGTCTCTGAAAATGGAGGGAAATCAACTCGTGTAGTTTTCAATGCTGCAGAACTGGATCTTGCTTTGTCCTATGCTGGTTTTGAAGCGGGAAATAATGTAGAGGTAGAAATGACAGTTATCGCTAAAAGTATCGATAAGCAATCTTTGGACACCCAAAAAATAAGTATTTCACGTTTTGAAACGGAATATAAACCAGAGCAACTATTTATAAGTGGTTCGGCTACAGAAGTTGGAACTAACCTTTCGGGAGCACTTCCCACCCGCTCCTTAACCGATAGCGAGGGTAACCTCACCTATATTTTTGAGGCCTATACGCACTTGGAAGCTGGGGAAACCTTTAGGGTATTCAGTAATAACGAGCTTCCTGCCCATGTTTATGGCGGAAGCGAGGGTAACCTGGTAAAGAATGGTTCTGGAATTAGTGTTGATGAAAGTGGAGAATACCGCTTAAGTTTTGATTTTGAAAATAACACCTACGATCTTATGCAGATTGAAAAATTAAGTATAGTAGGAGCTGTTATCCCGAATGGTTGGGGTGGTGATGAACCTCTGGATTATATAGGAAATGGCGAATGGCAGAAGGAAATTTATTTACCTGCAGCCGGTGGTTTTCTTTTTAGATTAAATGAAGACTGGGGTTATCTTTTTAAACAGGTCCAGGGAACAAGTGATCAACTATATATGGAATCTCAGGCTGAGACAGCTGGAATTAATGTTGAAGATTTAGCTCTGGCAGTACCGGGAAATTACACGGTTAACGTAAACCTACAAAGCAATACTTACACTTATAGCCTAATAGGTGAAGAGCCTGATACCACTCCCCCATCAGAAACACCTGAAAGCCTTTATTTACTTTCTAGCGGAGAGCCTATAATTCAATTTGAAAAAGATGAAAATACGTTCAATGCTCCTAATTATCTGTCATTACAAGCTGGAATAACTTATCAGTTAAATAGTGCAGAAGATGGCTCGGGAACTGTTTATTCACTTGAAGGCTTAGTCGGTGAAACTTCAAACCCTGACGGCGATTCTGCTTTTGGAAACGTTAATCTTGTAGAAGGTGGTGAAGGGTTTACCGTGGCTCGTGATCAGGCTTACGATCTAGCATTAAATTTTGAAAGCGGTAGTGCGACCTGGAAATATTATAATATTAAACTTTTTCATTGGGACGAAGCAAATGGTGCCTGGGATGATCGGGATGAATTCCTAATGACTTACGTACACCCATATCAATTTACTCTGACGGAAGATTTGGAAGCCGGTTATCATATGAAGTTCAATTCCCCATGGGATATTCAGTTTGGAGCCGATGATCCGGAAGCTATGTCCGGGACTATGACCAATAACGGCGGTGAAAATTTTGTAAACATCACCAATTCTGGTTCCTATGAGGTCAATATTGAAGTGACCGATGATTATGCTACCGGAACCTACGAATTTATAAGTCAGTAATTAGCCATATTTTAATATCGGGCCGGAGTTTTCCGGCCTTTTTACTCTACATCATATGAAATATCTATATTCAGCAAAAAGAATTTTCTTTTGTGCTTTAGTGATTTCAATTCTTACGAGTTGTAATCAGAATGACAAATCTGAAAAAAAAATTGAAGCTTGGGTAACCAGCTTGGATAAACAAAACTTACTTAAAAAAAGAGACCTGTCGGTCGAAATAAAGGAGGCTGACGCTACTATTACAATAGATTCCTCACAAACTTATCAGGAAATAGATGGATTTGGCTATACTCTTACCGGTGGAAGTGCTTTGCACCTTAATAACATGACCGATTCCTCAAGAGCAGATTTGTTACAGGAACTTTTTGGAACTGGCGAAGACGAAATTGGAGTAAGTTATTTAAGATTAAGTATTGGCGCATCAGATTTGGATGAAGCTCCTTTTTCCTATAATGATCTACCGGAAGGAGAAACCGATGAGCAGCTGGAACAATTTAGTTTGGCCAACGATACCCTCAACTTAATTCCGGTTTTAAAAGAAATTCTTGAAATAACTCCGGAAATAAAAATTTTAGGCTCTCCCTGGTCACCACCAGTATGGATGAAGGATAATGGCGATACTCGAGGTGGAAGCCTTAAAGAAGAATATTACCCGGCTTACGCCAAGTATTTTGTAAAATACATTGAAGCTATGGCAGCGGAAGGAATAACTATTAATGCCATTACTATTCAGAATGAACCTTTACACCCCGGGAATAATCCGAGTCTATTGATGAAGGCCGAAGCCCAGAAAGAATTTATAAAGAATCATCTAGGGCCCATTTTTGAAGAAAATAATATTAAAACCAAGATTATTCTTTATGATCATAATGCCGATCGTCCTGATTACCCTATTTCTATTTTAGACGATCCTGAAGCTGCCAAATATATAGACGGTTCTGCTTTTCACTTATATGGAGGAGAGATTGAAGCCCTTTCTAAAGTACACGAGGCCCATCCAGATAAGAACCTTTATTTTACTGAGCAATGGGTTGGTGCTCCCGGCGATTTTGCTCAAGAAATGGATTGGCATACTGAAAACCTAATTATTGGAGCAACCAGGAATTGGAGTCGCAATGTTTTGGAATGGAACCTTGCCGCTGATGAAAACCAGAAACCGCATACAGATAGAGGTGGCTGTGACCGGTGTTTGGGAGCACTTACTATTTCTGGCGATTCGGTTACGAGGGAACCAGCCTATTATATAATAGCTCAAGCATCAAAATTTGTACGACCGGGATCTATAAGGATTTCTTCAAATGAAATTGAGGAATTACCAAATGTAGCATTCAAAACGCCAGAAGGAAAGATTGTGCTAATTGTACAAAATAAAGCAGAAAAGGAAAAAATCCTTGAGTTGAAAATTGGTAATGAATCAAAAACTGTAAAGCTTCCGGCAGAAGCCGTAGTAACCTTAAAATTATAATTATGACCAAAAGTTATATTCTATCCCTTGTAATTCTATTCGCAACTGCTGCAACTTCCTTTGGCCAGGAAAAAGATGTCTCTGATAAAGTTGAAAAACTTCTTTCTAAGATGAGTCTAAAGGAGAAAGTTGGACAGATGACCCAGGTAACCCTTGATGTAATTGGGGAGGGAGAAAACAGATATTCCAGTTTTGAACCCTTTAATTTAGATAGAGAATTAGTGAGAAAAGCAGTTTCTGAATACAAAGTTGGCTCGTTCTTAAATACAGCCAATAATCGTGCTTTGACTCGTCAAAAATGGTATGAAGTAATCAATGAAATTCAGGATATCAACAAAGCTGAAAATGAACTTTATATTCCAATAATTTACGGAGTAGATCAAATTCATGGGGCAACTTACACAGCGGGTGCCACCATGTTTCCGCAGCAAATAGCTCAGGCAGCAAGCCGTAATCCGGAACTTGTGGAAAAAGGAGCAGCGATTACTGCTTATGAGACACGTGCAAGTGGTATTTCCTGGAATTTTTCCCCAGTATTAGATCTGGGAATGGACCCCCGATTTTCGAGAATGTGGGAATCTTTTGGGGAAGATCCTTATTTGACCTCCGTTCTGGGAGTTGCCATGATCAACGGCTATGAAGGAAAAGATAATAATATTGGCAATCCTGAACATCTAGCTTCAACACTAAAACATTTCTTAGGCTATCACGCGGTAACATCTGGCAAAGATCGAACTCCATCCTATATTCCTGAAGATGCTTTACGCGAATATCATTTACCTCCATTTAAAGCGGCTATTGAAGCTGGAGCCCATACAATAATGGTGAATTCGGGAATTATTAATGGAGTCCCTGTACACGCTAATTATGACCTTCTTACAAACCTTCTAAAAGAAGAACTCGGATTTGAAGGATTGGTCGTTACTGACTGGGCTGATATCGAAAACTTACACCGCAGGGATCGCGTAGCTTCCAGTGACCGGGAAGCTATCAAAATGGCTATTAATGCCGGGGTAGATATGTCGATGGTTCCTTATGAATACGAGCGTTTTTTTGATAATTTAGTAGACTTAGTAAAGGATGGAGAAGTAAAAGAAGAACGAATCAATGATGCCGTAAGGCGAATATTGAAGGTGAAATTTGCACTTAATTTATTCGAAACCCCGGTTACTCATTATAAAAATTATCCAAAATTTGGAAGTGAAGAATTTGAACAGGCCGCTTATGACATGGCTGCGGAATCAATTACACTTTTGAAAAACAAAGAAGAGGTTTTACCTCTGGATAAAAACTCAAAGGTTCTTGTTACAGGACCTAATGCAAACTCGATGCGTACCTTAAACGGCGCGTGGACCTACTCGTGGCAGGGAGAGAAAACAGAGGAATTCGCCACTCAATATAACACCATTCTCGAGGCTGTTCAAAATGAAATTGGAAAAGATAAAGTAGCTTATTTTCCTGGAGTCAATTATGTAATGGACGGGAATTATTATGAAGATGAAAAAGATCAATTTAAAGAAGCAATAGCAGCTGCACAAGAGGTTGATTATATTTTGCTATGCGTTGGCGAAAACAGCTATACTGAAAAACCAGGAGATTTAAATGATCTATATCTTTCCGATAACCAAACTGAACTAGCAAAAGAACTTGCAGCAACTGGAAAACCAGTGATCCTAATTCTAAATGAAGGTAGACCACGTATTATTAGCAAGTTTGAGCAAAATGTAAATGGAATTATTCAAACCTATCTCCCCGGGAATTATGGAGGAGATGCCCTGGCTGATATCCTTTTTGGAGATGTGAATCCTTCTGGAAAACTTCCTTATAATTATCCAAGATATCCAAATGCCCTTATCCCCTACATCCATAAACCCTCGGAAGAACAAACTGCTGCTGAAGGAGTTTATAATTATGAGGCTGATTATAATCCACAATTTTCTTTTGGAGACGGTTTAAGTTATACCCATTTTGAAGTAAAAGATCTAGAATTAGATAAAACTTCTATCAATAAGACAGGAAAAATTAATATTAAAGTCCAAATAACCAATAAAGGTAAGAGAAAGGGGAAGGAAGTAATTGAAGTCTATACTTCCGATCTTTATGCTACGGGTATTACACCTGATGTGAAACGTTTGAGAATGTTTACCAAATTAGAATTAAACCCTGGAGAAACCAAAACTGTTTCATTCACTATTAAAGCCGAAGATTTAGCTTATTTCAATAAAAACAGAGAGCCTATAATTGAACCTGGTGAATTTGAATTAATGATTAAAGATTTAAAACAGACTTTTAAAATAGTGGAATAGATCAAACTAGATAATTCAAAAAAATTAACCGCTATAAAAATGCTTTTCAAAATCATCTTTATAGCGGTTTTATTTGCTCTAATTTTAGTTACCAAATGCCCCATTTAAGACATATACAAAATGTACTAAAATCTAATTCTTATCCCACCACCTACTCTCCCTGGTAATATCCCCTATTTTTCACAGTTGCAATTTTAGCTAACCAAAATTAACTTACTTAATATTTAATTTAATCTTCTTATGAAAGGCTTACTAATCTTATTTTTGATTTTTTCAGGCCTTTCTTTAATCCTGTATTCGCAGCAGGATTTAGAGGGCAGTTCAGATCATCCTATGATAACCAGATACCCCGGAGCCTATATTGCAGGTTACGAGGTAGAGAAATTTAGAGAATATGGCCTGGCCACAGGACCGGTCACCGGATACCGCTATATCGCTGAAAGAGATACAGTTTCAGGCAAACTTACCCGCATAACCTATTACCTTCCAATGTCTAAAGAAGAACTTTCTATCACTGAAGTATATCAGGATAATTTACAGGCTTTAGAAAAAGCAAGAATAAATATCCTGGCAAAAGGGTCTCATCCACAATCTAAACCACAAGGGGAAGTAGGAATGGGAGGTTGGATTGGAACAGCCTTAAGCCCAAATAGTTTTGGGAGCAATTCGGCTGCAAATCTATTATTTAAAGGCACCAGTAGTTCTGGAGGCACATTTGGCATCGTAGGTCAAATCCAAAATCCTGAAGGAAATGTTTACATAGCTCAATATGGGGAGCGACATAGCAACGAATTAATACTGTATCATATAGACATCATTGAAGAGAAAACAGCAGAAACCGGTAAAGTTTCAGCAAATCCGGATTTTATCAAAAAGGAGATAGAAATGCAAGGAAGCGCCACTATCTATGGAATTAATTTTGATTCTAACAGTTCTAATCTTAAAGAACAATCCCAGCCGGTAATCGCTGAAATTGCCAAATATTTAGAACAAAATCCTGAAATCTCTCTTTATGTAGTGGGACATACAGATATGGATGGAAGCCCGGAATATAATCTTAAACTATCTAAAGAAAGAGCCCGCGCTGTAGTAAACGAATTAACCGAAAACTATGGAATTTCAATCTCAAGATTAACCAGCGATGGAGTTGGTTTTCTATCTCCAAAAGCTTCAAATATCACCGATGAAGGCAAGGCTCTTAATAGACGCACAGAACTCGTAAAAAAATTAAATTAATTGACGAATATTCCAACAAGGCAGATATTTTGAAAATTTGAAATGAAATGGGATTATTACCTACTCCGCTCGCTACTCTTCAATCCTCGACTCTCTTTTGGCTTCACCTTCATTTTGGTCCTGTAAAAGCCAAATTGCTCCTGTAACTTTTCCATATCCTTTTCTATCTTCTCATCTAAAATCTTGGCATAGAGGAATAGCTTGTCGTCTATCTGTTTACTATTAGTTCATTTTTTGGACTAGTTGAATTTATCCTTACTATGCTTTATAATTTGTTTTGATGACAATTTTCTATTGATTATTCAGCAAATGGAAATCCTATAGGGCTTAGCACCATAAAGAGTTTTAAAAAATCTATTTTTTTATTTTATCCATCTATATTTGAAAGGTAAGACTTCAAATCAAACTTGCCAGGAAGTAATAAAGCATAAAGTGGACTATGAATAAATATTTTAAATTTAGTTTTATCATATTGTTTGTAGTCTGTACCATTTTAACAGTAGCACTATGGCAAGGTCTTTATTCCTTCATTTTCGCCTGGGTATTAAATTTTATGCTAATGATGGGCGTTGCCTACATTATTCAGATCTTGAAACCAATATTAAGTTCTACATATTTCAATGCGAAGGAATGGGAGAACGAGGGAAAGACTTATAAATGGTTTGGGATTCATGGATTTAGAAAAATACTGGTATGGATTGGATGGGAAAAACTCAACAAAGCTTCTAATCCCGTAAAGAGGAATTTAGATGCATTAAAATATTTGGAATACAACACTCGACAATCTGAATTTGGACATTTGATTATCTTTTTTATTGTATTGGCGTTTACTATTGTTGTAATTATATATTACGGGTTTCAGCAATCTCTGTGGCTAATCATTTTAAATATTCTACTTAATGTTTACCCAATCGGAGTTCAGCGTTACAACCGGCCTCGACTGCAGAAAGCTATAAATAAGTTTAAGAAATTCTCAGTGGTTACTAATAATTAGAACTTTTTCATTTCTCTATAAAAGTCGGCTTAACACTTCTCTAAATGCATAGATGTACCTGATTATATATTCTTCAATTAGCGTGATTATTCTATTTTTTTCTGTTAACTTTAATAATCCTATGAAGTTGTGATGTTAGATAACAAACCACCAGAGCAATCTCCAAAAAATGAAGCGGTTCTTCATTCAGGTGGGAAAAAATTATTTTTCAATAAGGAATATATAGGTGAATTTGTCTATGGAGGTATAGATGGAGCAATTACAACCTTCGCTGTCGTAGCCGGAGCCGAAGGTGCTAGCCTTGGGATTTCAGTAGTGATCATCCTGGGGTTAGCTAATTTAATTGCTGATGGCTTTTCTATGTCTGTAGGTAATTTTTTCTCTACCAAGGCCGAGAAAGATAACTTTGATAAACACAGGCAGTTAGAATATTGGGAGATTGAAAATTTAAGAGAAAAGGAAGTTCAGGAAATAAGGGAGATCTATAGCGCGAAGGGCTTTAGTGGTGAGTTACTGGAGCAGGTTGTAGAAGTAATAACAGCTGACAAGGATGTGTGGGTAGATACTATGATGAAAGAGGAGCTTGATATGGTAAGAGGTGAAAAAACTCCGTATAAAACAGCTGGAGTCACCTTTATAAGTTTTATAGTAGTGGGAGCCGTTCCTCTACTTTCTTATGTATTTATGAGTGATGATACCTCCAACATAAATTCTCAACTTTTTATTTATTCATGTATTCTTACCGCAGTTGCACTTTCAATTGTAGGAGCACTAAAAAGTTTGGTAACCGAAAAAAATGTAATTATAGGAATTCTCGAAACCTTATTATTAGGCGGAATTGCAGCTTTTCTTGCCTATTACGTAGGAGATGTACTGGAAAAGATGTTTTTATAGGAGCTCTATTTAATCCGGTTAGAATAAAATATTATTCCTATATTGCTTATTTCAAAAAATTAAAGATTGCTCGATCATTGTATTAAAATTCATTCCTCACCTGGCTTCTCTTTATTTTTCTTCTTTTCTTGCTCCTTTCTAAGTTGCTCCTGCAACTTTTCCATATCTTTTTCTACCTTCTCATCTAAAACTTTGGCATAAATCTGTGTGGTCTTAAGAGACCTATGTCCTAACATCTTGCTTACAGACTCTATAGGAACACCTTTAGATAGTGTTACGGTCGTGGCAAATGTATGACGGGCTAAATGTGTGGTAAGGTTCTTTTTAATACCGCAAACGCTGGCTATTTCCTTCAAATAAGCATTATATTTTTGATTGGAATAAACCGGCAAAACTACTTTCCCCATTTTTACCTTGGGATGGTCTGCATATTTCTCAAGTATTGCTTTTGGAATATCAAGCAAAGGTACACTGCTTAGTGATTTGGTTTTTTGTCTTTTGGTTTTTATCCATTGCTTACCTTTTGAATCCAAAACGATATCATTTGCGCTCAATTTTTCTACATCAGAGAATGATAGACCGGTATAGCAGCAAAAGACGAAAATATCCCTCATCCTATCCAGGCGCGGAATTTCAAAATACTGTTCCACCAAATTCTGAACTTCAATATCCGTAAGAAATTTTCGTTCGGAAGGTTTCCAACTCCCTTTCCAATGGAAAAAGGGATCTTTTTCTATCCATTGATTCGCATAAGCGATACGGATGATCTTTTTAAAATTTACGATATACTTTTGGGCCGTATTGTGAGCACAGTCTTTTTCCGATTTTAAATAATGATTAAACCCAACAATAAATTGGTGGTCCACATCTTCTACGGGTATGTCTTTTACTTTATAACGATACTTAATGTAATCTTCAATATGCTTTTTACAGGCATTATATCTTTGCAAAGTTCCTTTGGTATATCCTTTTCCGATTAGTTTTTCCATATCATCATTATGATCCTGAAAAATTTCAACCAGCATATACTGCTTCTCCTCCTTGCCCATATAGATATCCTTTATAATCTTCGCAGAAACTCTTTTCCCCTCTCTTAAAAGGCGATCGTGAATATCATATAAGGAAGCTCGCATATCGTCAAGGTATCTTTTTAATGCTTTTGCCTCCGTCGAATTCCCACGGGTGCTATTCGTATGGCTATTCCATTTACCTGCATCAATTTTTCTTGATGTTGTAAAATCTGTGCGCTTACTGTTATATGTAAGACGTGCGTAAATAACGGCTTTCGTGTTTTGATTGGAAGTCGTTTTTTTCGGATAAAAAGTAATAAATAGTGAGTTGATCATCGGTGCTTGTTTTAAATATGCACCTCAAGGTATAAAATTTAAGTGTTAAAAAAACGTCGCAACTATTTTATTAACAGGTCATTAGGAGTTTCAAGGTGCATATATTTTCATAAAAAAATATGCCCCGAATTCAGCACCAATCACTTAGCATTTTTTGTGATATTTTGAAAGGTTTGGGAATAAAAAAAGCCTCTAAATCATTGATTTTGAGGCTTTTTAGGATATTTTGATACTTTAAAAGCGGTCTGGACGAGACTCGAACTCGCGACCCCCTGCGTGACAGGCAGGTATTCTAACCAACTGAACTACCAGACCGTTGCTTTATTGCGAGTGCAAATATACATCTGTTTTATTATTACACAAACCTTTTTTTAAAGTTTTTTCAGCATTATTTTTATACCATTAGGCAAACTTTTGTCTTTCAACAAAATAGGTTGTCAAAATTTTATCGAAGTTTTTATTAATATCGGCTTCTACATAGTTAATCTTATATTTAGCGCATTCCAATTTCAGGTCAGCAACATATTTTTGTACCGCCTTTTGGTAATTTTCTCGAATATTTTCAGAATAAAGATCTATTTCGGCCCCGGTTTCCACATCGGTAAAGCGTTTCGGAATATTCTCAAAGTCAAAATCTAATTCCCGCTTTTTATCCATCACATGAAACAAAACAACTTCGTGCCTGTTATATTTTAAATGCCGCAAAGCTTCAAAAAGTGCTGCTTCTTCAGTATCGGCCTGGAACATATCGGTAAACAAAAACACCAGAGAACGGCGTTTTAACCTTTCAGCAATTTGATGCAGAAAAGTGTAAGTTTTAGTTGCTTTATGAGTTGTTTTCTTCTCCAGGCTTTTATTTAACGCGCCCAGTAACATATGCTGATGCCGATCACTGCCTTTTTCAGGCGCGTAAAACTCAAATTCATCGCTATATATGCTAAGGCCTACCGCATCGCGCTGCCGCTTTAAAATCTGCATTATACTGGCTATAGATAATACCGAAAAACCAACCTTATTAAGAGAGTTTACCGAAAATTTCTTCACTTCAGGATAATGCATCGAAGCCGAATTATCCATAATAAAATGACAGCGCAAATTGGTTTCCTCTTCGTAGCGTTTAGTGTAGAGCTTATCGGTTTTAGCAAAAAGCTTCCAATCTATATGCTTGGTACTTTCGCCGTTATTGTAAATCTTATGCTCGGCAAATTCTGCAGAAAACCCGTGAAACGGACTCTTATGAATTCCCGAAATATAACCTTCTACCACCTGTTTCGCCAAAAGTTCTAACTGGGTAAACCCCGCCGCCGAACTATATATTTCTTCCTTTAAATCCATTCCGTACTAAGATAAATAAAAGCTGGTGTTTTAAAACTAAAAAGCCGGCAATAAAAAACCCGGTACAAGACCGGGTTTTCAAATTATATAAAATGCTAAAAATTATAGCAATTCGTCTAAAGCCTCAGCGTAAGTATTTTTTGGTGCAACACCTACCTGGCGGCCTACTACTTCTCCATTTTGAAAAATAAGCACAGTTGGAATATTTCTCACTCCGTATTTCGCAGCAAACTCCTGGTTAGCATCAACATCTAGTTTTCCTACAACAGCTTTCCCGTCATATTCAGTACTAATTTCCTCAATAATTGGTCCTACCATTCTACAAGGTCCACACCATGCAGCCCAAAAGTCTACCATTACAGGTTTGTCACTTTTTAGTACCTGCTCTTCAAAATTCGCATCAGTTATTTCAATAGCCATAATTATCTATTTTTAATTTCTGTTATTATCATTAAAGTGTAAAATTAGTCAAATATTTTTGCTTTCCTTACACAAGCGATATTGTATTTAATTATACGCTTATTCAACTCGTTTATTTGGCGGTTTCCCCGCGCTCGTAGCGCGGGGTCGGGCTTTCAGCGCTACACGGTAGCTTGCTTCAATCCCTAACCGGAAAAATCAGTTTCCAGTTGGCAGTGAGCAGTGAGCAGTGAAAAATAAATATTCGTGCATTCGTGGCCTTAAAAAACATATTACTGCATACTGCAACTGCTTACTGAATACTGAAATCAATTCAACTTATACATCACCTGTTCATCTTCCAAAGTATGTAAAAGCTCTTGCGAAATTTTCACTTTTTGTTTCTTACTTGGCATATGTAATTTTACCTGTTCTTTCATTTCATACACCACAAAATTCAGTTTATGGTCACCTCTATGGGTTCTAAAAACATCTTTAAACCAGTTGATTTTTTCCTCATGGAGATCCGCAATATCCAATTGAATTGTGAGTTTTTTCGCAAATTGATCCATCACATCGTGTAACAAATAAATGTTGTTAAACTGAATTCTTGGTTCTCCCTTTTTACCGGTTTCTTTATTGGTCCAGCCTTCTTTTACAAAGATCTTGATATGCACAAATGAATTTGGAACCAGAAAGTGCCTGAATTTTAAATATTCCTCACCAAACATCCTAAACTCATAAGTATCGGTATAATCTTCTACACTAAACATCGCCCAGCCTTTACCCATTTTTGAAACCCGATGCTGCACATCGCTTATCACCCCACCAAACGTAAGGTCTCGGTTTACGCATCTTTCCAGATCATTGAATTCTCCCAACTTGGAGTTACAGAAATAATCCATCTCATACCTAAAATCGTCCAGTGGGTGACCCGAAATGTAGATTCCTACCACCTCCCGTTCTCTTCTCAGTTTTTCCATAGTGCCCCACTCTTCACAAGGCGGCACCACAGGTTCCGGAATTTGGACTTCACTGGCTTCCCCAAACAGACTCACTTGTGAGGAATTCTCATTTTCCTGGAATTTTGCTGCGTATTTAATCACTTTTTCCAGAAAGGTAATTCCGTCGCCATCATCGTGAAAATATTGCGCGCGGTGTGTATCGCCGAAGCCGTCGAAACCACCCGCTAAGGCCAGGTTTTCAAAAGCTTTTTTATTAGCCGAACGCAAATCAATACGTTTCGCCATATCAAAAATAGATTTATACGGCCCGGCTTCTGTTTTTCGGTTTTCCACAATAGTAGCAACCGCACCCGATCCTACTCCTTTAATAGCTCCCATTCCAAACCGAACCGCATAATCTTTATTTACCGAAAATTTATAAAATGATTCATTTACATCTGGCCCAAGTACATCAAGCTTCATTCTCTTACATTCTTCCATAAAGAAAGTAACCTGCTTAATATCATTCATATTATTAGAAAGCACCGCAGCCATGTATTCCGCAGGATAATGCGCTTTTAAATAAGCGGTTTGATAAGCAATCCAGGCATAACAGGTAGAGTGAGACTTATTAAAAGCATAGGCCGCAAAAGCCTCCCAGTCTTTCCAAATCTTCTCTAAAACGTCTCTTGGATGCCCTTTAGATTCACCACCATCCAAAAATTTTGGTTTTAATTGTTCCAGTAAAGCGAAGATCTTTTTACCCATCGCTTTACGTAAAACATCAGCTTCACCTTTACTAAAGCCTGCCAGCTTTTGCGAAAGTAACATCACCTGCTCCTGGTAAACGGTAATTCCGTAGGTTTCCTGGAGATATTCTTCCATTTCGGGTAAATCGTATGCTATTTCCTCATCGCCGTGCTTACGTGCAATAAAACTCGGAATATACTCCATTGGCCCGGGACGGTACAATGCATTCATGGCAATAAGATCATCAAAAACCGTTGGCTTAAGATCTTTCATATGCTTCTGCATTCCCGGCGATTCATATTGAAAAATCCCTACCGTTTCCCCACGTTGGAAAAGTTTGTAAGTTTCTTCATCATCTAGCGGAAATTCATCGGGCACCAAATCTATATTATGCCTGCCTTTTACAATTTGAACCGTATCTTTAATTAGGGTTAGCGTTTTCAACCCCAAAAAGTCCATTTTTAGTAGTCCGGCGCTTTCTACAACCGAGTTATCAAACTGCGTAACATAAAGATCGGAATCCTTTGCTACTGAAACCGGCACATAATTGGTAATATCTCCTGGAGTAATAATTACCCCACAAGCGTGAATCCCGGTATTTCTAACCGAGCCTTCAAGAATCCTCGCCTGGTTAACGGTTTGCGCTTCCAGGTCATCCCCTTCAGCAATATTTAAAAGTTCGTTTACTTTTTCCAGGTCTTCACTCCTGAATTTCTTTTTGAGTTCCTTCTCATCCATTCCGAAGATCTTCCCGAGCTTGGACATGGTTGGAATCAATTTCGAAATCCTATCGGCATCTCCTAAAGGAAGATCCAGAACCCTGGCGGTATCCCGAATGGAAGATTTGGCAGCCATCGTTCCGTAGGTGATAATCTGCGCAACCTGGTTGGCACCGTATTTTTGAATTACATAATCCATAACCCGGCTTCGACCTTCATCATCAAAGTCAATATCAATATCGGGCATACTCACACGATCGGGATTCAGGAAACGCTCAAAAAGCAGATCGTATTTAATGGGGTCTATATTGGTAATTCCCAAACAGTAGGCAACCGCACTTCCCGCCGCTGAACCACGCCCGGGCCCAACCGAAACATCAAGATTTCGAGCTTCGCGAATAAAGTCTTCAACAATAAGGAAATATCCCGGATAACCAGTATTCTCAATAACGGAAAGCTCAAAATTAAGTCGGTCTTCAATATCGGGAGTGAGTTCCCCGTAACGCTCTTTAGCACCAACAAAAGTAATATGTTTCAGGTAGGCATTCTCTCCACGTTTACCACCATCGTTTTTATCTTCCTCAACTAAAAATTCTTCAGGAATGGTAAAAGCAGGTAAAAGTACATCACGAGCCAGCTCAAAAGGCTCAATCTTATCTACAACCTCCTGCACATTACTAATGGCTTGAGGCAGGTCTTTAAAGAGATTTTTCATCTCTTCGCCACTCTTAAAATAATATTCCTGGTTTGGCAAACCATAACGGTAACCACGACCACGACCTATTGGCGTCGCCTGTTTCTCCCCATCTTTTATACACAATAAAATATCGTGGGCATTAGCATCTTCTTTCGCGCAATAATAGGTGTTATTACTAGCCACCAGTTTTACATTATGCTTTTTTGCAAAATCTACCAGCACCGTATTTACACGGTTTTCATCTTCCTGGTCGTGACGCATGATTTCTATGTAAAGATCGTCACCAAATTCTTCTTTCCACCAAAGTAAAGCTTCTTCAGCCTGGTGTTCTCCAACATTTAAAACCTTACTCGGCACTTCGCCGTAAAGGTTACCGGTAAGCACAATAATATCTTCTTTGTACTCCTTTATAATTTCCTTATCAATTCGCGGTACATAATAAAACCCATCGGTATAGGCTTTAGAAGACATTTTTGCCAGGTTATGATAACCTTTTTTGTTCTTGGCCAGCATCACCACCTGGTAGCCATTATCCTTTCGGGATTTATCGGCGTGATTTTCACATACAAAAAATTCACAACCTACAATAGCTTTTAATTCCCTGGCTTCTGCCGGTTCGTTATTGGCAATTGCCTCTTCATTTTTTGCTCTAATTGCTTTATTATAATCGCCAATTTCTTTTACAAAATGAAAAGCGCCCATCATATTTGCATGATCTGTAAGCGCTACAGCAGGCATATTATTTTCGGCAGCAACATTTACGAGATCTTTTATACTAATTGTAGACTGTAAAACCGAAAACTGGGAATGGTTGTGTAAATGAGAGAACGGAACCTCATCAAGCTTTTCGAGGTTTTCCTCGATTTCTTCAGTAGTGATTTCTGAAGTAGGTTGTTGCTTTTGAAGCCTTTTTCTTATTTCTTCAGAAGCCTTTTTAAGGTTAATGTGTTTTAATCCAATAAGCTCTATAGGCTGCGGATTAGCTTCTGAAAAATTCTCAAAATAATCTGCAGGTACATCAAGCTGTTCCTTTGTAAAAGCTCTTTGACGCACTAATTCTAAAAAACACCTTGTAGTTGCTTCCACATCGGCAGTAGCGTTGTGGGCTTCGCCAAAAGGCTCATCGAATAAGAATTCGTGTAATTCGGTTAGGGTGGGTAATTTAAATTTACCGCCACGTCCACCGGGAATTTTACACATTTGAGCGGTTACTTCAGTACAGGTATCCAAAACCGGTAACTCCTGAAGGTTATTTTCCATCGCTTCCCTATGGAATTCGGCCCCCATAATATTCAGGTCAAAACCTACATTTTGCCCTACTACAAATTTGGTTTTATTCAGCGCTTCCTGGAATTTTTCCAGCATTTCAGTTAAGGAAATACCTTCTTCCGCAGCAAGCTCGGTAGAAATTCCGTGGACTTTTTCAGCATCGTATGGAATATTGAAACCTTCGGGCTTTACCAGGTAATCCTGACTTTCTACAAGCCGCCCCATTTCATCATGCAACTGCCAGGCAATTTGTATACATCTTGGCCAGTTATCAGAATCAGTTAAAGGAGCGTCCCAACGTTTGGGAAGACCGGTAGTTTCGGTATCAAAAATAAGGTACATGTGCGGCGAAAATTAGGAATTCAGCTGAATATGAGATGTTTATTTCAGAAGAAAAAACACCTGCTTCGAGGCTAAAATTACATATAATTTAGCGCAGCCTCAAGTTAATTTTTCAGGATTTATTAACGATATTTTTTAGCTTAAAAGAAGTTCCTATTTTGTATAAATAAAAAAACCTCACAAGCACCGTTTCCGGTAAGTTGTGAGGTCTATACGAACACTAAAAACTACTACTTCAATCAAACATCTGTTCGTACACTTTTACGTTATTAATGCTGCTTTGTATATTTTGTTGCTGCCTGTTAAGTTTAGAACTTAAACTTGGCGGTAAATCTTTTTCCTTAGTTATGTCTTTATAATCTTCTAAAGCGGCCTTTTCCCCACGCAAGCTTTCTTCCAGCATAGCTTCATCATTGTCACTCTCTACAGAAGATTTTAACTTCATCCATGTGCGGTGTATATCTCCTTTTGCACTACCATCTTCTTTGGGTATTTGGCCATAGCCTGTAATCTCTTCCCTTAATTCTTTAATAAAGATTTCCCGCTCCTGTGACTTTTGTTTAAAAAACTCCTGAAGCTTCCTGTTTTTTGCATTTTTAGACGCAGCGTTAAAGCCTTCTCGTGCATCATAACTCTTCTCAAGTAATTCGTTGAGCTTATTGCCCATTTCTTCTTTGGTTCTCATAGTTGATTAATTTTTTATTGACGATTAGGCTTCTAATTCCAGACTCTTTAATTTATTGAGTGCGGCTACAATCCCATTCTTTTGTTTTAATAATAGATTTGCCGTTGTTGGTGGTATTTCGGGATCTTTTAAAACCTCTTCATACTCATCTACAGCTACCTTCTCGCCTCTTATTGCTTCTTCAAGCGCAGCTTCATCTTTATTTCCTGAAAAATTAGTTTTAAGGTTCATCCACGTGCGATGGGCATCACCGGCTAAACTGGAACCTTTCTCGGGATTCTCCCCAAAATCACGGATTTCAGTTTTAAGCTCGTGGCCAAAATCGTATCGTTCCTGAGCCCTTTCAGAAAAAAAAGCTTTAAGCTGTGGGTTTTGAGAATTTTCAGAAGCATATTTATAGCCTTTCTCGGCATCATAATTCTTTTCAAGTAAGGCGTTCAATTTTTTTGAAACTTTTTCAGAATATCTCATCTTCACTTCGCTTTTTTAATAAATTCAGTTATAAAGATAAAGCGCCCAATCTACAGCAACAACCTGTTTAACAGGGTTTAGCACTAATTAACTGCTTTTAACAACAGCCGCTTATTTTAACCTAAAAACTTCCCAAATTCGGTTATTTATAGCCTTCCGGCATCTAAAATTTATTTTAAGTCCAACTCCTTGTGAATTAGAAAAATGTAGTATCTTTGCAGCCTTATTAATAATCGGGGTCGGGAACCCCACAAATTAATTTTTATGCCAGTAAAATTAAGATTACAAAGACACGGTAAAAAAGGAAAACCTTTTTTCTGGATCGTAGCCGCAGATGCGCGCTCAAAAAGAGATGGTAAATTCTTAGACAAATTAGGAATCTACAATCCAAACACCAACCCTGCTACAATCGAGTTAGATGTAGACGGAGCGGTAAAATGGTTAGAAAACGGTGCGCAGCCAACAGATACTGCTCGTGCTATACTTTCTTACAAAGGAGTTTTACTTAAAAAACACCTTGCGGGTGGCGTTAAAAAAGGCGCTTTAACTGAAGAAGAAGCTGAGAAGAAATTCGAAGCCTGGTTGGAAGAAAAAGAAGCTAAAATTGCTGCTAAGAAAGACAACCTAACCAAAGAACAACAAGAAGCTAGAAAGAAAGCTCTTGATGCTGAAAAAGAGGTGAACGCTAAGCGTGAAGCTGAAGCAAAAGAAGCCGAAGCGGCAGCTGCTGCTGAAGCCGAAGGTGCTGCAGTAACCGAAGAAGGTGAACCTGAGGCTAATGTGGAAAAGGAAGTTGATCAAGAGACTGCCGAAGAAGCAAAAACCGAAGAAAAAAAAGGCTAAAACCTTAACTGGCGATGACTAAAGACGAATGTTTCTTTTTAGGTAAAATCGTTGGTAAATTTAGCTTTAAGGGCGAGGTGCTTATTAAATTAGACACCGATGTTCCCGAAATGTATTTAGAAATGGAATCAGTGCTCATTGAATATAATGAGAACCTGGTTCCATTTTTTATTGAAAGAAGTTCGCTACAAAAAAGCACCTTACTTCGCGTTAAATTTGAAGATATTGAAACCGAGCAGGATGCCGAAGACCTTGTAGGCGCTCTTACCTATCTTCCACTTACTATGCTTCCAGATCTGGAAGACGACCAGTTCTACTTTCACGAAATTATTGGTTTTGACGTAATAGATGCCACCCACGGTAATATTGGCAAGATCACTTCTATAAACGACAGTACCGCACAAGCTCTTTTTGAAATTCAAAAAGGCGAAAAGCAAATTCTTATCCCTATGAACGATGAGTTTATAGATAAAATAGATAAGGAAAATAACACCATCTATCTAACTACTCCCGAAGGTTTGGTGGAGTTGTATCTTGGGTAGCAGTTTTTAGTTGGCAGTTTGCAAAAGTTTTAATCGTCATTGCGAGGAAGGCGATAGCCTGACGTGGCAATCTCCTCTGTTCGAAATAGACCAAAATCAAAATCTACATTACTTCAATTCAAAAGATTGCTTCAGCTGAAATAAATCAGCTTCGCAATGACAAAAGGATTAGTGATTAACCACAAAGATGCCTTTGCTTTCCCTTCAACAGATTGCTTCAGTAGTACCTCCTTCGCAATGACGTTAAGCAACAAGAATCCGTCATTGCGAGCGACGAAGGAGCGCGGCAATCTTATGTAATCTATCCTAAAATCATATCTCTCGAAAGATCAATCCAGTCTGGATTCTGAGCGTTTATAAGCTTTTCTTTTCGGGCTCGGTTTCCACCTTTGATTTTCTTTTCAAATTCAATCGCCTGATTCATTTCGGTAAACTCCTGAACATAAACTAGTTTCTCGCAGTTATATTTAGCAGCAAAACCTTTGTTCACTTTACTCTTGTGCTCAAACATCCTTTTTTGAAGGTTGGAAGTAACTCCGGTATAAAGAACAGTATTGTTTTTATTGGTTAGAATATATACCCAGGAATATTTCATTTTATAAAATTAAAAACCTGCTGTGGTTAGAGTAATAAGGGAATTCACTAAAAATCAGGATGAGATTGCTTCAGCTGCAAAAAAGCAGCTTCGCAATGACGTTTCAAGTTACAATCGTCATTGCGAGCGACGAAGGAGCGCAGCAATCTGTTCTTTTTAAACTAAAGCACACTCCAGCTCACTCTTTTCAATTCAAATGATTGCTTCAGTTGCAAAAAGCAACTTCGCACTGACGTACTTCAAGCGAGGAAGGCAACAGCCTGACGTGGCAATCTGTTCTATTTAAACTGGACCAAGTTCAAAGCGACCATTGTTTTCAATTCAAAAGATTGCTTCCGTCGTACCTCCTTCGCAATGACGGCAATAAAAAAATCCGTTCCCCAATACCAGGAAACGGATTCTTCAGATTATATAATCTTCAAACTTTTAACCTACAATATTTACAATTTTTCCGGGTATCACAATTATTTTTTTAGGTGTTCTTCCGTCTAATTGTTTCTGAGTTCTTTCATCTGCCATTACGGTTTTTTCGATTTCATCTTTTGGCATATCCAGTGGCAATTCCATTGTAAAACGCATTTTCCCATTGAAAGAAACCGGGTAGTTTTTAGTGCTTTCTACCAAATATTTTTCTTCAAAAATCGGATATTCAGCAGTTACTACAGATTCTGAGTTTCCTAATTTATTCCAAAGTTCTTCTGAAATATGAGGCGCATAAGGCGCAAGTAAAATAACAAGTGGCTCCAGGACTTCCCTACTGTTGCATTTCTGTGCCGAAAGCTCATTTACACAAATCATAAAAGTAGAAACCGAAGTATTAAAACTGAATTCTTCGATATCTTCAGTAACCTTTTTAATGGTTTTATGCAG
This sequence comes from Salegentibacter sp. BDJ18, assembly GCF_017579965.1. Lineage (NCBI taxonomy): Bacteria > Pseudomonadati > Bacteroidota > Flavobacteriia > Flavobacteriales > Flavobacteriaceae > Salegentibacter > Salegentibacter sp. BDJ18. The sequence goes on from NZ_JAFLQX010000002.1 coordinate 346,910, forward strand.
ACTTTTTAAAGAATCGGCTGAAGCTTTTTCTTCTGAAACTTCAAATTGCTCGCCGTTGTGATAGAGTTTCCAAAGCTTCTTAAGGAAGTTATGCACTCCTGTAATTCCTGCAGTATTCCAGGGCTTTGCCTGTTCTAGAGGCCCGAGGAACATTTCGTACATTCTCAACGTATCGGCTCCATAATCTTCACAAATATCATCGGGGTTAACCACGTTGTATTTGGATTTAGACATTTTTTCGACTTCGCGAGAAACTTTTACTACTCCATTTGAGTCAACAAATGGAGGCTTGTTATCATCATTAGACTGCCATTCCTGAAATTGCTCTACATCTAATTCATCTTGAAGATTAACAAATTCCACAGGGGCATGAATTTTATTAATAGTAAATTTTATTTTATTTATATCAAAACCTACTTTTTTAAATTCGTTCTCAAGATCAGCAGAAACGTTATTAATTGTTTCAGGAAGTTTATAAATATCACCTGTTATCGAGTTATAAGAAATCCTATTTTCAATGAGATCAAATGAAATAATTCTATTTTTGAAAAAATATTCAAATAAATCATCAAATACCGCAATTTGGTAGTTCAATTTTTCCTCTTCTAATTTTTCGTCGAAATCATAGAATCCTTCATTTATTCTATGTGTAAAAGCACTCTGTCCCAAAATCATTCCCTGGTTGATCAACTTTTTAAAAGGCTCTTCAACCGAAAGATAACCACGGTCTCGCAAAAACTTAGTCCAGAAACGGGAATACAATAAATGCCCGGTGGCGTGTTCGCTTCCGCCTATATATAAATCTACATTTTCCCAGTAGTTTTGAGCTTCTTCAGAAACAAATTCCTCAGTATTTCCAGCATCCATATAACGGAAAAGATACCAGCTGCTTCCAGCCCAACCCGGCATGGTATTCAGCTCTAATGGAAAAAACGTTTCATCGTCAATTTTCTCATTACAAACCACCTCGTTAGATTTTGTATCCCAGGCCCAGGTAGTGGCGTTGCCTAATGGGGGTTCGCCGGTTTCGGTTGGCAGGTATTTTTCAACTTCGGGAAGTCGCAAGGGTAAATGCTTAGAGTCGATCATCTGCGGCATTCCGTTTACGTAATAAACAGGAAATGGCTCTCCCCAATAGCGCTGGCGGCTAAATACCGCATCGCGCAATCTATAATTTGTTTTTCCGTAACCGTGACCGGTTTTTTCCAGTTCCAGAATCACTTTTTGCAGCGCTTCTTTATATTCCAATCCGCTAAGGAAATCGGAATTTGCGATTACCGTTCCTTCTTTTCCGGAGAAAGCAGCCTCAGAAATATCGGCGTTTTCAAAAATATTTGGAATTGGAATTTCAAAATGCTTAGCGAAATCGTAATCCCGCTGGTCCCCACAAGGTACGGCCATTACAGCCCCGGTTCCATAACCGGCAAGCACATAATCCCCAATCCAGATTGGTACCGGTTCTTTGGTGAAAGGATGCTCGGCATAAGCGCCCGTAAACACACCGGTTATGCTTTTTACATCGGCCATACGTTCACGCTCACTTCTTTTTGCACTGGCAGCGATATAGGCTTCAACTTCTTCTTTTTGCTGTGGCGTAGTGATCTTTTTAACCAAATCGTGTTCCGGCGCCAAAGTCATAAAACTTACGCCAAAAATAGTATCAGGTCGGGTAGTAAAAACTGAAATCCTTTTTTGATGTTCAGCGAGGCTTCCATCATCTTTTACTTTTTTCAGGGTCTCACCATATAAATTGAAATGCACCATTGCCCCAACCGATTTCCCGATCCAGTTACGCTGACTCTCCTTCAAGCTTTCGGTCCAGTCCAGTTGATCTAAACCTTGTAACAAACGTTCTGAAAATGCTGAAATTCGCATACTCCATTGGGTCATTTTTTTTCGCACTACGGGATAGCCACCACGCTCTGAAACTCCGTTTACAATCTCGTCGTTAGCTAAAACGGTTCCCAGTTGAGGGCACCAGTTTACTTCGGTTTCAGCTAAATAGGTAAGTCTGTATTTTAATAATATTCTTTGCTTTTCTTCAGAAGAAAAATTATTCCAGCTATCTGCAGAAAAATCTTCTATATCATCATCGCAGGCAGCATTTACCCGGGAATTCCCTTCCGAAGCAAAAATTTCTTCTAATTCTGAAATTGCCCTGGACTTTTCAGCTTCCATATCATACCAGGATTCAAAAAGCTGGATAAATATCCACTGTGTCCATTTGTAATATTCGGGGTCACTGGTGCGCACTTCCCTACTCCAATCAAAAGAAAAACCTATTTTATCGAGTTGCTCGCGGTATCTTTTAATGTTCTTCGCCGTGGTAAGCGCAGGATGTTGCCCGGTTTGAATTGCATATTGCTCGGCAGGCAAGCCAAAACTATCGTAACCCTGTGGGTGCAAAACATTAAAACCTTTGTGACGTTTGTAGCGCGCATAGATATCACTGGCAATATAACCTAAAGGATGCCCAACATGAAGTCCGGCACCAGAAGGATATGGAAACATATCCAGCACGTAATATTTTGGTTTATCTGATGAATTGCTGGCACGAAAAGTTTGATTCTCGGCCCAGTAGTTTTGCCATTTGGCTTCAATTTCGTTAAAGTTGTAACTCATTGTTATATTTTTCTTACCTGCTAATTACGCGCAACGCGACTTTTTATTAATGCCTGCAAATTTACAATTTTAAACCACTTATGGGAATTTAGGTGTAATGGATTAGAAGATAAGTTTCTATCGGAAACAAATCTTATAATAACAAACAGAAACAGTTTTAAGACTTCCTTAATGCAGCTTATCCTATTATTTCAGTAGATTTATAGGGAAATGGTGATTTCAAGGGCTATGATTTTAAATTTTCATAAAAAAATCATCCTAAAATTCACTAAAAAACAACCTGGTTAAATCAATAATCTTTCAAAGATTTTTATATGAACGTAATACACGTAAGCGCTGAATGCTACCCAATTGCAAAGGTTGGTGGTTTGGGAGATGTAGTTGGTTCTTTACCAAAATACCAGTCTGAAGCTGGTGTTGACGCTAAGGTAATTATGCCATTTTATAATAATAAATTTAGTGCAGCTCACAGTTTTAAAAGTATTTATGAATCAGAATTGGTTTTGGGCGAAGAGATTTATCCATATAAAATTCTGAAATTAAAAGAAGAGGTTTTAGATATTAACGTGCTGTTTGTAGATATCCCAAAGCTCTTATTTAAAAATTTCGTGTATTCCGATGATGACACCGCCCGTTTTACCGCTTTCCAAATTGCGGTAATGGATTGGTTACTTACTTTAAAAGAAAAACCGTCTATAATTCACTGTCACGACCATCATACGGGATTAATTCCGTTTATGGCGCAGGAATGTTTTAAATATGAATCCCTGAATCAAATTCCGGTTATTATCACAATTCATAACGCCCAATATCAGGGTTGGTTTTCGCACGATAAAGTGCATTACCTCCCGGCTTTTGATATTTCTAATAACGGTTTACTAGATTGGGATGGCGTAATAAACCCTTTAGCGGCAGGCATAAAATGCGCATGGCGGGTAACTACGGTTTCCCCGAGTTATATGGAAGAATTGCAACAGGCTGCGAATGGATTGGAAAGTTTATTGAGTCACGAAAATAAAAAATGTGTTGGAATTCTAAACGGAATTGATACTGAAGTTTGGAATCCTGAAACCGACGAGTTTATCGAAAAAAATTATTCGGCTAAAAATATTCAAACCGGAAAAACAGCTAATAAAAAATGGCTGTGTAAAGAATTTGGTTTTTCGGCTTCAAAGCCCTTATTCGCTTTTATTGGAAGACTGGTTTACGAAAAAGGAGCCGATTTACTACCCACAGTTTTAGAGGAAATTCTTTCAAAAAAAGAATGCAACATTCTCATTTTAGGTTCTGGAAACTCTGAAGTAGAAAGGGATTTAGAAAATTTGAAGAAAAAATATAAAGGGGTTTATAATGTTTTTATTGGTTACGATGAAAAGCTTTCGCACCTCATCTACGCCGGGGCAGATTTCTTATTAATGCCTTCCCGCGTAGAACCCTGCGGACTCAATCAATTATACTCCCTTCGCTACGGAACCATTCCCTTAGTGCGAAGTATTGGTGGCTTAAAAGACACTGTAATAGATATTGAAGATGGCGGATTTGGATTTTCTCACGCTGAAGCTTCAGAAATAGATATTTCTAAAACCATAAATAGGGCCGTACAATTCTACAAGGAAGAGCGTACCTTTAAGAAAACCAGGAAATACATAATGAGCATTGACCATTCCTGGAATGTTTCGGCTAAACAATATATTGATTTGTATAACTCCTTAAAAAGCGGCTAATTATGTTAAACGACAAAGTATTATCGGTTATTCTTGGAGGCGGCCAGGGCACCAGGCTTCACCCATTAACAGAAAGTAGATCTAAACCCGCCGTGCCAATTGCGGGTAAATACCGCCTGGTAGATATTCCAATTTCCAACTGTATTAACTCCAACATTAAAAGAATGTATGTGTTAACTCAGTTTAATTCGGCGTCGTTAAATAAGCATATTAAAAACACGTTTCACTTCAGCTTTTTTAGTTCGGCTTTTGTAGATGTTTTAGCGGCAGAGCAAACACCACACAACAAAACCTGGTACCAGGGCACGGCAGATGCGGTTAGACAGGGAATGCATCATTTTAAAAAGCATAAATTCGATTATTTCCTAATCCTTTCCGGCGATCAATTATATCATATGGATTATAATTTAATGGTTCAGCAGCATATAGATACTGGCGCCGATATTACTATTGGTACTGTACCCGTAAATGCAAAAGAAGCCCCGAGCTTTGGGATTATGAAAACCGACCAGGATAACAATATCACTTCATTTATAGAAAAACCGAAATCTGATCTTTTACCCGACTGGACTTCCCCGGTAGGCCCCGAAATGGAAGCTGAAGGCAGAAATTATCTCGGCTCTATGGGAATTTACGTGTTTAACCGGGAATTGTTGGTAAAATTAATGGACGATGAGAGTACGGTAGATTTTGGTAAAGAAATAATTCCGCAGGCTATAGGAAATAAAAAGGTTTGCGGTTATCAATTTGAAGGTTACTGGACCGATATTGGAAACATAGAATCTTTTTTTGAAGCAAATATCGGCCTGACGGACGATATCCCTAAATTCAATCTATATGATATGGAAAACAGGGTTTATACGCGAGCACGGATTCTTCCCACTTCAAAAATTTCTGGTACTAATTTGAAAAAAGCGGTTATTGCTGAAGGCTGTATTATTCACGCTAAAGAAATTGAATCTTCGGTAATTGGAGTGAGATCCAGAATTGGAAAAGGTTCAGTTATAAAAAATTGTTATATGATGGGAACCGATTTTTATGAATCTTTAGAAGAAATTGAAGGGAATAATATTGAAATCCTGGCCGGGATAGGGGAAAATTGCAACATTCAAAATGCAATAATCGATAAAAATTGTAGAGTTGGAGACAATACTACCATAAACGGTGGCCCACATTTAGAAGATGATGAAACCGATGCTTACGTAATTAAAGAAGGAATTGTAGTGCTTAAAAAAGAAGCAGTACTTCCCCCTGGAACAACCATAGGATAGTATGACAAAAGTTATAACGCACAGTTTATTTTCAGAATTTGATATTAACCTGTTTAAATCGGGTAAGCATTTTCGTCTTTACGAGAAATTTGGATCGCATCCCATTACGCTTAATAAGCTTAAAGGAACTTATTTTTCGGTTTGGGCACCCGGCGCCAAAAAGGTTTCAGTAATTGGCGATTTTAATTCCTGGAAAGATGGCGAACATCTACTAAACGTGCGTTGGGACGGTAGCGGTATTTGGGAAGGTTTTATTCCCAATGTCGAAAAAGGGAATTTATATAAATATAAAATCCATAGTCACCATAATAGCATTATTACTGAAAAGGCCGATCCTTATGCCAGGCGCTGTGAACATCCGCCAAATACAGCTTCGGTAGTTTGGGAAGACAGTTATGAGTGGAAAGATAAATCCTGGCTTGAAAAACGAAAAAAACATAATTCATTAAACGCTCCTTTTTCGGTTTACGAAGTACATTTATCTTCCTGGAAGAAAAAAACTGAAGAAAACCGGTCACTTTCTTACTGGGAACTCGCCACCGATTTAGTTTCCTATGTAAAGGAAATGGGATTTACGCACGTAGAGTTTATGCCTATTATGGAATATCCATACGACCCAAGTTGGGGATATCAAATCACCGGATATTTCGCGCCAACCTCGCGATTCGGCTATCCCGATGAATTTAAATATTTAGTAGACAAACTTCACGAAAATGATATTGGAGTGATCCTGGATTGGGTACCTTCTCATTTTCCGGAAGACAGCCACGGACTCGGTTATTTTGACGGAACACACCTTTATGAACATCCCGATCCAAAAAGAGGTTACCATCCCGATTGGAAAAGTTTGATCTTTAATTATAACCGAAACGAGGTACGGGCATTTTTGATTAGTAACGCTTTATACTGGCTAGAGCAATTTCATATTGACGGGATTCGGGTAGATGCCGTGGCTTCTATCTTGTACCTGGATTATTCCCGGGAAGAAGGCGAATGGGAACCCAATCAATATGGGGGAAATCAAAACCTGGAGGCGATATCGTTTTTAGAAGAATTAAACAAAGAAGTTTACGCCTCTTATCCAGACGTACAAACTATTGCCGAAGAATCTACTGCTTATAGCGGAGTTTCAAAACCGGTATTTCTCGGCGGACTCGGTTTTGGGATGAAATGGATGATGGGCTGGATGCACGATACGCTTCAGTATTTTGCTAAAGAACCCATTTACAGAAAACATCACCAAAACAACATTACTTTTTCCCTCACCTACGCATTTACCGAAAATTTTATGCTTCCGCTATCTCACGATGAAGTGGTGTATGGCAAGCATTCAATTTTAGGAAGAATGCCGGGAGATGAATGGCAACGTTTTGCCAATTTACGCTTGCTGTATGCGTATATGTTTATGCATCCGGGAACAAAATTACTGTTCCAGGGTTGTGAATTTGCACAAAGCGAAGAATGGAATTTTCAAAAGAGTTTAGACTGGCATTTACTGGAATATGATTCGCACAAAGGAATGCAGGAATTGATAAAAGCTTTAAATCAATTTTATAAATCCCAGCCTGCTTTATATGATAAGCAATTTGTGCAAGATGGTTTTGAGTGGATAGATTATAGCGATGCCGAGAATTCGGTAATTAGTTTTATTAGAAAAGGAAATACGCCGAAAGATAATTTGATTATTGTTTGTAATCTCACTCCAATTCCGCGAGAAAATTATCAAATTGGCTTACCTGAAGCAGGTGAACTTGAGGAAATCTTCAACAGCGATAAAAAAGAATATCACGGTACAGGGAAATATAAGAATCCAAGGAAAACCGTAACCTCAAAAGAATGGCAGGGTAAAAAACATTCTGCCACTATCAAACTTCCACCACTGGCGATGCTTGCTTTTAAGTATTTGGCTTAGTTAAATGAAAAACAACGATATAGTTAATAAACGCTCATAAATATTTTGTGAATACTAACTTATATATCAAAACAATTCAGTTCTTTTATTGCCCAGTAATCCATTATAAAATATGATCACCAATACCGAGTTAGAACAAAAAGGAAATGCTTTTCCATCTAGTGTAGTTTCCTTCCGTAAAGATGTGGATACACTTTATTTTACCACAGAAAATGATGTTGCATTGCAAATTACTATCCTTCGGGATGGCTTGCTTCGCTTTAGATATTCTACCACCGGGATGTTTGCTAAAGATTTTTCTTATGCAATTACCAAACACGCAAGCATAGGCTATAATCAATTAGATATTGAAGAAAAGGAGGATAATTATAACATTACCACTACCAAAATTATTTGTGAAGTTTCAAAAAAGGGTTTAAGAGTTAAGATTTATGATCGGGCAGACGGTACATTAATCAATGAAGATGAGCTGGGCTTCCATTGGGAAGAAAGTTACGAATTTGGGGGTGACATCGTAAAAATGAGTAAAGTTTCTCACGATGGAGAAAGCTATTTTGGACTTGGCGATAAACCGGGACATCTTAATTTAAAAGGAAAGCGCTTTGAAAATTGGGTAACCGATTCTTATGCTTACGGAAAAGATACCGATCCTATTTACAAAACCATTCCTTTCTACACCGGGCTTCATAATAAAAAGGCCTACGGAATTTTCTTTGACAACACCTTTAGATCTTATTTTGATTTCGCACAGGAACGGCGTTTTGTAACCAGTTTTTGGGCACAGGGAGGCGAGATGAATTATTATTTTATCTACGGCCCTAAAATGACCGATGTTGTAGAATACTATACCGATCTTACCGGAAAACCAGATTTACCACCACTTTGGGCACTTGGTTTTCATCAATGCAAATGGAGCTATTATCCTGAAAGTAAAGTAAAAGAAATCACGTCTAGATTCAGGGAATTGCAAATTCCCTGCGATGCTATTTACCTGGATATTGATTATATGGAAGGTTTCCGCTGCTTTACCTGGAACAAAGAATATTTTCCAGATCCAAAACGAATGGTAAAGGAACTTGAAGCCGATGGTTTTAAAACCGTGGCGATTATAGATCCCGGGATTAAAATTGATAAAAATTACTGGGTTTATAAAGAGGGATTGGAAAACGATTATTTCTGCAAACGTGCCGATGGCCCTTATATAAAAGGAAAAGTTTGGCCGGGAGAGTGTTACTTCCCCGATTTCACCAATCCTAAAGTTAGGGAATGGTGGTCAGGGCTTTTCAAGGAGTTAATTGAAGATATTGGAGTAAAAGGCATCTGGAACGATATGAACGAGCCCGCGGTGATGGAAGTGCCGAATAAGACTTTTCCGCACGATGTAAGGCACGATTATGATGCAAATCCCTGCAGCCATAGGAAAGCGCATAATATCTACGGAATGCAAATGGCACGGGCCACTTACCACGGCGTGAAGAAATTTTCACATCCTAAACGCCCATTTGTAATTACAAGAGCAGCATATTCGGGAACGCAAAGATATACCTCAACCTGGACCGGAGATAATATCGCCAACTGGGAACATTTGTGGATTGCCAATGTGCAGGTACAACGCCTAGCAATGTCCGGATTTTCTTTTGCAGGAAGTGATATTGGCGGTTTCGCAGAACAACCTCACGGTGAACTTTTCACAAGATGGATTCAATTAGCAACCTTTCACCCATTTTTCAGAGTGCATTCTTCCGGAGATCACGGCGACCAGGAACCCTGGACTTTTGATGAAGATATTACCGATATTGTTCGAAAATTTATTGAATTGCGTTACCAATTACTTCCTTATCTCTACACCGCGTTTTGGGATTATACCGAAAAAGGCGTTCCGTTGATAAAATCTTTGGTGATGTTTGACCAGGAAGATGTGAACACGCACTATAGAATAGATGAATTTATTTTTGGGGATAGTATTCTTGCCTGTCCCGTAATAGAGCCAAATGCCAAAGGAAGACGTATGTATGTACCACGTGGAAATTGGTATAACTACTGGAGCGACGAATTAGTAAAAGGCGGCAAGGAAATGTGGGTAGATGCCGATATAGACAGTATGCCGGTTTTTATTAAAGAAGGTGCTATTATTCCCAAATATCCTGTTCAACAGTACGTATCAGAGAAAAAAATAGAAGAAATAACTCTTGAAGTTTATTACAAAAAAGGTAAGGAAGATTCTCAATTCTTTGAAGATGCGCACGATGGATACGATTATACTAAAGGGCGTTTCTGCTTAAGGAGTTTTAAACTTACCGGAAGGAAAAACCAGTTAATTATTCAGCAGCATAAAGAAGGCTCTTTTGAAAGCGATTGCAAAAATTTCAAATTAAAAATCCACGGATTGCCGTTTGAAATAAAAACTATTCAGCTGGATAATGAAACTAAATCATTGGAGCATTTACAGGTTAACGGGTGTCTCACAATGATTATTGATGAAAACTTTACAGAATTAGATTTCAATGGAGAAAACGGGGAATAGCTAATTATTTCGCGCTTCCATTTCCATAGGCAATAAACACTCGTAGATCATTTTATTTACGGGTGTTGCAAGGCCTAATTTTTCGGCTTCTTTTACTATAAATCCGTTGAAATTTTCTAATTCTGAAGGCCGGCCCGCCATGATATCACGTTGCGTGGAAGCGGTAGTTCCCGGGGGCTGATTTTGAATAATTTCAAAAGCTTTTTCCAGGTGTTCGTCTGCTAACGGTATTCCTTTAGCATTAGCAACTAACTTAATTTCCTGAGCGGTTTTTTGTAAAAGTTCATATAAATATTCGCTTTCCCTTATTTTATCTATGGAAACCCGTGTTAATCCGCCAAGACCACTTACGGTAGCTATGAAGAGGAATTTTTTCCAAATTTCCAGCTGAATATTTTCAGGAATAAAACTGGTGATTTCAGCCTTATCCAATACCTTTTTTAATTGCTGAATTCTTTCTGAATTTGAATTATCAATCTCACCAAAAGTGATTCGGGGTTCAAAAGAAACGTGTTTTATTTTTCCGGGGTTTTCTACAAAACTCACAATATGGCAGAGGCCAGCAAGTATATTTTTCTTCGGAAGAATTTCCTGTAATTTTTCAACATTATTTGCACCGTTTTGTAGCGGTAACACCATCGTTTCAGTTGAAATTATGGGTTTCAATTGGCTCGCCACTTCAGGAATTTGCCAGGATTTCACACCTAAAATCACCAAATCTGGAGTAGAAACTTCGGCTAAATTATCGGTTGCCAAATCAGTCTTTACTTTAAAATTCCCATTGATACTTTCAACTTCGAGCCCGTTTTTCTTAATTGCTTCCAAATGTTTTCCGCGGGCAATCATCGTTACATCATAACCAGCCTGGGCGAGCTTTCCGCCAAAATAACCACCAACACCACCAATTCCGAAGATTAAAATTTTCATATTATTTGTGCTTTTTCATTGCAAAATAGAATTAACCTACCTTTCCTGCAAGGATGTAAAATTTGGTCTTTTAAAATAAGCCAGGATTTTAAACTTATTATAATCTCTAAGTTATTAAACATGTTAGAAGGTAAAACAAGTTCAGCTTGACGAAATTAGGTTTTTTAGAGACAACTTATAGATATTTCTGGGATTCCTGACTAAAATATTTTTTGTACTTGCTAATTTTTTCAAACTTTAAACGTTTTAAAGATATTGCAAGCTTATCTTTTTTATTTTTACAAAAAATCTAAGGTCACCTATGAGCACATCTTTTGAAAAGTACCAAAGACGTCGATTAATTTCGTCTTATTTTTCGGTAGTGATTAGTATTGCTTTAGTACTTTTTTTATTGGGAATGTTGGGATTACTGGTTTTAAACACCAAAAAAGTAGCCGATCATTTTAAAGAGCAAATTGCGCTCACCGTATATTTAAAAGATACCGCCAAAGAGGTTGAGATAGAACAACTCAAGAAAAGCCTGGCAATGGCAGATTATACAAAATCTACCACTTATGTTTCTAAAGAGGAAGCCGCCGAGGCCCATAGTAAGGAAATAGGCGAAGATTTTATGGAGTTTTTAGGCTATAATCCTTTACAAAATTCTATTGATGTATATATGAATGCCGATTTTGTTTCTGGTGAACAGGTAGATGAAATAGCAGCCGATCTTACTTCTAAAAACTTTGTTGATGAAGTAATTTATGATAAACCCCTTATTGCACTTTTAAACGAAAATGTAAAGAAAATTAGTTTCTGGGTGCTAATTGCCAGCGGAGTTTTCACCTTTATCGCGGTATTGCTTATAAACAGTTCTATTAGACTTTCTGTTTATTCTAAACGATTTATTATTAAAACCATGCAAATGGTAGGCGCTACCAAAGGTTTTATTCGCAGGCCATTTATTTGGCAAAGTGTAAAACTGGGAATAATTGGCGCCATAATAGCACTTATTGGTATGGCCGGGGCACTCTATTATCTTAACAATAGCTTCCCACAACTCTCATTAACTTCAGATGTAAAATTACTCGCCGCTTTGTTTGTAGGCGTTTTCGTTATGGGAATCCTTATTACCTGGCTAAGTACATTTTTTGCTACTTCACGGTTCTTAAACCTAAAAACCGACGAGCTTTATTACTAATAAGCTTGCTTTAGACTTCTTTTTTCTCAGAAATAGGACTAATTCAGAATAATTTTCTAATTTTTTTCGGCTAAAATATCTTTATATATTTGATAATCGCAAACGTTTTAGTAAGCGAAACCCCTTGTAAACACTATAAAGTTCCTTATCGTGTCTCCTAAAAATCATTTAAATAAACATTCTCAAAACTGACTCTCGTCATAGATTCTGCTGCATTTCTGCCCCAACTTTGTATCAAACTTAAAAACCTAATATCATGAAAGTTTTAAAATCATATCAAGTAATTCTTACAGGCGTATTTTTTATGTTGCTAACCGCAGGCAGCATGTTCGGACAAAATTTCAAAATGGATAATTCTTCTGAAATTATTGTTGAAGGAACCTCTAATATCCACGATTGGGAAATGAAGGCAACCTCAAAACAAGGAGGTGCAACCATTACCACTGAAGATGGGAAATTAACAGGCATTTCAAAACTTCAGGTAAGCGTTCCTGCTGAAAGCCTGGAAAGTGGAAAGGGCGGAATGGACAAAAATGCTTACAAAGCACTTAATACCAATAAACATAAAAACATCGAATTTAAGTTAGACGAGGTTAAGAAGATTGAAGCCAACGGCAGCAACTCTTACAAAGTAAATGGCCTTGCAACTTTAAAAATTTCGGGAGTTTCTAAACAAGTACCGGTAGAATTCACTGCTAAGCTTAACGGAAACAAATTGGAAATAAACGGCGAAGAAAGCCTTAATATGACCAATTACAAAATTGACCCTCCTACTGCTATGTTTGGAACAATTACCACCGGCGAGGAAGTAACTATTAAATTCAAATCTACATTTTCTAAATAACTATTCAATTTTAAAAATTATCACAATGAAAAATTCAATCAAATACTTCGGCTTAATTGCATTCGTTCTTTTTGGCTTGCAAATGCAGGCACAGGACAGAGACCTGGATAACTATAGAGCTCCAGATAAAAGAGGAATCAACGTTTTTGAGGCTCCTAAAGATACCATCACAGATTTTGATGGTGTAAAAGTAAGAGTTGGTGGAGCATCTACCATGCAGTTCCAGGCACTTGATCACGAATCTTCAGGACAATGGTCTAATGAAGATGGCAGTGTAGGAAGATTACCAGAAATAGGCGCAAACTTTAACCTGCCTACTGCTAACCTTGACCTTGATGTTGCACTTTACGATGGAGTTAGAATGCACCTTAGAACATACCTATCTTCTCGTAACCACCCAGATACATACGTGAAAGACGGGTATATCCAAATTGACAAACTGGAGTTTGTACGTCCAGGCTTTATGGAAGACCTAATGAACAAAGTGACTATTAAAATTGGTCATATGGAGAACAACTATGGTGATGCTCACTTTAGAAGAACCGATAACGCACAAGCTATTTACAACCCATTTGTAGGTAACCTTATTATGGATGCTTTCACTACCGAAGTTGGTGCTGAAGTTTACTACCGAAGCAATGGATTTATTGGAATGGTTGGAGCTACCAACGGTAAATTAAATCAATCTGTTGTGAATCCCGATGCTAATGGAGTATCATGGTTAGCTAAATTAGGATACGACAACCAGCAATTTGTTGGTGCAGATGATCTAAGATTTAGATTAACAGGTTCTGTATACCACACTAACCGTGTAGCAAGCTCTTACCTTTATGGTGGAGACCGTGCAGGATCTAGATACTACGATGTTATGGGAGAAGGTTTTGCCTCTGGTAGATACAACCCTCGCTATGGAAATGAAATTACTGCCTTTATGGTAAACCCATTCTTAAAGTATGGCGGACTTGAATTCTTCGGAACTTTTGAAAGATCTAGCGGAAAACAACTATCTCAAACTGAAGACCGTACTTTCACTCAACTTGCAGGAGAGCTTATCTACAGATTTGGACAGAACGAGAACTTCTACGTAGCTGGACGTTATAACACTGTAAATGGTGACCACGCAAGCGGTGATGAAATTGACATCAATAGAGTTCAGGCCTCTGCTGGATGGTTTATGACTAAAAACATTCTTGCTAAGGTTGAATATGTAAACCAACAGTATGATGGGTACAATACAAGTTCACCTTTACACGGAGGACAATTCAACGGACTTATGCTAGAAGCAGCGATTAGTTTTTAAGTTGAATGTTGAGCCCCGGTTGCTTTCTCACACGAGATTCACCGGGGCTTTTTATCTCCTGTTGCCAACCATTTCTTAACCAGAATTCAATTACTTATCTTTATAGAAATGCCCTAAATTAAACCAGGATGAAAACTTATATTTCTTTACTTTTTATATTATTTTTTACTATTACGGGAGTAGCGCAAACCGGTTTGGAAACCAAAAAAATTGATATTCTTCCAGATAGTCACTTAAGCATTAAAGGCACCACCAATATCAACGATTTTGAATGTGATTTTAATACCCTTAGGTTTAAAAATGAAACTTTTAAAGTGCATTATACAGAGAAAGGTGAAATTCTTCATTTTAAGAATAGTGTTTTACCCCTGGAAAATGTAAATTTTGATTGTGGCAACCGAAAAATAAATAAAGACTTTCACGAACTTCTAAAATCTAAAGAACATCCTGAAATCCTCCTTAAACTAAAGAAAATAGATATGAGCGAGGAAGGAAACTCTATTGTAACCATAGGCTTCACCATTGCAGGAGTTAATAAAGATTATAAGTTTCCGGTAGAGATTACAAGAGATAAACAACTATGTTTTGATGGGAAATTGAAGCTTAATATTAAAGATTTTAACCTGGAAGCACCCAGTAAAATCTTTGGGCTAATCGTCCTGGATGAAGTAATAGAAATTAATTTCAATTTAAACGTTAAAACCTAAAATGCTGAATCATCTAAAAATATTATCAGCTCAGGATGCGGTTGCCAAAGTAAAATCTGGTGACCGCATTTTTATTCAGGGTGCCGCAATGACGCCGGTAACCCTAATTGATGCATTATGCGATCGTTATAATGAATTGACCGATGTTGAAATAATACAAATTCATACCGAGGGAAAAGCAAAATACACCGAAGAACCTTACGCCGGTTCTTTTAGCATAAACACGTGTTTTGCTGCCGGCAACGTTAGAAATGCGGTCAATTCTAATAAAGGAACCTATATCCCCATATTTCTAAGTGAAATTCATAACCTTTTCCGCAGGGATATCTTGCCTTTAGATGTTGCTTTTATACAGGTTTCCCCACCCGATAAACACGGATATTGTTCGCTGGGAGTTTCAGTAGATATCACCTTACCCGCTATTCAAAAGGCTAAGAAAGTAATTGCGCAAATAAACCCAAATGTACCAAGAACCCACGGGGACGGAATTATTCACAGCAGCCAGATTGATGCTGCCATAGAAGTGAATCAACCTATTTTTGCTACCAGTGTTACTGCTCCTACCGAAATTGAAAGACAAATTGGTAAACATGTAGCCGAACTAATTGATGATGGCGCTACCCTCCAAATGGGAATTGGTGGTATTCCCAATGTAGTTTTAAATAATCTTCAAAACCACAAAAACCTGGGAATCCATACTGAAATGTTTTCTGACGGAATTTTGCCATTGGTAAAATCGGGAGTAATTACCGGGGCAAATAAGGAAATAAAAACCGGAAAACTGGTGACCTGTTTTGCCATAGGTTCACCTGATTTATATGATTTTATTGATGATAATCCTATTGTGCATTTTAAGGAAGCGGCTTATACAAACGATACGGCTATAATTAGACAAAATCCTAAAGTAACCGCTATAAATTCGGCTATAGAAATAGATCTTACCGGCCAGGTTTGTGCCGATACTATTGGGAAATATCAATTCTCTGGAGTTGGCGGGCAAATGGATTTTATAAGAGGAGCAGCACTTTCTGAAGGTGGCAAACCTATTATTGCAATGCCATCTATCACCAAAAACGGTATTTCCAAGATTGTGCCTTTTCTAAAAGAAGGAGCCGGCGTAACCACAACCAGGGCACACGTGCATTATATTGCCACAGAATATGGTGTTGTAAATCTCTATGGAAAAAACCTGAAACAAAGAGCTAAAGAACTTATTTCTATAGCGCATCCAGACCATAGGGAGCAATTAGAGAAAGAATCACATAATCAATTTAGATAGAAGTACTTAAAATGATTTTAAAGCCTGGAGAAATTCAATTTTTCCAGGCTTTTTTAATTCAATTATGATTATGCTCATAAGATTCCAGCAGCTTCAACCTTAATTTTACCTCACATTTAAAATTAAAAACTATGAAACTTTACAAAACTTTGCTGGCCGATTTTGAGGAAATGAGTTTAGGATATTCTGCAATTGGTATTATCGCATCCAGTTGTTTAGGATCCGTGGCTGCAATGCTAATTTTAATGAATGGGCATTCATTTCTGGATATGCTTCAGCTTTTTATAGTAGTGGTGGTTTGTATGGGGTTTAATACCGTAATTTTAGCCCAGTTTAAATCAAAAATTATATTTAATGCACTTTTGATAAGTCTTGCAATATCCTCTATCTTTATTCTAATAAATATTTTCTAAAAGCTTTTTATGAAAAATGATATTAAAACCCGGGATGATGTGTTTCTACTGGTTTCCGGATTTTATAAAAAAGTAAGGAAAAATCCTGAAATTGGCCATTTTTTCAATGAGGTAATAAAAGACTGGGATGCCCATCTCGAAAAGTTAACCGATTTTTGGGAAAGCAATCTCTTTTTTAAAGCAACCTATAAAGGCAATCCCCAAAAAGCGCACATAAAAGTAGACCAGGAAAACAATCAGGAGATTTCCAATTACCATTTTGGGATCTGGCTAAACTTATGGTTTGAGACTATAGACGAATTACATGAAGGTGAGCTCGCTAACCGCGCAAAAAATAACGCCAGGAAGATGTCTTCACATTTATATTTAAAGATGTTTCAGGCTAGAAAATAGGTTATATAAAAACTGTCTAAAAAAGTTTTAAACCGCCATTCTCCCAAAACCCCCGGAATATTTCAAAATTTAGGTCGTTTTAATCCACACATTTTAGATTCCCGAAGCGAATTGGGGATAAAGACTGAAATCAAATCAGCTGGACGAAATTAGAACTTTCCAGGTTCCAATTTTAGAAATCTGGACATAAAAAAAGCCCTAAAAGCTAATGCCTTTAGGGCTTTTAAAATATATTTTGATTTATAGAAAATCTACTTTCCCGGAATCTAAATTATAATAAGCCGGAACGATTTTAACTTTTCCACTGTCTGCAGCATCTTTAATGATGGTAGAACGTGTTTTAAGCTCTTCAGCAGTTAGCTGTGCATTTTTCTTCACAACATCATTAACAGGAGCGTCTTTACCTGAAGCAGCTATTGCAGGTGCAATGTGAGAAACAAGATGGTTTAAGTTATAACCATTATCACCTCCGTTCATAGCAGCAGTAACAGCACCACAACTTTCGTGGCCCATTACCACAATAATTTCGGTTCCAAGGTTGGCAACCGCGTATTCCATACTGGCAATTGAACTACTGTTAGCAATATTTCCTGCTACACGTACGGTAAATAATTCACCCAGGCCGGTATCAAAAGCAAGCTCAGGTACTACCCGGCTATCGGCACAACTTAGAACAATTGCATAAGGTTCCTGGCCTCTGGTTAATTCTTCCCTGCGAGATTTATCCTGTAGTTTTCCCTCTTTTTTATCGGCGGTAAAACGTTGATTACCATCTTTCAGTCTATTTAATACTTCGTCTTTAGTCATAATTTCTATTTAGAATTAATTTTTTATAAAAAAGAAGACTGGCTGAAAAAATAAAAACATCATTCTGTCCCGAATCGTCGGGAATTTTCAGAATCTAAGTTAGATTATCAAAACCTGTAAAAATACCGAAGCAAATTCGGGATAAAGACTGAAACAAGTTCAGCTTTACGGTAATTAATCTTTTCAGATATCCTCTTTAAATTGAAGTATAAACATAAGGTTTTCTGTTATCTTTAGCAAGATCACAGCGGGCTAAGGGCCTAACTTTAATAGCCTAAGGCTAAACTTTAACCAAATTTTAGAAATTTAGCCGTGAAGAATAAGCACCGGAAGGTTTTGTTTCCTTGTTTCGGTAGCCGAAAGCCTGTTTAAAAGCTTTTCAGTAATATGAAGCTGGCGGGCAAAAAACACTATAATATTGGCCTTTACATTGGCTTCTGGCCAGAACTTCCCAAAAAAATCTGATTCTTTATTTAAGGTTTTTCGGTTAAGTTTATAATTAGGCAGGTGAAGATCTTCAATTTGTGCTTCAGAATTTTTCAAATTAAATTCCCACACATCCAGGCTTACATTAGGAGAAACGGGCAAATTTTGCAATAATTGTAAAGCTTCAGTATGAACCGGAAAACGTAAATCTAAAGGAAGATACAATCTTTCCCATTGCTTAAAGCCACAATTAGGCACTACCAAGACCGGGCATTTTACTTTTTTTACCACATTACATGTATTACCGCCCAAACCCTGGAAATTAGAAGTATTTTTTCCAGATGCACCCATCACAATTAGGTCTATCCTTTTTTCGGTTACTGCCTTTCGGGTTGCGTTTATAAGATTATCGGAAAAAGGAAGAGTATAAAATGAATGGCCAGTTGCAGCAGGCTCTTTTTTAAGCCTGGCAACAAAATCTAAAAGCGCCTCATCTATTTTTGATGCCACGCCGGTAGAAGAGGCATGAAGCACATAAAATTTTGATGAGCCTGAATTTGAATTCAAGGCATAGCGTGCAGCATTATAAGCCTGGGGAGAAAAATCTGTAAGTATTAAAATATTCATAGGCTTGACCTTTCAGCACTAATTTTGGCCAAAAATAGCGTGAAAGATCAATCCTAAATATGATTCCGGTCAGTTCTGTAAAAATTAACTAATTGCCTCTAACTTTTCTGCATTTAAAAGTTTCACATTTCTGCCTTCAATTTCTATAAGTCCTTCTTTTTTAAAATCGGAAAGTGTTCTAATTAATGTTTCTGAAGCTATACCAGCAACCCCCGCAAGATCTGCCCGGGAAATTCTAATACTATGAAGCGGGTTTTTCTTTATTTTATGAGCAAAAAGTAAAATGGTTCTGGCGGTTTTTCTTCTCACTGAAGCATAGGCAATTTCCATTAGTTGCTCTTTTACGCCCATAAGATGATCGCCCATTTCTTGCAGCAATTCCATACTAATATTGCTATTGCTCTTAAGGATTTCCCTTAATTCGTCTTTAGAAACCACGTAAAGTACACTGTCTTCTAAAGCCGTGGCATATTCGCCATAAGCCGAATTCTTATTAAAGCTAAGATTCCCGAAGAAATCTCCTTCTTTGTAAAGTTCGGTAATCATTTCTTTACCGCGGCTATCATATTTGTGGGCCTTTACAACCCCGCGTTCTACCATATAAAAATGCAGGGAAGATTTTCCTTCTTCATAAATATTTTCACCGGCTTTGAAACTAATCTGCTCGCGGTTTCTCATCATTTCGCGAAAAGCCGAAAGATTTTGAACGGTTTCTCCATTATTATTATTCCTTTTCTGAGCTTGCAAAATCTCTACTTTTGCCAGCCTACTTTCTATAGCGCTCAAAAGGTCTTCTTCTTCAAAAGGCTTGGTTAGATAATCGTCTGCGCCAAGGTCCATTCCTCTTCTTACATCTTTATGTTCGGTTTTTGCCGAAAGGAAAATAAAAGGAATGCCTTTGGTTTCTGAATCTTCTGAAAGGCGCGTAAGTACATCGTAGCCATCCAGTTCTGGCATCATGATATCACACACTATTATATCAGGAACTTCTTCTTTTGCTTTATCTACACCTTTCTTCCCGTCTGGTGCGGTTACTACTTCATAATTTGAGAGCTCCAGCAATTCTGCAGTATTCTCCCTAACGGTTACATCGTCTTCAATTAAAAGTATTTTTTTCATCTTAAATTATTTTCAATGTCCGCTCAAGTAACATAAGCGGTTATCTATTTTGGTTAGGTAATGTTACGGTAAATTTAGTGCCTTTATTTTCTATGCTTTCAAATTTAATATTGCCTCCCATATTTTCAAGATGAACTTTAACAATATTAAGTCCTATGCCGGTACCCTGGTTAAGCAAAGCATTTTCGGCCCTAAAATAACGTGTAAAAATATGCTTTTGGTCTTTCTCCGGAATTCCCATTCCTTCATCTTCCACCTCAAAGATAATTTTTTCTTCAGTAGGAAATATTCTGAAATAGATAGTGGAATCTTCGGGAGAGTATTTAATAGAATTTCCAATTAAATTTGAAAGAATAAGCTCCAGGATTTTTTCATCCTGATAAAGGGTTACATCTCCCATTTCACTGTCATATTCTATCTCCTGACCGTATTTTAAAGTCACATTGGCATTGTAAATTACCTCGTTAATTAGTTTGTTTAGGCTAAAAGCGGTGTATTTATAATTCACGTTCCCAGATTCCAGGCGTTCTAACGAAAGGAAATCATTTAAAATATTATTTAAATAATGCACCTTGTTTTTTATGGTAGTAAGGTGTTTTGTTCTTTTTTCCTGCTGTTCGGTTTGTGTATATTTTTCGGCCAAAGTAGCCGAAGTAAGAATTCCGCTTAACGGAGTTTTAAATTCGTGACTCACCAGAGAAAGAAATTTTGTTTTTAGCTCATTGAGCTCTTTTTCCTGTTTTAGTGCAAGTTTAATACGTTTTTCGGCTTCTTTTCGCTTGGTGATTTCCTTTTCAAGGTCATCTACCGTATTTCTAAGTTCCTGGGTACGAATTTTAATTTTGTCTTCCAGCTCGGCATTGAGTTCTCTAATGCGCTGCTGATTTTCTTTTCTAATGGTAATATCTACAATTAAAGACATTACAAAACGCTCCCCATCTACCTGAAACGGATTTAATCCTGCTTCTACCGGAAATTGTGTTCCATCTTTTTTTACCCCGAACAAATCCCTGCCATGACCCATTTGTCTTTTCTCACTATCTTTCATAAACCTATCAAAATGCTGATGGTGATTAGATTTATAGCGTACAGGAATTAAAATATTGAGATGTTCACCTAAAAGCTCCTCTTTGTCGTAACCAAACATAATTAAGGCCGCCTGATTGGCGGTAACTATTGTTTGCTGGCTGTTTACCACGATAACGCCTTCTGAAGCCGCCTCGAATAATGTATTGAATATTTGTTCGTTTTCTCTAAAAAATTCTAAAGCCACAATTTATAGGTTAGGTATTTAAGGAAACTAAATTACAAAGTGTTTAATGATTTATTAAGCAAACAGAGTTTTAATTTTTGAATATAAGAAAGAATAAAATCGGTTTTTGAATAAGGTAATCAATACTTTTTATCTTTGTTTTGCCAAAAACTTTTAATGCACTGGAGATCCCTTTTATTATTTCTACTTCTACCCTTTTTGGGGCAGGCACAACTGGTTAATATTGAAACCAAACGCCTTCAAACCGATTCTACCCGATTTGTATTAAATGCCGATTTTGCTTTTAACCATTCCAACAACGACGGGGTTTCGGTAAACCAGGTAAACGGAACGCTAACTACCCAGTTAAAATCAAAAGATTTAAAAAGAACCTATCTCTTTTTAGGAAATTACCGCTTAATAGATGCTGATGAAGGAAATTTGCAAAATTCCTGGTTTCTACATACCCGATTTAACTATAAATTTAATCAACTTTTAAGGTTTGAAGCTTTTCTGCAAGGCCAATACAATCAACTGCTTGTAGTTGAACAAAGAAATCTTGTAGGTGCAGGTTTAAGACTAAAATGGATGAACCGCGAGAATTTCTCAGGTTATCTTGGCAATAGCTATATGTATGAAGTTGAATATAGCGACAGGGCCGGGACTACAGAATACAACCATAGAAACAGCACTTATCTTTCTGTTTCCTATTTATCGAAATCAAAAAATTTCTCGGTCACCAATACGGTTTACTACCAGCCGCTTTATAAAAACCTTAAAGATTACAGGCTCTTAGAACAATTTAGACTGGACATCCCGCTGGCAGAATGGTTTAAAGTTTTTACTATTTACGATTATTACTTTGATAGTAAAACACCTTTAAATACCCGGGAATACACCTCGCAATTACAAATTGGCGTGGGCTTTAGTTTTTAGGGATAAAAAAAGTTTCTATTGTGGAGATGTCATTGGGCAAAAAGCTGAAGCTAAAATTTTTACAGCGCTTTAAAAACAAAAAAACCGAACTCTTTTCAGAATTCGGTTAATTTTCGTTGGCCTACTAGGGCTCGAACCTAGACTCTTCTGGACCAAAACCAGACGTGTTGCCAGTTACACCATAGGCCATTGCTGTAATGCGGATGCAAATTTAAAACAAACTTTCTATTGCGCAAACTTTTTCTGCAAAAAATAAACCTATTTTTTTCGAGTTCAATTTAAACGGAAATATCTACAAATATAAAAACCCAAAAACAGCTTTATTTTCAGTCCTTTTAGGAAATATTTCGCATTAAAATGCGTTAGTAAGCTACACTGGAGTAAAGCTTAAAACAGGTACCACCTGGAAAGTATTTCCAGACTTCGAGGCAAGCCTTAAAGCATTTAATTCCCGATTACAGAGCATTCACAATTTTATTATTAAATTCGCCACATACTACTCAACTTTACTCAATAATGACAGATTTTAGCTTCAGGAAGTGGAATAAAATACTAGGATGGCTGGTATTTGTAATTGCGCTCACCACTTATACCCTTACCTTAGAACCCACCGCAAGTTTTTGGGATGCAGGTGAATACATTGCAACCTCGGCAAATCTTGAAGTAGGCCACCCACCGGGGGCGCCTTTCTACCAGATGCTGGGAGCATTCTTTTCAACATTTGCACCAGATAATTCCCAGGTGGCGCTTATGGTGAATTTTATGTCGGCCGCAGCAAGTGCATTTGCTATTTTATTTATGTTCTGGTCTATTAGTTTATTGGTTTTAAAAGTAGCCGGACCTATAGAAAAATTAAAACCTGCCAATAAAATGGCTGTCTTAGGTAGTGCGCTGGTTGGCTCTTTAGCTTTTACTTTTACCGATAGTTTTTGGTTTAGCGCAGTAGAAGCCGAAGTTTATGCCATGGCCGCCTGCCTAATGGCGCTTATGTTTTATTTAGGTTTGTTATGGGAACGGGATATGTTTAAACCCCGCGGAAATAGATGGCTAATTCTTATTTCCCTGGTTGTGGGTTTATCTTTTGGGGTTCACTTTATGGGATTACTTACCATTCCCGCCATAGGCTTTCTATATTTCTTTAAAAATTATAAAAAGGTTACTGTAAAGAATTTTATTATCGCCAATATTGTGGTGGTCGCTGTATTGATGTTTATTTTTAAACTACTTCTACCCTACACGCTTACTTTCTTTGCTGCTTCAGAATTATTCTTTACCAACTCGCTGGGGCTTCCGTTTAATACAGGAACCGTAATTGCACTCCTGGTGATTGTTGCTGCTTTTTACTTCGGAATCAATTATACCCGAAAGAAAAATTATTTTCAGCTTAATACATTATTCCTGTGCATTCTTTTTATCCTTATTGGATTTTCCAGCTGGGTAATGCTTCCTATAAGATCTAATGCTCCTACGGTTATTAATGAAAACAGTCCCGATAATGCGCGGGAGTTACTCGCTTATTATAACCGGGAACAATACGGGGAAACACATTTATTTTACGGCCCGCAGTTTTCTGAAATGTATGCCGGTTTAGATGAAGATAATCCATATACCGATGCTAAACCAAAGTATGAAAAAGATGAAGAAGCCGGGGAGTATATTATTGTAAACGATTATAAAAATGCAAAACAAAACCTAGACGATTCGCATAAAGCAATCCTGCCCAGGATGTGGAGTACGCAGCACGCTGCTAATTACATGGATTTTACCGGCCCCTTAGATTTTACCATAAAACCAGAATACCAGGGGGAAGAAAGGCTGGTAAGTGCAGTAAACGAGTTCCAGAATCGTTTTTCCCAGGGCGAACTGGATAATAACGATTATCACAACTTCTTAAGACAGTTTGGTGATTATTTAAATATTGAGAAACCTTCTTTCGCTTCAAATATTGGCTATCTATTAGAATACCAGATTGGCTATATGTACTGGCGATATTTTATGTGGAATTTTGTTGGAAGACAGGACGATATACAGGGAAAATATACCGATGTTCACGGAAACTGGATTAGCGGGATAGATTTTATAGACGAGATGCACGTTGGCCCACAAGACAATCTTCCCAGCGATGTAAAAAATAACAAAGCCAGAAATACCTATTATTTTCTTCCACTAATTTTAGGATTAATAGGACTCGTTTTTCAATTTAAACGAGATAAAAATAATTTTTGGGTCTTACTGGTGTTTTTCCTTTTTACGGGAATTGCACTCAAAATTTACTTAAATGAAAGACCTTTTGAACCCCGGGAACGCGATTATGCTTTAGTTGGTTCGTTTTACGTTTTTGCCATCTGGATTGGCTTTGGAGCCTACGCCCTCTTTGACTGGGCTAAAAAATTCCTGAAACCAAAATTGGCTGCACCAATTGTAATTGCAGCATCAATTTTAGCGGTTCCTGTACTTTTGGCTTCAGAAAACTGGGACGATCACGATCGCAGCGGTAGGGATTCTACACTTACCATGGCCAAAATGTACCTGGATTCTGTAGATGAAAATGGTATTATTTTCACCATTGGAGATAACGATACTTTTGCGCTCTGGTATGTACAGCAAATTGAACGCTACCGTACCGATGTGAGAGTGGTAAACACAAGCCTTTTTGCCACCGACTGGTATATAGACCAAATGAAGCGTAAGGCTTTTGAAAGTGATCCTATTCCATCACAATTTGAAAATGAGGATTACAATGGAGTTAACGATGTGGTTTTTGCTAAAGAAGTTACCCGCGACACTATTCCTATCAAAACCTGGTTGAATTATATACAAAACGATGACCCAAGAACAAAAGCCGAATTACAAAGCGGCCAAACAATAAACACCTTCCCTACTCGAAATATAAGTGTTCCTGTAGATAAACAAGCTGTTTTAGAAAACGGAATCGTAGAAGAACGTTTTGCAGATCAAATTGTAGATGAAATTGTAATTAATATTGAGTCGCAGGCTATTTACAAGAATACATTGTTAATGCTGGATATTATTGCCAACAATAATTGGGAAAGACCAATTTATTTTTCTGGGGGAAGCTTTAGCGACGAAGATTATCTTTGGATGAAAGAATACCTGCAGCTTGAAGGTGTAGCATATAAACTTGTTCCTATTAAAACGCCAATAGACCAAAGAAATCCTTACGATATGGGACGCATCAACACCGATAAGATGTACGATATTGTAATGAATTGGGATTGGGGTAATATGGGATCAGACGATATTTATCACGATACTGAAACGCGCCGAAATTCCATTACCTACAGAAGTAATCTTGCCAGGTTGGTAGAAAACCTGTTAAACGAACAAGACACTACACGGGCTAACAAAGTGCTTGACCTTGCAATGGAACATATGCCGGTAGAACATTTTCAATATTATGCGCTTTTAGAACCTTATGTTAGCGGTTATTATGAAGTTGGCGAACCCGAAAAGGCAAGGGAAATTTGGGCGAAAATTGCTAAAAACTACCAGGAAAACCTTGAATATTACAGCAGCTGGGATATAGACAGGCAGTATAGAAATTTCAATGAAATTGTATCTGATATCGAGCGTTACCGCGCGCTGGTAGATTTACTCGTAGTTCACCAGGATGAAGAAATTCTCGAAGAAAAAGCCGATGAATTTAATGAACATCTGGAAATGTTTCGTCATTTTTATGGTGAGGAAGAAGAAATAGATCCGCAAGATCCCCAGGAAAGTGCCATTGAGGAAGGCTTAAATCCTGAATTGAACCAGGGAAATAATTCACTTAGAATAGATTCTGCGGTAGAAGAATAAAAAAATTAAAAATATTCCTGCAAGGTTTATAAATCTGGCAGGAATATTTTTTCAAAATACGGAGTGGCAGCATTTGGATTTCAGGTCGCAACCCGATTCAACTTTTCTCTGAACCACTTTTCTAATATGAACCCGTTTTTTATAAAATATCCTTCAATTTTAAGGAAACTCTATCCCAACCGAATTACGCAAATTCAGGATAAAAAAAGTATTTATCTCACGTTTGATGATGGCCCTATTCCTGAAATTACGCCCTGGGTTTTAGAGCAATTAAAGCAGTATAATGCAAAAGCTACCTTTTTTTGTATTAGTGACAACATTAGGAAAAACCCTGAAATCTTTCAGCAATTATTAAAAGAAGAACACAGCATTGGCAACCATACTTTTAATCATTTAAACGGCTGGAAAACCAAAACCGAGGTCTATGTGGAGAACGTAATTAAGGCCCAGGAAATACTTTTAGAAAATAGAAAACAGAAGAGAGAATATAGAGAAGAGAAAAGAGATAATAATAACCCGAAACCCGCAACTTCAGCGCAAAAATTCTTTCGTCCTCCTTACGGTAAGATCAAAAATTCCCAGGCTACAGAACTTGTAAAACTGAATTATAAAATAGTGATGTGGGAAGTTTTAAGTGGAGATTTTGAAAACAGAATTTCTAAAGAAAAATGCTTTAAAAATGTGATAAATAATGCTTCAGGTGGAAGTACTATTGTTTTTCACGACAGCCAAAAAGCCTTTAAAAATTTGGAGTATACACTACCTAAAGTTTTGGAATATTATGCTGAAAAAGGCTTCAGTTTTAAAGCGCTTTAAATATATTCCTTAAGAATACCTACCAGCGTTGCAGCGTCCTGTTCCCCGGTTTGGCGCCATTTCATCTCACCAGATTTATAGATCATTAAGGTTGGCAAAGCTTTCACCCTAAGCGCTTCGGCAAGTTGAGCATTTTTATCTACATCAATTTTTATCACTTTTGCCTTATTGCCCATAGAAGCAGCAACTTCCCGTAAAACAGGACTCATAGCCTTTGAATCTTCATTCCATTCAGTATAGAAATCTAACAAGACCGGAATATTGAGATCTATTAATTCTCCAAATTTTGACATGTAGTTTTTCTTTTAATTAGACTCACTAAGTGAGATTCAAAATGGGAAACGCACTTCATACTTTTTTTCGGAGCAAATACTAATTCAAATATAGCAAATTCTCCAGATTATGCAGGTTTTGAGCCTTTTTTGAGTTCAATTACACTTATTTCTGGCCAAATTCCCACACGCCCGGGAAAAGCCAAATAGCCAAATCCGCGGTTTACGTTAATATAACGGCCAAATTCTTCATATATTCCTGCCCAGTTTTGGTAACGATATTGCACCGGGCTCCATCTAAACCAGCCTGGAATTTCAATACCAAACTGCATTCCATGCGTGTGGCCACTAAGCGTTAAATGGTAATGTTTAGGATCTTTCTTTATCTTTTCCTGCCAGTAAGAAGGATCGTGACTTAATAAAACTTTGAAATCTTTCTCGGTGAGTCCTTCCCCAGCCCTATCTAGATCTCCTTCTTTTTTAAATCCGCCGGCGCCCCAGTTTTCTACACCTATTAAAGCGATTTTTTCACCGTTTCGTTCAATAATTTTATGCTCATTCAGTAAAAGTTGCCAACCCATTTTGGCGTGGGTTTCCTTCAAAGTATCCAGGTTTTGTTTTTTTTCTTCAGAAGAATTCCAGTCTTTATAATCTCCATAATCGTGATTTCCCAGGATAGAGTAAACCCCATCTTTCGCCTTTATTTGACTGAACATTTCTTTCCAGGGCTCCATTTCTGAAGCCTCGTTATTAACAAGATCCCCGGTAAAAACCACCATATCACTTTCCTGCTCGTTGAGTAAGTCTACGCCGTATTTAATTTTCTTTTCATTATCAAAACTACCACTGTGAACATCGCTAATTTGGCTTAATCGGTAACCATCAAAAGCGTCAGGTAGATCTTCAAAGTATAATGTATAACGTAAAACTCTAAAATTATATTTTCCCTGGTACATTCCATATAAAACCGAGGCCAAAGGAATGGCAGCAAGTCCCAGGGCTAACTGACTCAAAAATTTTCTACGTGAAGGGAGCGCAAAATTTCCTTTAGAAGAAGATAATTTTTCATATCCTGCGATACCCATTCTGTAAATATCTTCCCCAAACATAATTAGGGTGAGAATAAGTTTAAAAAGTAATACCGAAAGTAGAAACCCAAAGGCATAACCCCGCGCCCCGGTGAGGACACTACCTTCTACAGGGCTAAGCCATTGGTATAGGAAATTACCCAAAACCGCAGCGGTAATAACAAAATATAAAATTATCACCCAGTAATTACGGGTAAGTGTTTTTAAAGCCTGGTAGGCATAAATCTCTATTAAAAGGAAGAAAACTATAAATATAATCCAGCGCATGAGTACTCTTAAATTTTTGCGAATATACTTTTAATCATTACTTTATAAATTTCGTTTGGGTTTATTTTAACGCCTGTTTTAGTTATAATAACCCGACAAATTTTTATCCTAAATAGTGCCATAAATGTCGTACAGCATAAAATTTGACTATACCACTAATTGCAAAATAATAGTTAGCAGGTTACTTCAAGTTTTTAAGACCCACTAAAGCCAGTATGATAATATCTTTGTAGTTTTGGGATATTTAGAAAAACAATATTCCAAAATATATGTCTGCTCAAAAACGCTTATTCTTACTGGACGCTTACGCGCTTATTTTCCGTGGTTATTACGCTTTTATAAAAAACCCCAGGATAAATTCTAAAGGCTTTGATACCTCGGCAATTATGGGTTTTATGAATTCTCTTTTTGATGTTATTAGACGGGAAAAGCCAGATCATCTAGCCGTTTGTTTTGATAAAGAAGGTAGCCAGGTTAGAACCGAGATGTTTGCTGAATATAAAGCGAACCGCGATGCTACTCCAGAACCAATAAAAGAAGCTATTCCAATTATCCAGGATATTTTAAATGCGATGCACATCCCGGTGGTAGTGCTTCCCGGTTGTGAAGCCGATGATATTATTGGCACCCTCGCCCTACAAGCTGAAAAAGAAAACTACCAGGTTTTTATGGTAACTCCAGATAAGGATTTTGCCCAATTGGTGAGCGAAAATATTTTTATGTATCGTCCTGCAAGAATGGGTAATGGCATAGAAATTTGGGGCATTCCTGAAGTACAAAAGAAATTTGGGGTTGAGCGGCCGGAGCAAGTGATAGATTTTCTTGGAATGATGGGTGACGCGGTAGATAATATACCCGGACTTCCCGGCGTAGGCGAAAAAACCGCTAAAAAATTCCTGAAGCAATTTGGAAGTATGGAAGAATTACTGGCGAATACTAACCAGTTGAAAGGTAAAATGAAAGAAAAAGTTGAAAGTCACGCCGAACAGGGAATTCTTTCTAAAAAACTTGCCGCGATTCTTACCGATTGTGATGTTAAATTTCACGCTGAAGATTACGAACTTTCCCAACCTGATGCCGAAAAAGTGCAGGAGATCTTTGAAGAACTTGAATTTAGAAGGTTAAGAGATCAATTTATAAAATTATTTAGCGGCGAAGAAGACCAACCACAAACCCAGCTCACTAATTCTCCTTCAGCTAAAAAAGTTTCCAAAACTGCAGGCGAAGGCCAGTTTTCTTTGTTTGGAGGTGATAATTCAGAAAAAATTGAGACTAGCACTGGTGGAAGAAAATCTTTAAAAGATACGGCTCACGTCTACCAAAGTTTAAAGACTGAATTGTCCAGGAAATTATTCCTTCAAAATTTAATGAAGCAAACAAGCGTTTGCTTAGATACTGAAACCACAAGTTTAAATGCGCTGGAAGCAGAGCTGGTTGGTATTGCGTTTTCCTGGGAACCCGGTAAAGGTTTTTACCTGCCTTTCCCCGAAGAACGAGAAAAAGCCCAGGAACTTAGTGAGGAGTTAAGACCGTTTTTTGAAGACGAAAAAATTGAAAAAATTGGACAAAACCTTAAATATGATATCAAGGTTTTAGCAAAATATAATATTGAAATAAAAGGAAAGCTTTTCGATACTATGATCGCGCATTACCTGATCAATCCAGATATGCGCCATAATATGGATGTACTGGCCGAAACTTACCTTAATTATACGCCGCAACCTATTTCAGAATTAATAGGAAAAAAAGGAAAGAATCAAAAGTCGATGCGGGAGGTTCCGGTTGAAGAGCAAACCGAATATGGCGTAGAAGATGCCGATGTTACCCTTCAGCTTAAAAAATTCTTTGAGCAGGAATTAAAAGAAGCAGAAACCCGAAAGCTTTTTGATGAAATTGAAATTCCGCTGGTTAGAGTGCTTGCCGCAATGGAATTGGAAGGCATAAAATTAGACGAGAATTTCCTAAAATCCCTTTCTGACGCACTGGATAGTGATATTAAAGATTTGGAGCAAAGCATTTATAAAGAAGCCGGGGAAGAATTTAAAATAAGCTCCCCAAAACAATTAGGGCTTATCCTTTTTGAAAAAATGGAATTGGTTAAAAAACCCAAAAAGACCAAAACAGGCCAATATTCAACCAGCGAAGATGTGCTCTCAGTTTTAGTTAAAGAACATAAGATCGTAGAGGATGTTTTAATGTATCGTGCGCTGGTAAAACTCCAAAATACCTATGTAGATTCTTTACCAAACCAGGTACAGAAAGCTACCGGCAGAATTCATACCGATTATGTGCAAACTATTGCAGCTACGGGAAGATTGAGCTCCAACAATCCTAACCTTCAAAATATACCGATAAGAACCGAGCGTGGTCGCCAGGTGAGAAAAGCTTTTGTTCCGCGAGACGAAAATCATATTCTACTCGCTGCCGATTATTCTCAAATTGAATTGCGCATTATCGCGGCGCTTAGCGAAGAAGATAATATGATCAAAGCCTTTAAAGAAGGCAAAGATATTCACGCTTCTACCGCCGCCCAGGTTTTTAACGTAAATATAGATGAAGTAACCCGTGAGCAAAGAAGCAACGCTAAAACTGTGAATTTTGGAATTATTTATGGCGTTTCAGCCTTCGGTTTAAGCAATCAAACCAATTTATCACGTGCCGAATCAAAAGAACTTATTGACACCTATTATAAAACCTATCCAAAACTTACCGGATACATTGCAGACCAGGTAGCTTTTGCCAGGGAAAATGGTTATGTGCAAACCATTTTAGGAAGGAGACGATATTTAAAAGATATTAATTCACAAAATGCGGTAGTGCGTGGCGCTGCAGAAAGAAATGCGGTAAACGCCCCAATACAGGGTAGCGCAGCAGATATTATAAAACTGGCAATGATTAATATTTACCGAAAACTTACAGAAGGAAAATTCAAAACCAAAATGTTACTTCAGGTTCATGATGAATTGGTTTTTGATGCCCATAAAGATGAAATTGAAGAAGTAAAGAAAATGATTCAGTTTGAAATGGAAAACGCTTACAAACTGGATGTTCCTTTAGACGTAGAATTAGGAGAAGGCAATAACTGGCTGGAAGCACATTAGAATTTCTCCGTCATTGCGAGGGAGGCACGACTGAAGCAATCTTTAGGAAAAACAAAAAACCTCGCAACCAAAGCTGCGAGGTTTTTCTATCTAACACTAAAATTTATTGGTTAGGTTACTAATTCACTCTAGTGTATTCTAAAGATAATACATCTACATTCTCGGCATCGGTCCCATCTGGGCTACCGTTTAAATATTGTTGAGATTCTAATTTGTTTACTTCAAATGCAAAGGTATTTGTGGTTCTTTCTAATATACGTTTATGAGTATAGGTTTCTCCATTAATAGTCATGGTAATCACTAACCTTTCCTGGTCGTTTTCATTTTCAACATCCCAAAGCCCGGTATCTGTTCTGCCGGAAAGACATTCAAAATCATTATTATTTACCCCGGCTCTAAAATCCAACCTGGAGTTTGTAGTGGTCATATCACCACCGGCATAAAATACAACCCCCATATCCTGGAAACAATCGGTTTCCAACAAAATATTAGAATTAAATACTTGATCGTTGTTAAGATCTACAGCGGTATCGGTATTCATTGCAGAAAGTTTCCATTCTCCTTCAAGATCTTCAGGAGTAATAGTTGCCATTGCATTAGTTGCGGTAATTTCAGTTTCGGCTACGTGATCTTGGTTTGGCTCACAAGAAGCTAAAACAAGCACCAACCCGAACACTGCGTAAAGGTTTCTAAACATAAATAGGTTTTTCATAGCAAATAAATTTGGGGCTACAAATATATGGTGCATTAGAAGATATTTATGACTTTATTAACATAAATATTACCGTTTAACGTTCATTACGTGCTTTTTACCGATTCAGATTAGGTGAATAATGTAGGATTAAAGCTGTAATGGTTTTATATAGCTTCAAAAACTTTCTGAAAAAGCGCAATCTTAAAATTCTGAAGTACAGCTATCTTCCTCAAAACAAATTAATTAATTTCGGATTTGCTATATGAATTTATAATTGTACATTTGCACCCCGATTTCCCGACATGAATTATGCTGGGAATGGGAATGGAATGTTTAATAATAAGTAAATTTAATTAGTGTGGACACATTAAGCTACAAAACAGTATCAGCCAACAAGGCTACCGTGACCAAAGAATGGGTACACGTAGATGCTGAAGGACAGACGTTGGGCCGCCTATCATCTAAAGTAGCCAAGCTACTAAGAGGTAAGCACAAACCTAACTTCACCCCGCACGTTGATTGTGGTGATAACGTAATTGTTACCAACGCAGAAAAGATCAACTTAACCGGTAAGAAATGGGATTCGAAAGAATACATTCGTCATACTGGCTACCCGGGTGGACAAAAAAGTCTAACAGCAGCTGAATTATTCGAAAAGAATCCAGAGAGATTAATCGAAAAATCAGTAAAAGGAATGCTACCAAAGAACAAACTTGGAGCAGACCTATTTAGAAATTTAAAGGTTTACGCAGGATCAGAACACGATCACACTGCACAAAAGCCTAAAACTATTAACTTAAACGATCTTAAGTAATGGAGGTTATTCACAAAATTGGCCGTAGAAAAACGGCGGTTGCGCGTGTTTATGTTTCTGAAGGAAGCGGAAAATTTAGCGTAAACAAAAAAGACCTTAAAGACTACTTTACCACAGGTCCTTTACTTTACAAAGTAAACCAGGCCCTTAACCTTACCGGTAATGACGATAACTTTGACGTAAGAGCAAATGTTTACGGTGGTGGTATTACAGGACAGGCAGAAGCTATTCGTCTTGCACTTGCAAGAGCAATGGTAGAACTGGATGCAGAGAACAGAGCGGTGTTAAAGCCAGAAGGTTTAATGACCAGAGACCCAAGAATGGTAGAGCGTAAGAAGTTTGGACAGAAGAAAGCTCGTAAGAAATTTCAGTTCTCTAAACGTTAATTTTTATTGGAATTTATATTCCAAAGTTCATTTAATATTAAAAAGATTTTTGTTGTTATTCCGCTGCCAGCGGAAGTTAGTTTAGCATCTAAACAGGTAAGGCCGTGTTTTTAAAACAGCCACTTACTTGTTGCTATCTTCAACAGAACGTAAACTATTACAAAAATGGCAAACAAAGTAGAAGTAAAAGAATTACTTGATGCAGGTGTACATTTTGGACACCTTACAAGAAGATGGAACCCAAATATGGCCCCATATATCTATATGGAGCGTAATGGGATTCACATCATCAACTTATATAAGAGTGCTGCTAAAATGCAGGAGGCAGGTGATGCCCTTGCAAAAATTGCAGCCAGCGGAAGAAAAATACTTTTCGTAGCTACCAAGAAACAAGCTAAAGAAATAGTAGCCGAACAAGCTGAAAAAGCAAATATGCCATACATTACCGAGCGTTGGCCCGGTGGTATGCTTACCAACTTTGTAACTATTCGTAGAGCTGTTAAGAAAATGGCCTCTATTGATAGAATGAAGAAAGATGGTACTTTTAATACACTTTCTAAAAAAGAACGTCTTCAGGTAGATCGTTTAAGAGCTAAATTAGAAAAGAACCTTGGTTCTATTTCTGATATGAGCAGACTTCCAGGAGCGCTTTTTGTTGTTGATATTACTCGTGAACACATTGCTATTAAAGAAGCTCAAAAATTAAACATTCCAATTTTCGCTATGGTTGATACGAACTCAGATCCTCGTGAGGTTGAGTACGTAATTCCATCTAATGACGATGCTTCAAAGTCTATCAACAAAGTGGTTTCTTATGTTGCAGATTCTATTGTAGACGGCCTTTCTGAAAGAAAAGCTTCTAAAGAATCTAAAAAAGAGAAAGCTGACAAAGAAGAAAAAGAGCCAAAAGCACCAAAGGCTGCTGTAAAGCAACCAGAGGCTGAAGCTCCTTCTAAAGATGCCGAAGACAAAAAGGCAATGAAAGAAGCTAAGAAAGATGTAAAACTTGAGTCTAAGAAAGAAACTTTAGACAAAGCTTCATCTAACGAAGAAGAATAAAATAACATTTTATAACATTCAAAAAGTCGTTTAGTTTCTTTCCTAACAGTTGGTCTCTAAGCGACTTTTTTAAATAAAAAACAATACTATGGCTAAGATAACCGCCGCAGAAGTAAACAAATTAAGAAAAGCTACCGGTGCCGGTATGATGGATTGTAAAAAGGCACTTGTAGAGGCAGATGGTGATTTTGACAAGGCTATTGAAGTACTTCGTAAAAAAGGTCAGAAAGTTGCTGCTAAGAGAGCCGATAGAGATTCAGCCGAAGGTGCTGCAATTGCTAAGGTAAACGACGATAACACCAAAGGTATTATCATCTCTCTTAACTGTGAAACCGACTTTGTTGCTAAAAACGATGATTTCGTAAAAATGGCTAACAATTTCGCAGATATCGCACTTACTGTTTCTTCAAAAGAAGAATTGCTTAAAGCAGATTACAATGGCATTTCAGTTGAAGATAAATTAACTGAGCAAACTGGTGTAATCGGTGAGAAAATAGAAATTGGTGCTTTTAAAACTTTAGAAGCTCCGTTTGTAGGTTCTTATATTCACGCAGGAAACAAAATTGCTGTAATCACCGGTCTTTCTAAAAATGTTGAAGGTGCAGATGAAGCTGCAAAAAACGTTTCTATGCAAGCTGCCGCTATGAACCCTATCGCACTTAACGAAGAAGGTGTAGACCAGGAAACCATAGATAAAGAAGTAGAAATCGCTAAAGATACACTTCGTCAGGAAGGTAAACCTGAAGAAATGCTAGACAAAATAGCAAAAGGAAAAATTCAGCGTTACTTTAAAGACAACACTTTGGTTAACCAGGCTTTTATCAAAGACGGAAAACAAAGTGTTGCAGACTACGTAAAATCTGTAGATTCAGATCTTACTGTTGTAGGTTTCGAAAGAGTTGCTTTAGGAGAGTAATTATAATTTGTCATTTCCGCGCAGGCGGAAATCCTAATAAATCTAAAACCGCTTCACTTATCTGGAGCGGTTTTTTTAATTTTATCAAATGTCAGAAAAAGCATTTCAGTTTAAAGAATTCAAGATAGAGCAAGATCGCTGCGCCATGAAAATTGGCACCGACGGGGTTTTACTGGGCGCCTGGGCTTCCCTGGAGCACCAACCAGACAGCATACTTGATATTGGCACAGGAACAGGTTTAATTGCATTAATGCTAGCACAACGCTCTCCTGCCCTTCTTATTGATGCTTTAGAAATTGACGAAGATGCTTACGAACAAGCTGTGGACAATTTTGAACAAAGCAATTGGGGAGACAGGCTATTTTGCTATCACGCCGCATTTGACGAGTTTATTGAAGAAATGCAGGATGAAGAGAAATATGAACTTATAATTTCCAATCCGCCATTTTATGCGGAAGATTATACTTCAGAAAGCGCAAGTAGAAATAAAGCACGTTTTGCTGAAGCCCTGCCTTTTTCAGAATTACTTGAAGGTGTTTCGCAATTGCTTCATCCAGAAGGGGAATTCAATACAATTATTCCCTATAAAGAGGAAACAGAGTTTATAAGCCTGGCTAGTGAATTTGGCCTTTTTCCGAAGAAAATCACCAGGGTACGCGGCAATGAAACATCAGCAATAAAAAGAAATTTATTGAGTTTTAGCTTTAAAGAAATTGAGCTGCAAGAGAATGAACTTATTATTGAAATTTCACGACATAATTATACAGAAACTTACAAAAAGCTTGTAAAAGACTTCTATCTTAAATTATAATCTTAAAATTGTTTGCTTTCAAAAGCTTGGTTACATTTGTGTAAAACACCACACAAATGAGAACAGATAACTTCCAGGCCCCAGATTATTATAATATTGATGAGCTATTAACCGATGAACATAAAATAGTTCGCGATGCCGCCAGAGAATGGGTGAAACGCGAAGTTTCCCCCATAATTGAAGATGCTGCTCAAAAAGCAGAATTCCCTAAATCTATAATTAGCGGTTTAGCTGAAATTGGAGCTTTTGGCCCATATATTCCTGAAGAATACGGCGGAGCCGGCCTGGATCAAATCTCCTACGGACTAATCATGCAGGAGATTGAACGAGGTGACAGTGGGGTTCGCTCTACCGCATCCGTTCAAAGTTCTCTGGTAATGTTCCCTATTTATAAATACGGTACCGAGGAACAACGCAAAAAATACTTACCAAAATTAGCCTCGGGAGAATTTATGGGTTGTTTTGGCCTTACCGAGCCAGATCACGGTTCTAATCCCGGCGGGATGACTACGAATTTTAAAGATAAAGGCGATCATTATTTACTAAATGGCGCCAAAATGTGGATCTCTAATGCACCTTTTGCAGATATTGCAGTGGTGTGGGCAAAAGATGAAAACGGCCGTATTCACGGACTTATCGTAGAAAGAGGAATGGAAGGTTTTTCTACTCCTGAAACTCATAACAAATGGTCACTTCGCGCCAGCGCAACAGGTGAACTTATTTTTGACAATGTAAAAGTGCCAAAAGAAAATCTAATGCCAAATAAAAGCGGACTTGGTGCTCCATTGGGTTGTCTTGATTCTGCCCGCTACGGAATTGCCTGGGGAGCTATAGGCGCCGCAATGGACTGCTATGATACCGCTTTGCGTTATGCAAAAGAGCGAGTGCAATTTGACAAACCAATTGCCGGCACGCAACTTCAGCAGAAAAAATTAGCAGAAATGATCACCGAGATCACAAAAGCTCAGCTTATGGCATGGAGACTGGGCGTTCTTAAAAACGAAAGAAAAGCAACTTCGGCTCAAATCTCTATGGCTAAAAGAAATAATGTGGAAATGGCTATAAAAATAGCCCGGGAAGCGCGCCAAATTTTAGGCGGAATGGGAATTACCGGCGAGTACAGCATTATGCGCCATATGATGAACCTGGAAAGTGTAATTACATATGAAGGCACACACGATATTCACCTATTAATTACGGGAATGGATATTACCGGGATTCCTGCTTTTCAGTAAAAGTAATTCTAAATAAGTATGCTAACATCGTCACGCTGAATTCATTTCAGCATCTCAGCTTTGTTAAAAACACAATATATTAGATCCTGAAACAAGTTCAGGATGACGCGAATTAATCTAAATCATTACAGCAAATCAAAACAAGGGCAGCGTTTACAACGTTTGCCCTTTTTATATTTTTCACAGCATTCTTTTTTAAGCGGTTTGGGATTTTTAGCCACCACACCGTCTATTTGCAAATAATCTTTTGATTTATTTGAATAAAAAACAATGACATTATATGAATTTGAAATCTGTTTCGTCATATTTTGAATATACTTTAAAAAGCTGAAATTGAGCGTTAATTCAGTTTTAAATGAATGTTTAAATTTTATAAATACTAAAGAGAATCTTATTTTTGCAAAATGGGAGAAAAAAATAGGATAAAAGAGGTAAATAAAGCGCTAGAGCCTAAAATAAATCAACTTTTAGATCATTCCTTATATCAAAAAATAACGACTCCAGAGCATCTTCAAATCTTTATGGAGCATCACGTTTTTGCTGTGTGGGATTTTATGTCTTTACTTACCGCCTTACAGGAAAAACTTACCAAAACCACCAATCCCTGGGTGCCTGTAGGCAATCCTGAAACTCGTTATTTAATCAATGAAATAGTACTTGCTGAAGAAACCGATGTGAATTACTTCGGAAAACATCAAAGCCATTTTGAAATGTATCTGGATGCAATGGAAAAAAGTGGCGCAGATACCGGCAGGATAAAAGATTTTTTGCTCCAGGTGACCCACGGCACCGATATTTTTTTATTGATTGCAGCCACAAAACTCCCGCTTAATATTAAGATATTTCTAAAGAATACCTTTGAAGTAATTTCAGAAGAAAAACCTCATAAAATTGCCTCAGTCTTTACCTTTGGACGCGAAGGACTTATTCCCGGGATGTTCACTTCTATTATAGAAAATGTGCAACAGAATTTCCCGAAAGAAGATTTAAGTCTATTTAAATACTATTTTGATCGTCATATAGAACTAGATGGTGATGAGCACGGGCCTATGGCCTTTAAAATGGTAGAAGAACTCTGTGGAAATGATGAGGAGAAATGGGAAGAAGTAAAAATTACCGCAGAAGAAGCACTTGATGCCCGCTTAGAGCTTTGGAAAGGCATTGAAGAAGAGATTTCAGAAAATATAGATTCTAAAAACCTGCAAACGATTTAAAGAGATTTTTTCTATAAAAATAAACCTCAAAGGTTTTCAAAACCTTTGAGGTTTATTTAATATTTCTAATCCCCAATCCTGAGCTAGAAGCTCAAAAAATTTCAGATCTTTCCTAGAATGAATTCAGGATGACGATCACTATCTACTCGATAGAAGAATTAAGGTGCTTCAGGAGCAAGCTTTACTTCCAAACCATCTAATTCTTCAGTAATGGGAATTTGGCAGCTTAAACGACTATTATCTTCCACAAAAAATGCCTGATCCAGCATGTCTTCCTCTTCAATGCTTTGTTCGGGCAGCATATGCTCAAAATTGAGAATATAACACTGGCAGGAAGCACACATTGCCATACCGCCACAAATACCAATGGTTCCTTCGGCAGCAAGTTCGTAAGAGCGAACCACTTCCATAAGGTTCATATTCATATCTGTTGGAGCGTCTACCACGTGGGCTTCACCTTCCCTGTCTATAATGGTTATTTTAATATCAGACATATCTTCTAATAAAAGAATATTCAAGATGGAGGTCATTCTGTCCCGAAGTGTCGGGATTGTTTCAGAATCTAAGCTCTTAGAACCTGAATCAGGTTGACGACACTACCACTGAATTTTTCTGTTTTAATTTATACTTTTTACAACTTCTTTTTTTGCTTCTTTCTTAGTGCCGTCAAATCCGCTTACGCCACTTACGGTAGTATATTTCATCACATATTTCTTACCTGGGAAAATGCGTTGGTAAGCGCTCTGGCACATAATTGCTGCTTCGTGAAAACCACAAAGAATCAGCTTTAATTTGCCCGGATATGTATTCACATCTCCAATGGCGTAAACTCCGGGAATATTGGTTTGATAATCGTAAGCATTATCAACCTTAATCGCATTTTTTTCAATTTCCAGACCCCAATCTGCAATAGGTCCTAATTTAGGCGAAAGCCCGAATAAAGGAATAAAATAATCGGTTTCTTTAATTTCTTTTTCTCTTGCGGAATCCTTGTGAGTTATCACTACACTATCCAGTTCTTCCTCTCCTTTAAGATCGGTAACCTCAGCATTGGTAATAAGATTGATCTTTCCAATTTTTGAAAGCTCTTCTACTTTTTCTACTGAATCTAAAGCTCCACGAAAATCATTTCTTCGGTGTACCAGCGAAACTTCGGAAGCTACATCGGCTAAATAAATAGCCCAATCTAATGCTGAATCACCCCCACCGGCAATTACTACTTTTTTATCGCGATAATCTTCTGGCTCCCGAATAATATAAGCTACGCCTTTGTCTTCAAAATCGGTGATATTGGCAATAGGTGGTTTTCTTGGTTCAAAACTTCCAAGACCACCGGCAATTACTACCACCGGGGCGTGGTGTTTTGTTCCTTTATTAGTGGTAACTATAAAGCTACCATCTTCTTGTTTATCTATGGTTTGGGCTCTTTCTCCCAGAGTAAATCCCGGCTCAAAAGGCTTTATTTGCTCCATTAGATTAGTTACCAGGTCTCCTGCTAATACTTCGGGAAAGCCCGGGATATCATAGATAGGTTTTTTAGGATAAATTTCGGAACATTGCCCGCCAGGTTGCGGCAGTGCATCTATTAAATGACATTTTAGTTTTAATAATCCTGCTTCAAAAACCGCAAAAAGGCCCGTTGGCCCTGCGCCAATTATAAGTATATCGGTTTTAATCATTCTACTGGTAAATTTGGTAGTAAGCCAGGTGCTTACCTTTGAATATTGATCACACTTTCTATTTGTGGAACATATTTTTTAATAGTCATTTCTACCCCAGATTTTAGCGTCATCTGGTTTACTGTGCAATCTACACATGCGCCTTCCAGACGAACCTTAACCAGGCGATCGTTCTCAATAGCGATTAGGGAAATATTGCCCCCGTCACTCTCCAAAAAAGGTCTGATTTCAGCCAGGGCCTTTTCTACATTTAATTTAACTTCTTCGCTCGTCATCTATTTTTTATTAACTGCACTGCATCCTGCCATTGTGGTGATCTTAATCGCTTCAGTTGGAGGCAGACTTTGGTTTCTATTCACTGTTTCCTGAACCATCCCGCGGGTAATTTCTTCAAAAGCTTCTTCCAGGGGTGTTGACTCCTGCATAGCAGCAGGACGGCCAATATCACCAGATTCTCTTAAGCTTTGTACCAGCGGAATTTCGCCTAAAAATGGGGCCTCAATATCTTTTGCGAGATTTTTAGCACCTTCTCTTCCGAAGATATAATATTTATTTTCAGGAAGTTCTTCTGGAGTAAAATACGCCATATTCTCTATTATTCCCAGTACCGGCACATTTATACTTTCCTGGCGGAACATGGCAACTCCTTTTTTAGCATCGGCTAAAGCCACGTTTTGTGGAGTACTTACAATCACAGATCCTGTTACAGGAAGAGACTGCATAATTGAAAGATGAATATCTCCCGTTCCCGGTGGTAGATCTACTAAAAGAAAATCTAACTCGCCCCAGGCCGCATCAAAAATCATTTGATTTAAAGCTTTAGAAGCCATTGGTCCACGCCAAATAACTGCCTGATTTGGTTGGGTAAAGAACCCGATAGAAAGAATTTTTACCCCGTAGTTTTCTACAGGTTTCATTTTAGATTTCCCATCTACATTTACTGAAAGTGGTCTTGAAGCTTCAACATCAAACATCATAGGGATAGACGGCCCATAAATATCGGCATCTAAAATCCCAACTTTAAAGCCCATCTTTGATAAAGTTACCGCAAGGTTAGCGGTTACTGTAGATTTACCTACGCCTCCTTTTCCGGAAGCCACGGCTATAATATTGGAAATCCCGGGAATTGCTTTCCCTTTTATTTCTGGTTTTTTAGAGGTAGACTCTATTTTAATATTTACTTTAACTTTGGCTTTTTGTTCTACATGTTCGTGAATTGCTTTCATCACATCTACTTCTGCCCGCTTTTTAATATGCAAGGCAGGGGTTTGTAAAACCAGGTCTACAACCACCTCATCACCAAAAGTCATTACATTTTGAACAGCCCCGCTTTCTACCATATTTTTGCCTTCTCCGGCTACAGAAATAGTTTCCAGCGATTTTAATATTTCTTTTCTGTCTAACTTCATTTAAAAGATATTTATAATCCCAAAAAAATCAGGACAATTTTAAGCTGAAATAGCGAGTTTTACCTAAAATCTCATCAGCTTATATAGATTCATTCTAAACGCAAATATAGGGGGAAAAGCTAAGAAAACGAAGTATTTACCCATAATTGATCTATGGAATAATAAAGCCCCATTATAGTAAAACTTCAGAAGAAAAAATTATCTCAAATCTTCCTGCGGATCCCAAAAGTGCTTTTTAAAATCCTGAACTTTATTGTCTTTTACCGTAACCCCTTCAGAAGTTAGCATTTGCTGCATCGCGCTATGATCTCCAAAATGACTTTTGCCGGTAAGGAGTCCGTTTCTATTAACCACCCGGTGCGCAGGCACATCGTCAAGATCTTTAGCCGAATTCATTGCATAACCAACCATTCTTGCACTTTTTGCGGCACCTACGCTTTTTGCGATAGCCCCGTAAGAAGTCACTTTCCCTTTTGGAATTTGTCTCACTACTTTATAAACCCTTTCAAAAAAGTTCTTTTCTTCCAAACCTAAGAGTAATAAATTCTTAAAAGTGTTACAATTACCAAAATAAGCATTAGGGCGGTCATAAAATAATTGGAGTATTTTGAAAATGCTTCAGCTTGTTTTTCAATTCTAATAAAGGAGAGTACGTAAACATATAGTGTAGTAAAACTTCCCATAGATGCAGCCAGAATAAAGGCTATAATTCGGGACCAATCGTAAGTGGCACCAACGCCAATATGCAGGGCTCCTGCAATAGCTACAAAATAAGGAACGGGAAAAATATTTAGGGCCGCCACAAGCATTCCTTTAAAAATACTGTTGGAATTTGCTTTGCGGGATTTATGTTCTATGCCGCCACGTTTCTTTGCCTGAATAAAAAAGTAAACAGCAAGCAGAATAAATATTACCAGGCCGGCACGTAATAAAATATTCTGAACAAATTCATTTCCGAATATATATTTAGCGAGTAGCACGGCCACCGTTGCCTGAATAATCACCACAATTGTGGCACCCAACGCAACATAAAGCCCATTTTTCTTTCCTTTTTCAACACAGGTTTTAGCCACGGTCATATTCACCAAACCGGGAGGAATCACCCCAAGCAAGGCCGCGAAATAAGTAATTAGAAAAAGTTTTGTTTCCTCCAAAGAGACTTATTTTATCCTAAACTGAATGTAAGTTATAGGTTTTCCCTGGTCAAGATACTGTTTTTCGTAGAAAGTTTGAATTTCCCTAACTGCTTTGGGCGAATATTCATTTTTAT
This sequence comes from Salegentibacter sp. BDJ18, assembly GCF_017579965.1. NCBI lineage: Bacteria > Pseudomonadati > Bacteroidota > Flavobacteriia > Flavobacteriales > Flavobacteriaceae > Salegentibacter > Salegentibacter sp. BDJ18. The sequence goes on from NZ_JAFLQX010000002.1 coordinate 390,023, forward strand.
AAATATCGTGATGCGCATAAAGAATTTCGTGACCTTCGCCGTGAAGCAAACCAAGCGTGTAACCGTGCATAAATTCGCTGTCGGTTTTAAGATTCACCAGGCCTTCAGGTTTTAAAATATGCTTATACTTCTGAAGGAATTCAGCATTGGTTAAGCGGTGCTTGGTACGCTTATATTTAATTTGAGGATCGGGAAAAGTGATCCAAATCTCATCTACTTCATTTTCGGCGAAAACGCGATCTATCAATTCAATTTGAGTTCTTAAAAAAGCTACGTTTTCCAGATTTTCTTCTATAGCAGTTTTTGCTCCTCTCCAAAACCTGGCGCCTTTTATATCTATTCCTATAAAATTCTTTGTAGCATCCTGCTTAGAAAGGCCAATGGTATATTCTCCTTTTCCGCAGCCTAATTCCAGTACTATAGGGTTATCATTTTTAAAAAAATCTTTATTCCAATTTCCTTTTAAACTGAATTGATCTTTCTCCAGCTCTTCCCGGGAGGGTTGTATCACATTTTCAAATGTTTCGTTCTCCCTGAATCGTCTTAATTTATTCTTACTTCCCACGCCTTAATTTAATATTTTGGTAAAATTAAAGAAAATAGCGCACAGGCACTTAATATTATATTTGATATATGCAGAAGAAAAGAATTTTAGTGGCTGTTTTAAACTGGGGGCTTGGCCATGCTACACGTTCTATTCCAATTATCAATGAATTACTGAATCATAATTTTGAAGTTTTTATCGCCTCAGATGGAGGGGCGTTACAGTTATTACATAAAGAATTCCCAGATATTAAATGCCTGGAACTTCCCTCCTATAATATTTCCTATAGCAAATCTGCGAGTTCTTTTAAATGGAAATTATTTACTGAAACTCCAGGTATTCTAAATGCGATAAGACTTGAAAAAAAAGCGATTAAAAAATTTATTGATGAATATAATTTAAACGGAATAATCTCTGATAACCGATTTGGATGCCGGCATAAAAAAATCACTTCTGTTTTTATCACACACCAGTTAAATGTGCTAAGCGGAAATACTACTTATTTAAGCAGTAAAATACATCAAAAATATATTTCGAAATTTGATGAATGCTGGATTCCCGATACCCCCGGCAATAATAATTTAAGCGGAATAATGGGCCATTTAAAAGAAATGCCCGAAAATGTAAAATACATTGGTCCACTGAGCCGGTTTAATAAATTACCAGGACAAAAAAAATATGACTTCGCTGTAGTTTTATCTGGTCCAGAACCTCAGCGAACAATGTTGGAAGAAAAATTACTTGTGACCTTTCAAAATTCAGACGAAAAAATTGTTTTTGTAAGAGGAATAATAGGCGGGGAAAGTATTACTTCTTTAAACAAAAGTCTGGAAATTATAAACTATCTAACTTCTAAAGAACTGGAAGAAGTAATTCTAAGTAGTGAAATTATTATATGCAGGTCTGGTTATACCAGTATAATGGATTTAGCTAAACTGGAAAAAAAAGCATTTTTTATTCCCACTCCCGGCCAGTACGAACAGGAATATTTAGCTGAACGTTTTATGAAGTTAGGAATAGCTCCTTTTTGCAAACAGGAGGATTTTGACATTTCAAAACTTGAGGATTTAAGAGATTTTTCAGGCTTTAGCAACCTAAAGTTCAGTGGTAATTTCGGGGATATTTTTGCTCTTTTCCAGGGTAAATGAAAATTCACTACCTACTCCAAATACACTTTCTACATATATTTTTTCATCGTGCGCTTCAATAATATGCTTTACTATAGAAAGTCCTAAGCCAGAGCCGCCTTCCTTCCTGGAGCCGCTTTTATCTACACGATAAAAACGTTCAAAAACACGCGGTAGATTTTCTTTTTCTATTCCTTCACCATTATCGGTTACACGAACAATCACCTTGTTTTTAATTAGATTTTCTATGCTAACTTCAGTAGTACCATCTTCCTTTCCGTATTTAATAGAATTCACGATTAAATTGGTTAATACCTGCTGAATTCTATCCCTATCGGCATTTACCCAAATAGGTTCGTCGTAATCAATATCAAAAGTTAGGGTGATGTTCTTTTTGGCAGCCTTCATTTCTAAAAGATCAAACGAGCCCTGCACAAGTTCTACAATATTAAAATCTTCCTCTTCTAAATGTAGATCCCCGGCCTCCAGTTTGGTGATCATATCTAAATCCCGCACTATATAAATAAGGCGTTCTACACCTTTACTGGCGCGCTGCAGGTATTTTTTTCGCACCGCTTTATCTTTCATTGCGCCATCAAGTAGCGTAAGAATATATCCCTGAACGGTAAAAAGTGGTGTTTTAAGCTCGTGCGAAACATTCCCCATAAATTCTTTTCTATAGGCTTCACGCACTTTAAGGGTATCTATCTCCAGCTTTTTGTCTTTGGTGAATTTTTCAACTTCACGGGTAAGGGTAGCCATATCTGTAGTAACCTGGCTGGGATTTAAAGTAGTAGAATCTAAAAGCGAAACATTATCATAGATCTTCTTAATTCGCTTGTAAATAAAGTGCTCTACCCTGTATTGAATAATAAAAAAGGAAGCGAAATAGGTAATAAGGACAAAAGCGAAAAATGGTTTCAATATAAGACCGGAAGTAAAATGAGCAAAACCTGCCAATACCACGCTTAAGAAGACGGTGATATAGAGCGCAGTCTTTATTGCAAACTTATATGAACGTTTAAATTTTTTTGCCATTAAACAACAAACTTGTAGCCTACACCTTTTACAGTTTTAAAACATTCGTCTCCAATTTTTTCCCGCAGTTTTCTAATATGTACATCTATGGTACGCCCACCAACTACAACCTCTGCGCCCCAAACATTATCTAGAATATCTTCTCTTTTAAAAACTTTTCCAGGTTTTGAAGCCAGTAATGAGAGTAATTCAAATTCCTTTCTGGGTAAAATTATTTCCTCTCCGTTTTTAATCACCTTATACTCATCGCGATTAATAATAAGGTCTTTAATTTTCACCACATTAGAAGTTGCCGTATCATCTTTAAATCTTCTTAATAAAGCTTTTACTTTACTTACCAAAACTTTCGGTTTAATAGGTTTGGTAATATAATCATCTGCACCCGCATCAAAACCGGCCATTTGAGAATAATCTTCACCACGCGCGGTAAGGAAAGCTATAATAGTTTCTTCCAGTTCCGGCAGCTTTCTAATTTGTGCACAAGCTTCAATCCCATCCATTTCGGGCATCATTACATCTAAGATAATAAGCTGGGGTTTCTTCTTTTTTGCAAGCTTTACAGCATCGGCACCATTATCTGTGGTGATTACCTGATATCCTTCAGCAGAAAGGTTATACCCTACGATTTCCAGGATATCTGGTTCATCGTCTACCAGTAAGATTTTAATGTCTTTCTTTTTCATTTTGGTTTAGTTGATTTGGTATAATGTGAGGTAAAAGTAACCATAAATTTGAACTTACGTAAGCTCTACCCCTTTGGTAACCTTAAGCTAACATTATAATCATAAACACATAATTTCAGCTTAACAGAGGCTTTACAATGCTGCCGTTAATTTGCGCCAGAGAACTAAACACAGTAATGAAGAAGTATTTATCTATCCTGAGCTTACTTATTTCAAGTATAGCCATGCAAGCGCAAAATGATACAACCGGTAGTATTGCCGGAAAATTATCTGACAATGAAGTGGAGGGACAACCTCTGCCTTTTGCGAATGTAATTATTAAAGAAACAAATAAAGGAACCACTTCAGATTTTGACGGGCTATACTCCCTAAAAAATATTGAACCCGGAACCTACACGGTAGAATTTAGTTTTATAGGTTACGAAACTTTGCAAATTCCAAATGTTGAAGTTGCCGCAGGAAAAGTTACCGAAGTAAACACTGGCCTTGGAGCAAGTGCTGCAGCTTTAGACGAAGTTGTAATTTCTACCGTATCAAGACAGGATTCTGAAGTAGCTTTACTTCTGGAACAAAAAAGTGCGATACAAATAAAGGAAAGTATTGGCGCCCAGGAACTAGCAAAAATAGGCGTTTCTGATGCCGGTACCGCTACCACTAAAATTTCCGGAGTTACCAGCAGTGAAGCTTCCGGAGATATTTTTGTGAGAGGATTAGGCGATCGTTACCTATATACTACCTTAAACGGTTTACCAATTCCATCTGACGATGTAGAACGCAAGAATATAGATTTAGGTCTTTTCCCAACTCGGGTTATTAAGAGTGTGGGAATAAGCAAGACTTATTCACCTTCTTATTCTGCAGACCAGGCTTCAGGAAATATCGATATTGAATCCAGAGAGTTGGTAGGCAGCGAAGAATTTGACCTGGGAATAAGAGTTGGCGTAAACACCAATGCAGTAGGACAATTTTCAAATTTTAAAGTAAGCCCTAATCAAGACAATGCTTATTTCGGTTTTCATCAGCAAAATATTCCTATTGAATATACTCTTTATAACCAAAGCTGGGATCCACAAACTGCTGATGCCCCTATTAACAGAAGGTATGCTTTAACAGCTGGAAAAAAATTCGGTGAAAAACTAAAAGTCCTTTTAACGGCTTCACAATCTCGCAAATTTGAGTATCGTGAGGGTGAATTTACCGAATACCGAAACAACAACCGCTACGATTATTTTACCGATGTAGAGAATTTCACTCAAACCGATAATACTACCGGGATGTTAGACGTGCTCTACGAGTTTAACGATGATCACGAAATAAAAGCAACCAGTCTTTTTATCAATAAACTTACTGATGAAGTTTATGAAAGCGGTAGAAATGGTGAAGGTGTTGTCTTTGAAGAAACCGGACCTGCCGAAGGTCTTAACCAGTTTGTACGGGACCAGAATATTAAACAAACTCGTTTATGGATAAACCAGTTACACGGTACACACAATATTTCAGATAAAAATGAATTGAATTGGGGCTTGGGTTACAACCTTGTTAATGCCGATGAACCTAACCGTATAAGAAATGAAGTGAACTACGATGGTGAAGATTTTATTCAATTAGGAAGAATGGGCGGCTACCAGCAAAGAAAGTCTTCTCAAAAAATTGAGGATAACGAAATCAATGCTTATGTTGAAGACAAGATCATTTTCGCTAATTCCGAAGAAAATGAAGAGGACACCAAAAACATCTTCGTAGACTTTGGCGGAAGTTACCGAAATAAACAAAGAGATTTTGTTTCTCGCTTCTTTGGAGTTATAGAGCGCCCAACGAACACTTATAACCCAACTTCTTTAGACAATTTATCCAGCGTTTTTACCATAGATAATTTTAGAAGCGGAAACTTGCAAATTAACGAGCTTACACCCGATTTTTATAATGCAGAATTACAATCTTACGGTGGTTTTGTAAACTTTAATTATGGGAAAGATAATTGGAATGTTAACCTTGGAGCACGTTTCCAGGAAGACGAACTTAATGTAGATTTTGACGTTAATAACTACCCTGCGAACCTTCCACAGTTCTCCAATCAATCATACAACAATATTTACCCGAGTGTAAATGTAAAATTCTCTCCAAACGAGAATTCAAACTTTAGGTTCTCGGCAAGTAAAACTATTACACTCCCTGAATTTAAAGAAATTGCTCCTTTTGAGTATGTTTCTCAAACAGGACAGGTTACCAGAGGTAATCCAGATCTTGATGCTTCAAACAACCTGAATTTCGATTTAAAATATGAACTATTTCCATCTTCGGGTCAGTTAATTTCCCTAACCGGATTCTATAAGAATATTGAAGATCCTATAAATAAAGTTCAGGATAGAGGTGCGGCAGGTGTTTTCTCTTATTTCAATGCTGGGGAAGAAGCAAATATCTACGGATTAGAACTTGAAACTAGACTTGATGTAATTGACAATGAAACTCCGGAAGGTTTAAACCTGGAAGTAGCATTTAACGCTTCAAGAATGTGGCACAAACAGGATCTAAAAGAAGTATTTGATGGTGAAACCTTCATTAGAACTTTTAGATATAACAATAAAAGCGAGATCGGTTTACAGGGAGCTTCAGATTGGATCTTTAACGGTTCGATAAATGTTTCTACAGAGTCTGAAAATCCATTTAGAGCTTCTTTAGTAGGAAATTACGCTTCAGATAAAATATATGCGCTTGGCGCTCCAGAAGCCCAGAACCAGGGTGATGTTTTTTACAACGACGAAATTGTAGAAAAGGGTTTTGTAACCCTGGATCTTATAGTAAGCAAAAATTTAGGCGATCATTGGGATTTCCAGTTCCGTGGTCAAAACCTTTTAAATCCTGAAATAGAAAGAGTACAGGATATTAGACCAAGTTCTACCGGCATTGAAACCACTCAAACGGTAAGATCTTATACTAGAGGCGCAGTCTTGAGCCTTGGAGTAAACTATTCATTTTAACCACTTAATAACCATTCAATCATAAATATTAACCATTCAATTTTATTAAAACCTAAATTATGAAAATGTTTAAAAGCAGATTTTTACCAACTTTAGCCCTGGCACTAGGTGTGTCAATCACGAGCTGTAGCTCTGATGATGAATTTGAAAAGCTGGACGACGACAATCCAACCCCAACCCCTGAAGGAACCGTTCTTAACGGTAGTGTTGAGGAAGATCGCACCTTAGATGGAAGCGAAACCTACAATCTTACAGGTGTTTATTCGGTAGAACCGGGAGTTACCTTAACCATCCCTGCAGGAACCGAGATTATTGCAGATACCGATGAAGATGCTACAGGTGTTTACATCGTAGTTCAAAAAGGGGGAATGATAGATATCCAGGGAACATCTTCTGCCCCGGTAATTATGAGATCTTCTAACAGCCAGCGAGGCAGCTGGGGGGGACTTGTAATTGCAGGTGATGCTGAAACTACCGCTGGTGTTGATGCGACTGCAGAAGTAGGTGGAATTATCTACGGTGGAAGCAATCCTGAAGATAATTCTGGTTCTATAGAGTATCTTGTACTTTCTGATGCAGGTGCACAAATCAACTCAGAATCACAATACAACGGGCTTTCCCTTTATGCAGTTGGCTCTGAAACAACTATTGAAAACATTGCGATCTTAAACGGTTCTGATGACGGAGTTGAATTCTTTGGAGGTTCTGTTTCAGCTACAAATCTTTATTTAGAAAATAACGAAGATGATGCTGTAGACTGGACAGAAGGTTGGAACGGTACAGTTACCAATACTTATGTACTGCACAGTATCGAAAACTTCTCTACTGCAATTGAAGCTGATGGTGTGGATGGAAATCCAACTATCGAGAACTTTACCGCAGTTTCTTCTACCGGTGGAGTTGCTTTACAATTTAAAGCGCAATCTGGCGCAACTATTAATGGCCTTTCCCTTTCAGGATATGATACCGCTTTGGATATCGCTGAAGAAAGCAGAACAGATCTTTCTGGAATTCAATTAAACGGTGCTACCGCAGAGTTGGATATGGATTATTCTGAAGCTCAAACCGTAGATCCTTCTATGTTTGACTGGGTTGATAATCGTGGGAATGTATCTGTACTTCCAGGTACTATTGATACAGATCTTGCTTTAGACGCAAATTCAGAATATATAATTAACGGTGTGGTTTCTGTTGAGGAAGGTGCTACTTTAACAATTCCTGCAGGAACTAAAATTACTGCAAGAAGTGATAATAACACAGAGGGAACTAGCATTTATATTGTGGTTCAAAAAGGAGCGATGATAGATATTGAAGGAACTGAAGATAACCCAGTTGTAATGTCTTCTACCTCTGGTGTTGCAGGAAGCTGGGGCGGACTTGTAATTGCAGGTAATGCCGAAACTACTGCCGGAATTGATGCTACTGCAGAAGTAGGTGGAATTATCTATGGAGGGAATAATCCTGAAGATAATTCGGGATCAATAGAATACCTTATACTATCTGATGCTGGAGCTCAAATTAATTCAGAATCACAATACAACGGCCTTTCACTTTATGCAGTTGGATCTGAAACAAACATTCAAAATATTGCGATCTTAAACGGTTCTGATGATGGCGTTGAATTTTTTGGAGGTTCTGTATCAGCTACCAATCTTTATTTAGAAAATAATGAAGATGATGCCGTAGATTGGACAGAAGGCTGGAATGGCGCAGTAACCAATACTTACGTTTACCATACTATTGAAAATTTTTCTACTGCAATTGAAGCTGACGGAGTAAATGGAAATCCTACCATTGAAAATTTCACAGCAGTTTCAGAAACCGGAGGAATTGCATTGCAATTTAAAGCACAATCTGGAGCTACCATAACAGGTCTTTCTCTTACAGGTTATGACACTGCAATTGATATTGCCGAGGAGGGAAGAACAGATCTTTCTGGAATCCAAATTGAAGGAAATAATGCTACCCTGGAAGATACCTACGAAACTGAAGCTACCGTAGATCTAGAGATGTTTAGTTGGGTAGAATAGTGCATTTTCATTATTGAAGAAATTATTTATTAGCCAAAACAAAAGGTTGTCCTAACAGACAGCCTTTTTTAATATAATATTAAGATCAAATACACAATAAATCTGGCATCGTTTTTGAAATTTTATTGTAGTTTTGTATAAACCTCGATATTAAAGAATGAAGCAATACTACTTCTATAGTTTCATATTAGCTATTTTCCTCACATTCTCTGCACCAAATGCAGCGTATGCGCAGGATACTACCAGCTCGGGGAATAAAACCGAAATTCCTATAGAAGGTTTATCTATATACCCTAACCCGGTTACTAACGGGAAAGTTTATATTAGTACTTCCCAAAATAAAGAAAAGGAAATCCAGATTTACAATGTTTTGGGTAAACCTGTACAACGCATCAAATTAAGAGGAAAAGAACTTGACGTTTCTTCACTTAGTGCAGGAATTTATATTCTAAAAATCAAGGAAGAAGAAGCCTCTGCCACAAGAAAATTGGTGGTGCGATAATTCAAACTTCAGGCATTTCCTAGAATTCTTAACTTCGCCTCTCTAAATTTAACCACGAGAATGTTATCTGAAAGAATTTTTAATATTTCTAATCAGAAAGATTTTAATGAAATTGCTCTTGAAGTATTTTCTTATCAATTTCAGCATAATAAGGTTTACCGGGTGTTTTGCGAGTTATTAAATCGGAATCCCAAAAATGTTGAAACCATTGAACAGATCCCTTTTTTACCCATAGAATTTTTCAAAAAGAAAAAGGTAGTTTCTGGTTTAGCTTCAGAAGAAATAATTTTCATCAGTAGCGGAACTACGGGTTTAACCACCAGTAAACATTACGTAACCAATTTAAAGGTTTACGAGAAAAGTTTTTTAAAAGCTTTTGAACTTTTCTACGGGAAACCCGAAGAAATGGTAGTTTTAGCGCTTTTACCTTCTTATTTAGAACGCCGGGGCTCTTCGTTAATCTATATGGCCGATAGCCTTATAAAACGCAGCAAACATCCTGAAAGCGGATTTTACCTGGACGAACTTGAGAACCTTCAAAAGAAACTTTCAGCACTAGACAAAAGCGGAAAAAAAATTCTTCTTCTGGGCGTATCTTTTGCACTACTCAATTTAGTTGAAAATTACGATTTCAACCTAAAGAACACTACTATTATGGAAACCGGTGGGATGAAAGGACGGCGTAAAGAAATGATTAGGGAAGAACTGCACCAAATTCTTTCTCAAGGTTTTGGAGTAGAAAAGATTCATAGTGAATACGGAATGACCGAGTTACTTTCGCAAGCTTATTCAAAAGGAGACGGAATTTTTGATACTCCACCCTGGATGAAAATCTTTATTCGTGATACCGAAGATGCGCTAAGCTACCTTCCAGCGCATAAAACAGGCGGAATCAACGTAATTGACCTGGCTAATTTTAACTCTTGTTCATTTATTGCTACCCAGGATTTAGGCAGAAAAATCCAGAAAGATCAAACTGAAATTCTTGGAAGATTTGATAATAGTGATATTCGGGGATGTAACCTTCTAATTCTATAAGCTTTCTGCTATCAACATTAGCCAATAAAAAATTAAATATCAGGACTTTATAGTTAAAGTTTATTAAAGCATGTAAATTTTAAGCAGTTCTCTCGTCTTATTAAATGTAAGATGAATTATGATTAAAATAAGTCTTACAGGCTAAGTGAAATTTTTTCATATTAGATTGGTTAGTTAGTTGCAAGCCCCATAAACGTCCTGTTTGTGGGGCTTTGTATTTTATTAAACCAACCAGCAGCTTAAATAGCCCTAATAATATAGGTATTCTTCTTTCCTTTGTTAATAATTACATATTTATCATTAATAAGATCTTGAGGAGTGATGGTATAATCTTCCTTTACTTTCTCCTTATTTACAGAAACTGAATTTTCTTTAAGCGCCCTTCTGGCTTCACCATTGGATTGCAGAAAATTAGTCTTTGCCGATAAAGCCGCGATCATGTCCAGGCCTTCTTCTATTTCAGTTTTAGCTACTTCAGCTTGTGGTACGCCTTCAAATACATCTAAAAATGTAGCTTCATTCAAAGATTTTAAATCGGCTGCGGTACTTTTTCCAAAGAGGACTTCAGAAGCTTTTACCGCGTTCTCAAAGTCTTCTCGAGAATGGACCATTACCGTAATTTCTTCGGCTAAAGTTTTTTGAAGCACACGCTTATGAGGCGCTTCTTTATGCTCGTCAACAATTTTATCTATTTCGGCCTTACTTAACAATGTAAAGATCTTGATATATTTTTCAGCATCAACATCACTGGTGTTTAACCAATATTGGTAGAATTTATAAGGAGAAGTACGATTTGGATCTAACCAAACATTTCCGCCTTCGGTTTTCCCAAATTTAGTCCCATCGGCCTTTGTAATTAGTGGGCAGGTTAAAGCGTAGCCTTTTCCATTTCCAATACGGCGAATCATCTCGGTACCGGTCGTGATATTTCCCCACTGGTCGCTACCGCCCATTTGCAGCGTACAATCTTTTTCCCTGAATAAATGCAGAAAATCGTAACCCTGAACCAACTGGTAAGTAAATTCGGTAAAAGACATTCCCTCGGCAGCATCAGAAGATAAGCGCTTTTTAACCGAATCTTTGGCCATCATATAGTTTACCGTAATATGCTTCCCCACATCGCGAATAAATTCCAGAAAACTGAAATTTTTCATCCAGTCGTAATTATTTACCATTTCGGCAGCATTTTCCTCTTCTTTTCCAAATTCAAGAAATTTAGAAAGCTGGTTTTTTATAGCCTGCTGGTTGTGCCGTAAGGTTTTTTCGTCAAGCAAATTTCGTTCTGCAGATTTCCCTGATGGATCACCAATCATTCCTGTAGCACCACCCACTAAAGCAAAAGGTTTATGCCCGCAAAGCTGAAAATGCCTAAGCATCATCACGCTCACAAGATGGCCTATATGCAGGGAATCGGCCGTTGGGTCAATTCCAACATAAGCAGCGCGCATTCCTTCTTTTAGATGGTCTTCGGTTCCAGGCATGACATCATGCACCATACCTCTCCAGGTAAGTTCTTCTACAAAGTTCTTATTCATAATTCAAATAATTTTGCTCAAAATAATAGTAAATAAGCTCGGAGCAAGTCCCCGAACCCGTTTTACGAAATAATATTTAGATTTTCTTGAAAATTTTGGAGATTTAAATCTCAACTATCGAGTAAAGATACCATAAACTCTTATTTTTCCTAAGTGGTTTTGGTATATTTACCACATGATTTTAGTTACAGGCGGCACCGGACTTGTAGGTTCACATTTATTGCTGAATTTATTAAAAGCCGGAAAAAAAGTTAGGGCCCTTTACCGAAAAAATAGCGACCTCGCAGCGGTTGAGCACGTTTTCAACTATTATACTTCTACTGAAGAAGCCAACAGCTTATTCCAACAAATTGAATGGTTTGAAGCAGATATCACCAACGTACCTCAACTAAATAAAGCTTTTGAAAATATAAAATACGTTTACCACTGTGCTGCGCTTGTTTCCTTTGATCCCGCAGACGCTAAAAAGCTGCGGAAAATAAATATTGAGGGCACAGCCAATATTGTAAACCTGTGTGTGGCCTTTAAAATTGAAAAACTTTGTTATGTAAGTAGTGTTGCGGCCCTGGGTAGAAGTTTAAACGAGAAAGAGATTACCGAGCGTGTTATGTGGAACCCCGAAGAAGACCATAGCGATTACGCAATTTCTAAATACGGTGCCGAAATTGAAACCTGGAGAGGCTCGCAAGAAGGCGTACCAACGGTAATAGTAAAACCCGGAATTATTATAGGACCAGGCTTTTGGAAAGAAGGTACGGGTCAAATTTTTTCTAAAATTGATAAGGGAATGAACTATCACTTCCCTAAAATAGCCGGTTTTGTTGGGGTAAAAGATGTAGTAAATGTGATGCAACAGCTAATGGAAGCTGAAATAAAAAATGAAGCTTATATCCTGGTTTCTGAAAATATAAGTTTTAATTCTGTTTTTGAGCAAACTGCAATTGAATTGAATAAAACTGCACCTAAAAAAGCGCTTAAAAAATGGATGCTTTGGATAGGTTGGTTTTTTCAGAAAATTGGTGGCTTTTTTGGCGCAAAAAGACAAATTACCAAAAACACGGTAAGAACCCTTTTCCAACATTCAAAATATTCAAACAAAAAAATTAAAGAAAGCCTGGGTTTTGAATTTACCCCAATAAAAAATGTAATTGCTGAAACTGCTAAATTCTACGAACAGGACAAATCTTAGTCTCGAGATCTTGGTTGAGGCAAACTGTCTAAAACTCTACTGCTAAGCGAATCTTTTTCTTTAGCTAAGGAATCAGGAATTTCTTCAATTTCCTTATCAGGGTTTAAAGAATCTTTTTCTACTCCCAGTGAATCACGTCTTACTTTTGCAATAGAATCTTTAATTCGTTGTTCTTGCTTTTGCAGTGTATCTAGCTCAATTTTTAATTTTTCAAAACGATTCTTTACACTATCGTAGATGCGCTGATAAATTTCAAAGTTATCGGCATAATAATCGTTGCTACGCTTAAACTGAACGCTATCTATATCGTATTTCTCGAAGATATATTCCTGGCCTCTAATCCCGGTATTTTCGAACATACGCTTATTAAAATTCCTGGCCGATTGCATTATGGAAACTTCGACAATTATATCTATCATTTTATCTTCAGGAATAAGATTTTCTGGCCTTTCAGATTCATCAATATTCTGGCAGGCAGCAAATGCTGCAACTATAAAAAACAGGAAGAAGATTTTTTTGCACATATTATCGGTCAAACTGCAAACGCTCTGCCACATTCGCAAAAGGCTGATGTTTAAAATTCTTATACACCAAATTACCGTTCACAAAAGTGTGTGTAACCCTAGATTTAAAGGTTACCCCCTCAAAAGGAGACCAGCCACATTTATACTGAATATTATCTGGCTGTACAGCCCACGGCGCGTTTAGATCTACCAGCACCAAATCGGCTTTGTAACCCTCTCTAATAAATCCGCGATCTTTTATCTCAAACAAAATAGCCGGATTATGACACATTTTTTCTACAATCTTTTCTAAAGAAATTTTCTCCTGATGGTAGAACTGCAACATTGCAGCAAGCGAATGTTGTACCAACGGGCCACCACTTGGTGCCTTGGTATATACATTTTTCTTTTCTTCTTTAGTATGCGGAGCATGGTCTGTAGCTACCACATCCAAAAGATCATCGTTTAAAGCTTTCATTAAAGCTTCCTGATCCTTTTTAGTTTTAACCGCAGGATTCCATTTAATCAAAGTTCCTTTTTTCTTATAGTCAGAATCATTGAACCAAAGATGATGTATACAAACCTCAGCCGTAATTTTTTTGTCTTTAAGTTTCTTTTTATTGCTGAATAAACTCAATTCTTTTGCTGTAGAAACGTGAAAAACGTGTAATCTCGCGCCGGTTTTTTTGGCCAAAGCTACCGCTCTGGATGAAGACTTATAACAAGCTTCTTCGCTCCTAATTTGTGGATGCAACTCAATTGGAATATCATCGCCAAAGCGCTCTACACATTCCTGTAAGTTTTTCTGAATAGTTTCTTCGTCTTCACAATGCACAGCGATTAACAATGGAGATTTTGAGAAAATTTGCTCTAAAGTTTTTTCGTCGTCTACCAGCATATTTCCTGTAGAAGAACCTAAAAACAGTTTTAAAGCTGCTGTGGTTTTAGGATCTACTTTTAGAATTTCTTCCAGGTTATCGTTAGTACCACCAAACATAAAAGAGTAATTGGCATAAGATTTTGCTGCAGCCAATTCAAACTTCTTTTCTAATTCTTCTATGGTGGTAGTTTGCGGAAGCGTATTGGGCATTTCTATAAATGAAGTAATTCCACCAGCCACAGCCGCACGAGATCCCATTTCTATGTTATCTTTATGGGTAAGCCCCGGCTCCCTAAAATGCACCTGATCGTCTATTACACCAGGCAACAAATGGGTTCCTTCGGCATCAAAGATTTGTACATCTGGGGATTTGGCGCTAATGCTTTCGGCAATTTCTACAATTATTCCACCTTCAATAAAAACATCGGCTTCTTTAATTTTACCCTCGTTTACAATCTTCGCGTTCTTGATTAAGACTTTCTTCATTTCAATTTAATCTGCTTAAAAAGACTTTTAATCTTCATTATTATTACCCCAAAAATGGCTTCAGAAATTATAGAGCCACTCATTTTTGAAGTTCCTCGTGTTCTATCTGTAAAGATTACAGGAACTTCTTCTAAATTATATTTTAGCAAATATGCTTTAAACTTCATTTCTATCTGGAAGGCATAGCCAACAAATTGTATGCTATCCAAATCTATCGTCTCCAGCACTTTTCTTTTATAACAAACAAAACCGGCTGTGGTATCGTGAATATCCATTCCGGTAATAAATCTTACATATTTAGATGCCAGCCAGGATAATAAAACCCTGCTCATAGGCCAGTTAATTACATTAACCCCGGTTTTATATCGAGAACCTATGGCAACATCGGCATTATTCCTTTTGCAGGTATTGTATAATCTTATAAGATCGTTAGGATTATGAGAAAAATCGGCATCCATCTCAAAAACATACTCGTAATCCCTTTGCAGCGCCCATTTAAAACCGTGAATGTAAGCCGTTCCCAAACCTAATTTCCCTACTCTTTCTTCAAGAAAAAGACTATCATGAAATTCGGCTTGCAGGGTTCTTACCAGGGTTGCAGTGCCATCGGGAGAATTATCATCTACCACCAAAATATGAAATTGTGTAGGTTGAGAAAACACGTTTCTAACCAGTCGCTCAATGTTTTCAATTTCATTAAAGGTGGGTATAATGACTATCCCCTTTACCATCTTACCAATTTTTGCACAAATGTATGCATTTTAAATCTTCGTTTCCCGGCATCACCTTCAAGTTTTAACCTCAAAATAATTATACATTTGCAAAAAAAGTTTTAATCCTGGAAGCCATAGAAAGACATATTGTTTCACTAGACTGGATCACCCTCACGCTAATGGGTGCGTTTCTATTACTGGCTATTGTAAGAACAGCATATCCACAACGTTTTGAGGATTTTCTTTCACTGCTTTCCTCTAACAAATTTATGATGTTTAGAGGAAAGAAGAACAAAGCTTTTCATCCTTTTAACATTTTGCTTTTCTTTGTTCACCTCATCTCTTTTTCCCTGCTTTTTTACCTGTTTTTCAGTTTCTTTTGGAAGGATACCACTTTAAACCCGGCTTTTGTTTTTATACGTATTGCTACTGCTTATGGTAGTTTTGTACTATTAAAATTTGGGCTGGAAAAAATAGTGGGCAACGTTTTTAATTTAGACCCGCAAATAGATTCTTATCTCTATCAAAAAATAAGTTACCGCAATTTTATAGGACTTATATTATTAATTCCTAGCTTAATATTCGTCTATACCTTTACTCCTACCGCTTTTGCCCTATATACTTTATTGGGTATTTTAGTCCTAAGCAATATTTTTAGCCTGTTATTAATCTACCGGGAAAATCAAAATCTTATTACTGGCAATTGGTTTTATTTTATTTTGTACCTTTGCGCTCTCGAAATTGCCCCCTATATTATTTTGTACAAGCTAATTACAATTTAAACAAAGGACCAAATAAAAGTATTGATATATGAAAGTGAAAACAATTTTAGTTTCCCAGCCCGAACCTAAAGTAGAGAACTCTCCTTATTTTGAGCTTGAGGAAAAACAAAAAGTAAAAATTGATTTCATCCCTTTTATTCACGTAGAAGGTGTTTCTTCTAAGGAAGTACGCCAGCAAAAAGTAGATCTTACTAAATATTCTGCAATTATTCTTACCAGCCGTAATGCTGTAGATCATTTTTTTAGAATCGCCGAAGAATTGCGTTTTAAGGTGCCAGACACCCTGAAATACTTTTGTTTAAGTGAAGCTGTAGCTTACTATTTGCAAAAATATGTAGTTTACCGCAAGCGGAAGATTTATGTTGGAAAAAGAACTTTTGCCGATCTTTCCCCGCTTATTAAGAAATACAAGAACGAAAAGTTTTTACTTCCATCTTCAGATATGCTGAAGCCAGATGTTCCAAAAACGCTAAACAAGCTGGGCGTAGAATGGAAACAAGCTACGTTTTACAAAACCGTGGTAAGTGACCTTTCTAACCTACGCGATGTAACTTATGATATCCTGGTATTTTTTAGCCCAAGCGGAATCAAATCTTTATTTGAAAATTTCCCAGACTTTGAGCAGAAAGAAACAAAAATTGCAGTATTTGGAAATACAACCATAAAGGCCGCAAAAGAACACGGGTTAACCGTTAATATAAAAGCGCCAACGCCAGATACCCCATCTATGACCATGGCGTTGCAAAAATATATTGCAGAAGCAAATAAGAAATAACCTATAGAAGAATTTTAAACCTCACTCTAGTGAGTTAAGATTACCTTCCATTTATATTTTTTAAATAAAAAATCCGGTGCATTTTACACCGGATTTTTTTTGAATCAATTAACTAATTAAAAATAATGCTAGGATGAAGTTGGCCCGCCGGCCATAATTTCATCATTAGCATATGCTTCAAACTTTTCAAAGTTCTTTTTAAAGGAATTTGCCAGTTCCCCTGCTTTTTTATCATAAGCTGCAGTATCTTTCCAGGTGTTTCTAGGATTTAAAACTTTTGCAGGCACGTTAGGACAACTTAATGGCATCTGTAACCCGAACATATTATGCGTACTAAATTCCGCATCTTTTAATTCGCCATTTAGCGCAGCGCTAATCATAGCCCGGGTATATTTTAATTTCATTCGGTTTCCGGTACCATATGGTCCGCCGGTCCATCCAGTATTAATTAACCAAACATTTACTCCGGCTTCTTTCATTTTAGCGCTTAACATTTCGGCATATTTTGTAGGGTGCAAAGGCATAAAAGGCGCACCAAAACAAGCTGAAAAACTTGGTACAGGTTCATCTATTCCAGCTTCGGTACCCGCAACTTTTGCCGTATAACCACTTATAAAATGATAAGCTGCCTGGCCTGGTGTAAGTTTACTTATTGGAGGCAAAACCCCAAAAGCATCGGCGGTTAAAAAGAATATATTCTTGGGATTTTCACCTACCGATGGCGCCTGAATGTTATCTATATGATGAATAGGATAACTAACCCGTGTATTTTGAGTTATGCTAGTATCAGAAAAATCTACATTCCCGTCGTCGTCCAGAATTACATTTTCCAAAATAGCTCCCGGCTTGATCGCTCGGTAAATATCCGGTTCATTTTCTTCGGTAAGGTTTATCACCTTAGCGTAACAGCCCCCTTCAAAATTAAAAATTGTATTTTCTTTGGTCCAACCGTGTTCATCGTCGCCAATTAGTTTTCTATCAGGATCTGCAGATAAAGTGGTTTTTCCCGTTCCCGATAGTCCAAAAAATATGGCGGTATCACCATCTTCACCAACATTAGCAGAGCAATGCATTGGAAGCGTATTTTTATCTACCGGAAGTATAAAATTTAAGGCTGAAAATATTCCTTTTTTAATTTCCCCGGTGTAGCCGGTTCCACCAATTAAAGCAATTTTTTTGCTGAAATTAAGAATAGCAAAATTCTCCTGGCGCGTGCCATCTACTTCCGGATTTGCCTTAAAACCGGGAGCGTTAAGAATAAGCCATTCTTCCTTAAAGTTTTCGAGTTCCTTTTCTTCCGGCCTTAAAAACATATTATAGGCAAACATATTAGACCAGGGAAACTCATTTACCACCCTAATATTTAAGCGGTATTTTTCTTCGGCGCAGGCATAGGCATCGCGAGCGTAAATTTCCTTATCAGAAAGGTAATTGGCAACCTTATCATAAAGTTTGTCGAATTTGGCAGCATCAAAAGGAATATTGATATCTCCCCACCAAACTTTGTCGCGGGTAATTTCATCTTTTACAATAAAACGATCTTTTGGCGATCTCCCGGTATAAGCTCCCGTGTTAATAGCCAGGGCGCCCGAATTTGTTTCGGTACCAAGACCATGTTCTAAAGTATCGTAATGAAGTTCTTCAGGAGATAACTGGTAGTGTACCGTTGCATTTCTGATCCCGTAGTTTTCTAACGAAATCGTTTTCGTAGTTTGGGTGTGTGCAAGCATAAATTTAAAGTGTGTGGTTTGTTATGGGTACAAAATTATAAATCTTATACACATAAACTGCTAAACTTTCTTAAATTATTTAGACTTAAATTTTATGAATTCCACCAGTAAAAAAATCCACGCGGCTATTAATAGCGTACCTCCCAGCGGGGTCACTAATGCAATTGCCGTAAAATCTATAGTTGTTAAATTATTGGTGGCGAGTAAATATATAGACCCAGAAAAGCAAATTACGCCAAATAGGAGCAGATAAAAGATTGGTTTTTGAAAACGAAATGAGGGCATTTTAAAACCTCCAATAAAAAGAAGTAACAAACCATGATACATTTGATATTTAACCCCGGTTTCAAAAGATTCCCTTGCGGCGATATCTAATAATGGTTTTAAACCATGTGCACCAAAAGCACCAATTATTACTGCTAAAAGTCCAAAAATCGCCCCGGTTATTAAAAATTTCCTATTCATTTAGGTTATTTTTTATGAGTTAAAGATTTAATACATTCGTAAACCACTACACAAAACTAATTTATTTTATGAACAACATTTTAATAATCGGGGCAGGAAAATCTACTTCTGTCCTAATCGACCATCTTTTGTCCAAAGCCGGGACAGAAGATCTCTTTTTAAGAATTGGAGATATTGATCTTGAGAATGCTAAAAAAGCCTGCAAGAATAAAAAGCATTGCGAAGCTTTTCATTTAGATGTTTTTAATGCTGAAAGCAGGGAAAACGCGGTGAAAAGTGCCGATATCGTGATTTCCATGCTTCCGGCGAGATTTCATATAGAAGTTGCCAAAGCTTGCGTAAAGTTAAAAAAGAATATGGTGACCGCCTCTTACATAAGCAAAGAAATGAAAGCTTTAGATGAAGAAGTAAAACAAAACGGACTCATATTTATGAATGAAATTGGGGTAGATCCCGGTATTGATCATATGAGTGCAATGCAGGTTATAGACCGTATTCGTGATAAAGGCGGAAAAATACTTTTATTTGAATCTTTTACAGGCGGCCTTGTAGCTCCTGAAAGCGACACCAATCTCTGGAATTATAAATTTACCTGGAACCCAAGAAATGTAGTGGTTGCCGGGCAGGGCGGCGTGGCCGAGTTTATACAGGAAGGAAAATATAAATACATTCCTTATCACCGTTTATTTAGAAGAACCGAGTTTCTTCACATTGAGGGTTACGGCAAATTTGAAGGTTATGCCAATAGAAATTCGCTAGACTATATGAGCATTTACGGCCTGGAAGATGTACTTACACTTTACCGCGGTACCATTAGGCGGGTTGGCTTCAGCCGTGCGTGGAATATGTTTGTGCAACTTGGTATGACTGACGATAGTTTTAAAATGAAAGATTCAGAAAATATGAGCTATCGTGATTTTGTGAATTCCTTTCTGCCTTATTCTCCTACAGATACTGTAGAACTTAAACTTCGGCATAATTTAAAAATAGATCAGGACGATCTTATGTGGGAAAAACTGTTAGACCTGGACTTATTCAATAAAGACAAAAAAATTGGAATTAAAGAAGCTACTCCTGCACAAGCCCTACAGAAGATCTTAATGGATAAATGGAGCCTGGCCCCAGACGATAAGGATATGATTGTAATGTACCATAAATTTGGTTACGAATTAAAAGGCGAGAAAAAACAGATAGATTCAACTATAGTGCACATTGGGAAAGACCAAACTGAAACTGCAATGGCAAAAACCGTGGGGCTTCCTGTAGCCATAGCTACTTTAAAAATCTTAAAGGGCGAAATAACCACACCCGGAGTTCAGCTTCCTATTAAAAAAGAAGTTTATGAACCCATTCTAAAAGAATTAGAGAAACACGATATTGTTTTTAAAGAAAAAGAGACCGAATATTTGGGTTATAACCCTTTTGGAGAAGTAGGAAATTAAATTTTTGAATTCAATTTGCTACTTTAGCTCTTTAACCAATAAACCTCCCAAATGAAAGTTGTAAACGAGACTGTTGTTATAGATGGTATAGATAAAACCATCCTGAATTTCTTAATGGAAGATGCCAAAAAATCTATCTTAGAAATCGCCAGGAATATCGGAATTACCGGTGCAGCAGTTCACCAGCGTTTACGCAAATTGGAAAAAGCAGGTTTAATTGAAGGCTCTAAACTTATGATAAACCCCCGCAAGTTGGGCTATAAAACTATGGCCTTTGTAGGGGTTTACTTAGATAAAGCAGTTAGTAACCCGCAGGCTGTAAAGCAACTAAGCCAAATTCCTGAAGTAATTGAATGCCATTACACCACCGGGAACTGGTCTATTTTTATCAAAATATTATGTAGAGATAACGAGCATTTAATGAATGTACTCAACAAAGATATTCAGGCTATAGAAGGGGTTTCAAGAACCGAAACCTTTATTTCGTTAAATCAACAAATAAAAAGGCAAATCAAAATTTAATATTCTTTGGATTTATTCTAAATAAGAATTAATTTTGGCTGCAGTATGAAAGTATTACACCAGTCTCAATTCTTTACTTCTTATCAATGTGATAAGCAGCGATGCTTTTTTATTGAATTTCCGCATAAAACCATTCAGCTTGGTTTTTGCCAGTTTTTAGCGTTTAGACAACAAGTTAAAGAAATTGACTTGGATTCTCATTTTAATGGGCAAAACCCGCACGGGTTAGAAATGCTTATGCTATGCAATAGGCAACACTTCTTTGTTTTTAATACTTTAGAATGTATAGATCTTAAAGAATTTATTACCGGTTCTTTTGCTATGCTTGAACTTAATTCCCTGCTTACCACTTCAGTTTAATCTATTTCACTTTAGACTATTTCTAAATTCTATTCCTAATTAGGTTCTTACCGCCTATTTGGCTAATTTTATAGAAAATGACTAATAAACCGGCACAATTCTGGTCGCAAAAAATGGTTAAGTACAAATCTGGTTAAGTAAGCCTTTACCAGCCATTTATAGCATTAAAAATATAAAGAAAATGAAAGATTTAGTAAGACAAAATTTAAGCATCCATGTAGATATCATGGATCTTTTAAATAAACAAATTGAAAAAGAAGCACATTCGTCATCAGCTTATTTAGCTATGGCTTCCTGGTGCGATCACAATGCCCTTTCTTATAGCGCCGATTTCTTTTACGAACAAGCTGCAGAAGAAAGAGAACATATGATGAAAATCTTTAGATTTATTAACGATAATGGTGGTACCGCGTATTCTCCGGAAGTTAGTGGTGTAAATCACGATTTTAAATCTTTGGAAGAAATCTTTGAAACGGCTTTAGACCAGGAAATTGCTATTACCAAAGCAATTCATAATATTGTAGGTAAATGCCGAAAATTAAACGATTATACTACCGAGTATTTTCTACAGTGGTTTATAGCAGAGCAAATGGAAGAAGAGCAAACAATGCGCCGTGCGCTAGAGTTATTTGATCATATGGGCACCGAAGGCCTGGGTCTTAAATTATTAGATGAGCGCATCCCGCAAATTAGAGACAAACGTACCGAATAGATTTTTATAAGAAAATACGCATCATCCTGAATTTATTTCAGGATCATTAAGTTAAAAAACCCGCTTCAAGGACTATCTCATAAACTGTGTAAATAGAAAAATAACAGGGGTCGCGACCCCTGTTATTTTTTTGTCTAATTTTAAATTTTACACAGTATGAAAAAAGAGGATTTATTTAACGATGAATTTTTGAA